>NZ_JBHYGX010000046.1:0-47541 GCF_042739975.1 Streptomyces sp. NPDC059080
CGAGTATTTCCTTGGGGCAGCCATGGTCGTAGGTCCTCTCATGAGTCCCATCTGACCCTCTGTCAGCTCCCTCCGCATCTCGGGGGAACCTCAGTGCACTCCAGAGTCGTTCCAGACTGTCGTAGGCGGAGACCAGGGGCATGGCCTGCTGCCCGCGCCGGACGCGATGGTTGATCGCGGTGAGCACCTCGCCGAGTTCTGGGGAGACCAGCAGCAGCCGCTCCTGGTCGAGCTTGGACGGGGCGACCTGGAGCATGGGCACGATCTCGCCGGTGGTGGGCAGCTGGTAGGCGACGAAGCTGTGGTGGGTGAGTTCGAGTGCTTCCTCGATGCGCATGCCGGTGTGGCGAAGGACTTCGACGATGGCCCAGGCCCAGAAGGCGCGTTCCTCTTCCACGGTCAGGTCCCGGCGCCGGCCGGTGGCGGGGTCGTCGGCGTAGACGCGGGAGGAGACCCCGGCGCGGCGGAGGAGGGTCTCGCCCGCCGGAGTGGTGAACGGGGCTCCGGCCGGGGTCTCCCGCCCGGTTGCGAGACAGGTCTGGGCGTCCTTGAGCTGGCGCTCGACGGCTTTGACCAGGGCGGGGAGCGCGGCCCGCACGCGCCGTGCGTCGGCTGCGGCCAACACGGCCCGCTGCGGAAGGGGTACTGCCGCCTGTGCTGGCACCAAGCGCGTACGGACGCGGCGACCACCGGCGCCAAGGCGGAGTCGCTGCTGCCCAAACTGCGCTATCACCAGCTGTTCTTCGCTCATATGGCGCCGTTGTGGGAACGAGTCCCGCGGCCGCGGCAGCCCCAATACGAGCACCGCGGACGACCCCGCACTCCCGCCCCGCCTCCGGCATCACCGCCCGGTGGCTGGCTCCAGCCCGCCCTGTTCCCGGCCTGTCGCGACCTCACCCGCGTCAACCCTGACCAGTACGAGGGCCCGGACAACCCGTGGCTGGCTTGGGCCCGTCATAGCGCCCACCGCCTCGGCGAGGCCCGCGGCTGGCCTCGCAAGACCCGTCTCGGCGTGGACAAGGCCCTGATCACCTTGATGTCCCGGCATGTCGGCGAGGACGTCGTGCGCTATTCCGAACTCCACCCGGCCCTGCGGCCCCGTCGGCTGAACATTTAGCTGACCATCGAGGTCCTCGACCGGATTGGCGTGTTCCTCGACGACCGGACGCCGTCGTTCGAGACGTGGCTAGAGCGCAAGCTCGACGGCATCGCCCCCGGCATCCGCCACGATGTCGAGCACTGGGCCCGGCTCCTGCACGACGGCGGCCCCCGGTCCCAGCCCCGCGACGAGGCCACCGTCTGGAACTACCTCAACCGCATCCGGCCGGTGCTGATCGACTGGTCAAGCCGCTACGACCATCTGCGCGAAGTGACCCGCGACGACGTTCTCGCCCAACTCGACGCTCTCCACGGCGGCCAGCGGCAGCACACGCTCATCGTGCTGCGGTCGTTGTTCAGCCGCGCGAAGAAGAACGGCACCATCTTCAAGAACCCGACCAGCCGCATCCGCGTCGGCCAGCGCGAGCACGGCATCATCCAGCCCCTGGAGCCCGAGCACATCGAGAACTCGGTCGCCGCGGTCACCCAACCGGCGGACCGCCTGGTCCTCGCCCTCGCCGCGGTCCACGCGGCCCGGTCCGGCGCGATCCGCCGCCTTCAACTCGACGACCTCGACATCGGCAACCGGAAGCTGACGGTCGACGGCCGAGTCCGTCCCCTGGATGAGCTGACGCTGCAAGTCGCCCGCGAGTGGCTGGACTTCCGGCGCCGCCGCTGGCCCGACACCGCCAACCCGCACCTGCTGATCAACAAGATCACCGCCCTGGGAACAGGCTCCATCAGCCAGGTCTCCCTCACTGCACCGCTTCGGGGCCAGGCCGCCTCCCTGGAACAGTTCCGCGTCGACCGGCAGCTCGAAGAAGCCCTCGTCCATGGCCCTGATCCGCTCCACCTCGCCGAGGTCTTCGGGCTCGACGAGAAGACCGCGATGCGCTACGCGGACTCTGCCCGCCGACTCCTGGAGCGACCCGTCGAGAGCGGCTCTGACTTTCGTGACACGTCGAAGATGGCGTCGTGTTCACGGACTGGGGGAATCGGCAGGCAAAAAAGCCATCGCGATGCCCCATAGGGGGCTGGTAGCAATTGATGATGTCGACTGAAGCCCTTGACCCGATGGAACGTCTCTTCGCCGAGCGAGCCTGCGAGCGTCTGATCGTCGAGTTCGTGCGCCGCCTTGACCTGGGAGATCCGAGCAGTGTCGCGGACCTCTTCACCTCTGACGGGGTGGGGGAGTGGCCTCACGGCGACCGCAGAGTGGAGGGCCGTGAGGAGCTCCGCAGCTACTTCGGTTCGCGACCCAAGGACCGGCTGTCACGCCGCATGTCTACGAACATCTTGGTCACGGTGAATTCTGCGTCGACGGCCACCGCCACCTCTTACTTCGCCACTTACCGGGTCGACGGCTATACCGATGGCATGGTGCCCCCGAGGCTCCCTGCGAACGTGGGCCACTACGAAGACACATTCCGGAAGGTCGAGGACACCTGACTCCTCACCAGCCGAGTCACGCACCTACCATTCGGCGGAGAGACGGTGCGTCTCAGCCACCCCGACCAGTCGTGACTGCGGGGACCAACCTGGCTATGTCCACCCGCCGCCGTCGCGCTGGCCCCGCGACTTCACCACGAACCCACGGATCCGACGTCGCGAGGCACGGCGACAGACCCTCGGGTTCCCGCCGAGAACCCTTCAGTTTTCGCGAACTCGCGGGCCTCTCGGGGTCTCCGTAGCACTCGCCGAAAATCGGGCGGATACGGTTGAGTAGCAGGCCGTCGACGTCCTGCCCGTTGTAGGCCAGGTAGGCCCTCGACAGCAGTTCTTCCTCGGCACTCACGACGGTCTCCGGCCTTCGGATCGCCGGCCCGGCTCGTCCGCGGCTGCCGTCACAGGCTCAGCAGCAGGTCCCGGACCGCGGCGGGCTGGGACAGGAACGGGTGGTGGCCGGCGTCGAGTTCGACGACGCTGCCGGCCCGGCGGGCGAACTCGCGCTGCAGCCGCGGCGGGGTGCCCCGGTCCTGGGCGCAGATGAGGTACGTCGAGGGCAACTGCTGCCATGCGGCCGCCCCGACCGGCTGCCCGGTCACCTGCACGCTCTGCCGGGCGAGGTGGTCCGCCGCCTGCGCCTGGACCTCGGGGTCGCAGTCCTGCAGGAATGTATCCACGAGCAGCTCGGGGCGGACCCCGAATGTGCCGGCGTCGGGGTCGACGTCGAGAAACGGGGCGGGGCTGCCGTCCCCGAACTCCGACAGACTCTGCCCGACCTCGGGCAGGTAGCTGGAGACCAGCAGCAGGTGGCGTACTGACCCGATTCCCGCGGCGGCTTCCGCGGTGATGATGCCGCCGTAGCTGTGGGCGACCACGATGGTCGGCTCGTCGCTGTCCTGCAGCACCTGCCGCACCGCGGCAACATCCTCGGGCAGCCCCGGACCGCCGACGCCGCCGGGCAGGCCCGCCTCGCCACAGCTCGGCAGCGCCGGGGCCACGCTCGGCACCCCTCGCTCCTGCAGCAGCTCGGCGGTGCGGTGCCACCACCACGACCCGTCCCGCACGCACGCCCCATGCACGAACACGACCCTCATCGCTACCTCCACGTCTGCCCTGACTGCCCCCCTGCCGACGATAGACGTAGTAGCCGTTACGTGAAAAAGTAGGGCGGTGGGTAGACGACCGCAACCGCACATCAAGGAGAGGCTGCTCGATGCCTGCGCTGATCACGCCCTCGCGCACGGCCTCCCCGACCGGCTCGAGCCGCTGGCCACCGCCACCGGCACCTCAGCCCGCATGCTGATTTATCACTTCGGCACCCGCGACGTGCTGCTGCGGGCCGTCCTCGGGCACGCGCGGCAACGTCAGCTCGACACATTCGGCGACCTCCTGCGGGTGCGACCCGACGAGCCGTACACGGCCACCCTGAACCGCGCCTGGACCTCCATCACCGGCCCGGACGGGCAGCCGTACCTGCGGATGTTCGGTCAGCTGCGCGAGAGCGCGGAGCAGCAGTTGTGGCCCAACTTCCGGCGCACCGCGACGACCGACTGGCTCGGGCCGCTTGAGGACGGCCTACGCAGCATCGGTCGGCCGGATCTCGCGACGCTCGTTCTCGCTGTCATCCGTGGTCTCCTCATGGACCTCGACGCCACCGGCGACACCACCCGCACCGACCGGGCCTTCCGCGACTTCCTCGGCGCAGTCGAGCATCTGTCCAGCGGCTACCGCTCAAGTGCGCGGTTCTCCTAGGCAGTTTCGTTTGGATCAGTGGGTCGTTGGTCCGGGTGTGCCGTTGACTGATGCGCAGTGGGCGCGGATTGAGCCCTTACTCCCGGACCGGATGCCGAAGCGGGGTGGCCGCTGGCGGGACCATCGTGAGGTGATCGATGCGATCGCCCACAAGTTCCAGACCGGTACCCAGTGGGTCCATCTGCCGGAGAAGTACGGCAACTGGCGGGGGGTCTACAACCGGCTGCGGATGTGGGCCGTCGACGGGACCTGGGAGCGGGTATTCACCGCGCTGATGGCCCAGGCCGACGCGGAGGAAGACCTCGACTGGGCGGTCTCGGTGGACTCCACGATCGTGCGGGCTCACCAGCACGCGGCCGGGGCCCGCAAAAAGGGGCCCCGGCCGGCGAACCGGACGACCATGCCATCGGCCGGTCCCGGGGCGGACTGACCACAAAGATCCACCTTGCTGCCGACGACCGCTGCCGGCCTCTGGCGTTCGTCCTGACCGCAGGCCAGGCCGGCGACGCACCTGCCTTCACCGATGTCATGGCCCGCCTGCGGGTTCCCCGCCGCCGAGGACGGCCACGCACCAGACCGGACGTGGTCCTGGCGGACAAGGCGTACTCTTCCCGCGCGATCCGCGAGCACCTGCGCAAGCGCGGCATCCGGGCAGTGATCCCCGTCCCCGCTGACCAGCGCGGACACCGGCTGCGACGGGGCAGCCAGGGCGGCCGGCCACCGACCTTCGACCGGGAGGCATACAGGCAGCGCAACACCGTCGCGGTCTGGTTGATGTACCCCGCTGCGGTACATCCTCTCAAGCGCCCGCCCTGCTGCGTACGGTGATCGGTCCTGCTGATCAGCCGCTCCCCAGGAGCGGTTCCTGACTATGCTTCAGGGGTTGGGTGGTCACATCTAACTCACACCGAATGGAGGTCACGCGGGTGGCAAGGAGAGACTTCTCCGCTAACGCATTGGTGCCCCATGGGCACCACCAGAATTGGGTACTGATTGAAGAGATCATCAAAGAAGTGGAGAGGGTGACCGACCAATGGCCTGACGCGGAGACCGACATCACCGTCAAAGGCAAGCGGGATTTGTACGGGAGCTACACCTCATTGATTGATGCCAAGATTGGCTTGGGTGACGATCATAGAGATGTCACTGAGGTAGGCATCAGTCGTGCCGAGCGTGATGGCGACGATTCCGACATGTACGTCTCCGTGACTCTCTCCAAGAGCCAGCGAGAGACCTCCTGGGTCTACGCATCTGGGCCCGTAAAGCGAACGTGTGAAGAACTCGTGCGGAGCATTCAAGCGTTCATCCTTCAGGCGATCAGCTATCCTGAACTGGCAAGGATGAATTCAGGTGGAGGGTCCGAAATTGAGGCTCAGCTACAGCATTTGCATCCTGCGATCCGGGCCAGTGCCCTAGCGCGGCTGGCCAGTGGTCACGGTGATGAGGCAGTCGAAGAGGCATGCAAGAGCGTGGGCGCTCGGATACGCCAACTCAGTGGCTTGGATGACGACGGCGCTTCGCTGGTGAGCACCGCGCTCGGTAGTCGGCGAATCATTGCGATCAATGAAGGTGTAACCAAGTCCGATGTGAGTGAGCAGGAAGGTTACATGTACCTCGGCATGGCGCTATACCGCGCGGCCCGAAATCCTCGCGCGCATCGTCCGTCGGATCCAAACTTCAACCAGAACGAAATAACCGAGTGGCTGTCCGTTGCGAGCGCACTGCACAGGGCTTTGGACAGAGCTAAGCCAGTACAGAAGTGATCGGCTAAATGCCGCCCCTGGTTACGTTAGGGATCTCTTGTTACCGCGATGGTGGGCGGATTGGGGAAATCTTCGTGAAATGGATATGTCTGGCCTCTGTTCGCAGTGCCGCTTTGGAAACCCGTGCGAGGGAGCGGATGGTTTGGGGGCTCGTAGCCCGGGGCTTCGTATCGCACCCCCCTCAACCCACCACTCACCCTGGCTCCCGCCACGCTCCGGCTGATACTCGCGAACGGTGCCCCGTCCATCCCGGAGTCTGAGCGCCCCTGCCGGAGGCGTCATCTCTGAGGCGAGGCGGTCGATCGTCAAACTGAGCGGCACGGGTGTCGGCCGGGCTGGAGCGGGGCGGAGACAGGAGCGGCAGGCCCGGGGCGAGGGCTGGGCCGCGCGCGGGAGCGGAGCGAGCCGCCTTGAACTCGTAGAGAAGGTTGTTACTCAGCGAGGCGATGGGGCCTTCAGGCGTGGTATGAACTGCTCGGCACTAGAGAACCCGACCACCGCACCGGGACTCCGACCTGCCCAAGCACCGAAATCACGTCGGCCACCCAACAGTTGACGATCAGCGACGCCGCCTCAGCCCAACCGAAACGGCGAGGCTAGCGGTGTGTCGACTTGCCACGACGAGGCTTCGGTATCCAGTGCGTGCACCTCGATACCCCCCTCTTGGTGCTGGATATATCCAGTGCCCTCGACGACATGGCAAGCGGGCGCGTCGGGATCGTAAAGCAGAACAGGTCACGCCGTTCGTGCGAAGGTTCACGCAAGCGGCATGAATCGGATTTCAGCTTCAGTCACCGATAAAATGCAGGTACCCGCTGTGACGGATTGCGGGTCTTGCGGCATCAATCACTTCATGAACTACCGGGGTGGCTTCCCCCTTCGGTAGTGATTCAAGTTCTTCAACAAGGCGGCGCAGTTGAAGGCTATTGAATAGCGTTTCCCCGTACTGCGCCACCCCACGGCGCAAACTTTCCCAGGGAGCACTATTACACATTTCCCTGAAAGAATCATCGGGAGAGTCTGTGAAGGAAAGAATCTCGTCTCTCCTCAGATTCTTAACGCGGATCCCTAGACCCATGCGACACCCTCCATCATCCCCTAAATAGGGTACATCGTTATCACGTCGCCATACTTGCTGATGACCAAGGTCGCCTGACTAGAGGGACCACCTCCATTGTTTGCCGATGATGAACCTATACCCGAGTACGGGAATGTCTTTTCATAGTAGAAGTTAGCGTTCGGCTTGAGTGTCCGAGCGAGTCGTCGCCCGGAATCTTGGTCGTCTCACGGAGGACGGCCTGTTGGTGCTCGTTGCAGAAGGGATGGCACCGGCCGAGTGCTCGTATCGCCTGGCGCCCTGACAGGCCCGGCGTGGAGGGCGCCGTTCCTTGCGACGCCGCGCGCAACATAGCCGACGACCGCCGGTAGCCAAACCGGTGATCGTCGGGACCATTCAGGTGTTCGCATCCGACTGTGCTTGGCGGTGGAGTCGTAGTGGACGCGGGCTTCCCAAAAGGGCCCGTTCTCTTTCGTCCCTCACAGGAAGCGCTCTATGCCTACACGATCGCTGCTCTCCCCCTCGGCTGTGCCTGACTCTGCCAGCGCTGTACGCGCCTGCTTTCTCAACGTAAGGGATGCCGCCGCGTACCTCGGCATATCGCCGCACACACTTTATGTCTGGCGGCATCGACGGCAGGGGCCGCCGAGCTTCCGCATGGGCCCTCGTGGTCGACGGTAAGGGCAAGCGGTACAAGGTCGCCGGCATACCTGGGGTGCGAGACCGATCCTTTGATGTGCTGGAGGACGCCAAGGCGTGGCTGCGCCGGGCAGCTACGGACGAGGAGCGAGGCGAGTTCGTAGACCCGCGCGACGGTCCATCACGCTGGCCGACTACATCGCGACGCACTGGGCGCCAGGGCGAGGAGGTGCTCCGAAAACCCAGGACAGTCAGGAGCGTAGAAAGCGTCTTCATATCGTCCCGCACTTGGGCCAGCTCCCGCTCAGGAACATCGCCGCATCGGATCTGCGGGCGTTCATCACCAAGTTGGAGTCGACAGTCTCGTCAGTCGACTACCAGCGCGGCATCCTGTCCGAGCTGTCCTCCATCCTGGAAGCGGCCGTCGACGACAAGCGCCTCGCGCGCAATCCTATGCACGCGAAATCTGTGCGGTGGCCCAAGTCCCCACGGGAGCGGCGCGACGCGTGGTCGACGGGCACGGCACTGCGAGTCCGCGATGCCATCAACGAGCGGAACGGGATCGCCGTCGTAGTCGGCCTGGGATGTGGACTCCGCCAGGGCGAGGTGTTCGGGCTGAGTCCGGAGGACATCGACTATGAACGCGGCATGCTTCACGTTCGGCGCCAAGTGCAGGCGATTGGCGGAAGGCTGTACTTCGCCCTGCCGAAGGGGAAGAAGATCCGCACGGTGGATCTGCCCCCTCGGTAGCCGAGGAACTGAAGCGTCACATCGAAGCGTTCCCGCCGGTAGAGGTGGAGCTGCCCTGGGGGAAGCCAGAGGGGGAGAGGAAGAAGTTCTCCCTGCTGCTCACCACGCGCTTCGGTAACGCTGTCGCGGTGAACACATGGAACACCTACACCTGGAAGCCCGCCTTGGCCAAGGCCGGCGTCATCCCGCCACGTGCCGAGGGAGCGAAACCCTGGCAGTGGGCGGCGGCCCCGAAGAACGGTTTCCACGTGCTTCGGCACACCTACGCCTCGATCATTCTGGAATCCGGAGAGCCCGTTGTGACCCTTGCGCGGTGGCTCGGGCACTCCTCGCCGACGATCACCCTCGGTTACTATGCTCACTTTATGCCGGAAGCTGGCAGGAAGGGGCGCGGCACCATCGACGGTCTGCTCGGGGAGCGGGGAAACCAGCTCGCCGGCCGAAACTCCCCAGATTCTCCCCAGCGCTGTTGACCGGTGATTCCTACCTCTACGCCCCGGAGAAGTCGTCCGTGGATTATAAGGTTGAGAAGATGAGTGGCCTGGGAAAATGCTAGAAAAGGTCGTAGCGGCCCGCTATATCACGCCCATACGCGAGGGCGGCTCGCTCCCTGGGATCGTCGAAGCCGACGATCTCGGCACGTATGTCATGAAGTTGTCTACCTGATGGCGCTGACCTGCATCGATGCGGCTTTACCCACCCCTGACCTGCGCGGATAAGTCTTTCGGCGTCTTTCGGGATCGTGCTGTGTTACGCGGTCGATTCTCCCCACGTGCTCCCCGGGACCGTCGATACTCCCCAGATTCTCCCCAGGAAGTGACGTTGTGGCGGGCCTGGCGGCACGGGACGTCATACCACCGGAGGCGCTGCCAAGGGCACGTTGAGTGACTGCCTGCGAGGGCAGGGCAGAAGCCTGGCTCCGAGCGGATGAGCGCAAGGCGTGAGTCTGACTCTGCCTGAGCAGGCTCAAGTTCGAACCCGCCGTCGGAAGCCGACGTCTTTCCGATGACGCACCATGTGGAGTGCGTTGCCATCCTTGAACCGGTCGCGAAGAGCTCCTGACCTGCGGTTTTGTGCGTGCGCATTATGTGCGGTGTGGGCGTTACGGGCGATATCTTGACGCTGAAATGACGCTCAGGACGCTCATTTGACGCTCGTTCTGATGGGGCGTCAGGTGGCTTGTCGGGCAGGTCAGACCATGTCGAGGTGGCGAGCGTTGATGGAGCGCCGAGACGACACCCCCACCCGAACCGGGCAGGGGGCTCTGGCACCAGGTGACGCGGCGAGGGGCGGTCAGCGATGGCCGATAATCACGCCTCATGCTTCCTGCGGCACGAGAAGTGCTCTGGCAGCCCTTCGGGCCCTGGAAGGCTTGCGGGCTGGCCGCAGCCGAAGCGGCAGAGTGGGATCGCTTGACCCGACGCGTCGACCGGAACCCTGGCAGCCTCGGTTTCCCGCGGTCGGGACTCAAGGACGATCGCGCGGCTGCCACGTCTCTGCTTCGGTTCAGCCCGCACCTCTGAAGCCGGACGGTCCTCGGTGCACCTGTCGCGCCGGTCCCCCTGTCGTACGGATGGCTGGCGCTCTTTGTCGTCCAGGGCGGGCCCGTTCGCCTCGAGGTACTGCTGCCACTGCTGTGCGGGGAGCCAACCGTGGTGGCCGCCCCGCTGGAACGGGATCCGCTCACCGGCCGCAGCTTCCACGATGAACTGGGTGAGGGTCAGGCCGCCTTCCCCTGTGAAGGTGCTCGACTGATGGGCGGGCATGAGGACGCGGTGCCACCCCCCGCAGTACCCGGCGTCGGTGGGGTTCTCCGGGTCGTAGGGCTTCTCCGGGCACCGGGTGAGCGCGCCGTTTTGGCTGCACTGGCCCTCCTCCAGGACGAAGTTGCCGTCCTGGATCGCGATGGGGTTCTTCTGCACACGAATGACGGAGGCCGGCAGGTTGGGCGTGCGGACGTAAGGGACGGTGCCGATACCTGCGTGGTCGGGGTCGGCGAAGTCCCAGACCGACTGAATACCGCCGCGGCGCCGGAACCCCTCCCGTGCACGCATTCCGCGGGCTGTCTGGGCGCTCAGCTGAGGCTCGTAGCCCAGGACGATGCCGTTGGCGCCATTGATGCGTACATCGAGGCGCGCGTGCCCATCGGCGGTCTGCGACTCGATGTCGGCGCGGAAGCCGTGATCTTCGGAGTCCTTCGCCACGCGTTCCTTGCGGGCGAGGTGCTCGTCGGACTCGTGGCTGATGGGCTTCTCCCCGGGTTTCCGGTAGTGGGAGGCAAGCCATACGCCGTCACGCTGGACGAGGTACATGGGAACGCGCCGGCCGCGGAGACATCGGCAGTCGGGGCAGATGAGCCCGCGCTTCTCGACGGGGACACGTCCGCGCATGCGCAGGAGCACGTTCAGCAGGTCTTGGCCTTGCGGGATACCCAGGTCGGGACGGTCCAGGTCGAGGTTCCGGCCGGCCGGTTCGTAGTAGACGGGGTTACGGAAGAGGTCTTCGTCGCTGTCGATCTGAAGGTCGTCGTCCATTGCTGCTCCCCGCAGCCGCCACGAGTAGGACTCACAAAGCTACGGGGAGGGTCTGACAATCGGGGATGCCCTGCGGAAACACGGCGCACTGAGAGACACAGGGGGCAGGACGCCTACAGCGGGTCAGGTCCGCACATCTCGCAGCGCTTCCTCCGAATCTTCTTCGCTCGTAGCTCCTGTGCGGTGAACAGGGAGGCAAGACCGGGCCATGCCAGGTAGCAGTGGCTGTGCCCGTGGCGTGGCAGTTCCATCGGTGGAGCTGGCTCTTGCTGGATCCCAAGGCATAGGTCTCGCCCTCGTCGAGCTGCGCCTTCCACCGGGCAATGTCCTCGCGGGAGGGTTGCCGCCCGCTGGGAATTGAGGCGCAGTCCTGGCGAATGCGTCAAGCTCGCGGTCCCGCCATGGTGCGTGCGCGTTGCTCCCTCGCGCTCAGCCCGTGGGAGCCGACCACAACTGGCCTGCCCCTCGGAATCGGTAGCCCGGCACACAACGAAGCGCCTCTACCGATATTTGCAGGCGCTTATTGTTACCGGTGCGTCAATTTTGTCAGGTACGGCTACTGCGGTCACCCATCAGCCAAATGGCGACGGAGAAGATCCCCACCGGAGTGGCGACCCATAAATAGAGAGCTTGTTCGATTAAGTCGCCTTCTTTCTGGATCTAACGTGACGCCCTGCCATGCTCCCGTGCCACTTGTTCGAGAGGGTGTAGTGGGGCCCGTTGGGGAGCTTGGTGCCACTGACCTAATTCGGCACTTGCCTTCGCGCGATGGAAGTTTCGTACCAGGGGGGTATATGCTTTCCAAGATTGTCATTCGCAACTACCGAATATTCCGGGACTTTACTCTCGATTTCGACCCCAAGATGAACATCTTGGTGGGGGATAACGACGCGGGTAAGTCGACGGTTCTGGATGCTATCGAGCTCGGTCTGACTGGTAAGCTGCGCGGACGCCCGCTTTACCAGGACCTGTCACCGTATCTGTTCCACCAGGATGCCGTTGCTGAGTGGATCGCAGCGTTGGAGGTCGGGCGCCCGGTTGCGCCTCCTGAAATCATCATCGACCTCTTCCTGGAAGCGTCCTCCGAGACGGCTGGCCTCAAGGGGACTAACAACCTCCTGAAGGTAGATGAACCTGGCGTCCGTATCCGAGTCGCTTTGAACTCGGACTACGAGGCGGAGTACAAGGAGTTCATCAAGCGGCCTGACAAGGTTCGACTTATCCCCACTGAGTACTACAAGGTTGAATGGCTTTCATTTGACGGGAACGGGGTCAGGTTCCGCAGCATCCCGGCTACCGCTTCCTTGATCGATGCTGCCACCATCCACCTGCAAAGTGGTGTCGACTACTACATGCGACACATCTTGAATGACTATCTGGACGCAGACGAGCGCGTGAAACTGGCGCGGGCGTACCGGAGTCTTCGGGAGACCTTCGCAGAAGATGCTTCGATCGCAAGGATCAATGGGGACCTGCGAGGCGCCCCGAACGACGTCAGTGACCGCGAGCTGACGCTGAACATCGACGTCTCGCAGAAGTCGAGCTGGGAAAGTGGCATCGTGCCGCATCTGGACGATCTTCCCTACCAGTTCGTCGGCAAGGGCGAGCAGGGCACACTCAAAATCCTGTTGGCCCTCAATAAGAAGGTCGATGACGCGCATATTGTGCTCGTCGAAGAGCCGGAGAACCACCTCTCGTTCCCGAACCTGGGCAAGCTGATCCGCAAGATCAGCGACAAGTGCAAGGACCGTCAGGTCTTCATCACCACGCACAGCTCCTTCGTGCTGAACAAGCTCGGACTGGAGAAGCTCGTCCTGCTGTCCTCCTTCGCAGGCGTCCGCCTTGATCGCCTTCCGGCCGGCACGCAGGAGTACTTCCGGAAGCTTTCGGGATACGACACCCTCCGTCTAGTGCTAGCGAAGCGGTCGATCCTCGTCGAGGGCCCGTCGGATGAACTGGTCATTCAGCGAGCCCACATGGACACGCATGGCGGCAAGCTTCCAGCTGAGAGTGGCATCGACGTCATCAACGTCCGCGGGCTCTCCTTCAAGCGGTTCCTTGATATCGCGATGCTGCTGCCGCAGAACATCGTCGCTGTTGTTACGGACAACGACGGGAACGACGTCCGGGATGTGCAGCAGCGGTACAGCCGGTATACCGCTCAACCCAACATCAGTGTCCACGTCGGCGAGGACGCGACGTACAAGACCCTAGAGCCGCAGCTGTTCAAGGTGAACGGACTCACTGATCTGAACGCCGTCCTCGGACAGAGCCACAGGACTGACACCGCCCTGCTCGACTACATGAGCAAGCACAAGACTCACTGCGCGCTGGCCATCTTCGAGAGCGGCCAGACCATCACGATGCCGTCGTACATCACGGAGGCCATCGATGCGGTCTCTTAACAACCAGGCCATCATCGCGGCGGCCGGCTCGCACAAGACCCAGCACATTATCGACCGGGTCCTCGGTGACCCGACGAAGCGGGTCCTTGTGACGACCTACACCAATGAGAACCTCAGCCAGATCGTGAACAGGCTGAGCGAAGGCACCGGCATCCTGCCGAGTCACGTCACGGTCATGGGCTGGTTCACCTTCCTGATGAACCAGTGTGCTCGCCCCTACCAGAGTTGCGTTCTGGGCGAGACCGGCCTGATGGGTGGCCTTAACTTCCTGGGGCAGCGGGCCCGGTTCACCCGCAAGGACAAGCCGAAGCAGTACTACCTCGATACCGCTGGCGCCGTGTACCGCAATGAGGTCGCGGCCTTGGCGCACGAGGCCAACGAGCGAAGCGGTGGCAGGGTCGTGGACCGCCTTACGGGGATGTACGACCACATCTACGTCGACGAAATCCAAGATATGGCAGGGTACGACCTCGATCTACTGGACGCTCTGATGAAGTCGCCTGTCGGTCTCACGATGGTGGGTGACCCCCGACAGGCGACGTTCGCGACCAATACCGCCGCGAGGAACAGGCGGTACCGGGGAAGCGCCATCGTCGACTGGTTCAACGAGCGCACGGACGTCTGCGTCATCGACAGCCGCGTGGAGAGTTACCGTTGCAACCAGGCAATCTGCGACTTCGCGGACGACCTTTACCCGAAGCTGCCCCGAACCATCTCGAAGAACGTGGAACTGACAGGGCATGACGGTATCTTCGACATCCGAGGGTCGGATGTGCTGGGGTACGTAGCGCAGTACTCGCCGGTCGTATTGCGGTGGGACCGGCGTACCAAGACGGGCGATCTTGAGGCGATAAACATGGGCGCCTCGAAGGGCAGCACCTACGACCGGGTGCTCATCTTCCCGACGAAGCCCATGATCACCTACTACAAGACCCGCGACTTCAACGTCCTCAATGAGCAGGCGAAGTTCTACGTCGCAGTGACACGGGCGAGGCATAGCGTGACCTTCGTGCTGCCGTGAATAGGCTGGGTCGATCAGATCTGATACAGCTGACCTCGCCTGACGAGTTTACGGTCCCGCTATGAGATACCAGGCTGTAGAGGGTGTCCAGGCGGTTCCGTGACAGTCCGCGGCAGACCCATCATGTGGAGTGCGTCGCGATCTCTGAACCGGCAGCTAAGGGCTCCTGAACTGCGGTTTTGTTCGTGCGCATTATGGGCGGTGTGGGCGTTACGGGCGATATCTTGACGCTGAGATGGCGCTCGTGACGCTCATCTTAAGATCGTTCTGATGGATCGTCAGGTGTTTGGTTGTGCTGGCCAGGCGCACTATTGACTACATGAGTGTGGCCGGGCGTTGAGGGGCTCCTGACGCTAAGCGGTGTCGGTAATCTACGAGTGCGGAACGTCAAACAAGTTTCCGACTGCTGGTGGTGCACCACTGCATTGTCCAGCGGGAGTGAGCTCGGTTGGCCCTGTCCATGCATGGCTATGAAAGGTCATCTTCGTCATCTTGGGCCTCGCCGTCACCAGGATCGTGGCTGCGGAAGTCGGGATGGTCCTGGTCGGTCTTGTAGGCGAGATGGAGTGGGGCCGGACGTAGCGTGCGGTGATCCCACGCGACGGCCTGGTCGCATTGCCGGGCGACGAACGCGACGAGGTCGCCGGGGCGCCAGCTGCCTGGCGTGGGGACGGTGAGCTCGATGCGGCTGGTGGCGTGGAGGTCCTTGTTCATGGGGTTGTAGGTGAGGGTGCTGAAGTCGTCGCGGGTTCGTTTGTTGCCCTCGCGCAGCATGGGCGAGTTTCCGGCTTGCTGGCGTGATTGTTGCGTGAGCATCCACACGGTCTCGTGGGGGTGATGCTTCTCGAAGATGAGAGTGCGCCGGTAGGTGGGGTTCATGGTGGTGAGGTTGTCGACACCGTCGCGGTAGACGGTTGCCGGCCGCGCTGCATGGTGTCCGAAGGCGATGCGTACGGTGGCGACGTCGATGCCGTCGTGAGCGAGACCGCGTCCGGGGTGCGGCGCGGTGCGGAAGGGATTGTCGTCGAGGGCCGGGTAGATGCTGCGGCTGCCTTCCTTGTCCAGGACGAGGACGACACGGTTGCTGCCCTCGGGCAGGACGAGGTTGTCGAGGGCGGTCTCGATGTGGTCTCGGACGGCCCGAGCACCGTCGCCGTTGCGTCCCCAGCGTTCGCTGCCGATCTCGGAGGAGTGGAAGAGGGCACGCCCCTCCGCGATGCGCAGCCATCGCCCGTTTTGGTGCATCTCGGTGTACGGCGGGGTTTGAGCGTCGGGCGTGAAGTGCATCGCGACGAGGCAGGCGACGAGTTTGGGGCTGCGGTAGCCCTGGCCTCGTACTCGCTTGTAGACGTGTCGGCGCATGTGGATGCCGACCACGGTTACGGGCTCTGTCAGCGGCGCGTCCATGGACACCTCGGGCGTGGCGCAGATGGCACGAGAGAGACGGTCGTCGATGACGCCGGCGTCCTGGAAGATGTGGCGCAGGGCCGCGCTGGTGGGAAAGTCGGTGTCCTCTTCGCGCGGCGGGGCGTCGGTCTTGACGAGGAACTGGCTGACGATCCTGGTGGCTCCGAGTGCCTTGCGGGTGGCTGGCTTGCCGTCGTGGGGGACGGGCTTGCCGTCCCAGGTGGTCTCGCAGATGACGGCGATGAGTTGGTCGGGGTCGCTGACCTGGAGGGCGCTGTGGCTGCGGATGAGTGCTGCGCGGTCATGGCGGCCGTGCATGGTCAGCTCGGGGATCTTCCGGAATTCCAGTGTGATGGTGGGGGCGACGTCGACGATCTGCCCATCGAAAGCCGTTGCCCGGTCGGCCAGTGCAGCAGGTGTTGCAATCCCGTAGTCCGAACGGAGTTGACGCAGGATCCGTTGCGGCGTGCTGTCGGCGGAGTACACCGCCACCAGGCGCACTGACTTCCATCCGGCTGCCTCCACGGCCTGTGGCAGCTTGCCGCGGGGGATGGGGCCGCTGGTGATGCTCTTGCCCGGGATGGTGTGGCGGGAGGCGTCGTAGATGATCGGTTGGACGCCGAGGGTCTCGGCGATGTGGGTGGTCATGCGCAGGGTGAAGTAGGCGCCGACGCCCTTGCCGACCAGGTGCTTGCCCTTGTTGCGGAAGACCGCCCGGACACGGTCGAGAGCGCCGTCGGCGTTGACGGGCAACGTGACGGGTTTGAGGCCGCACGCCTGGACGATGGCCGCGGTGTGTCCGCGGAAAGTTGTCTTCCAGGTGAAGCGCCCGTCCTTGTCGGTGATCTTTTCGCCGTCGGGGCCGGTGCGGGGGAGATGGCGGACCGGGACGCGCAGCAGGGTATCGAACTGGGGGTGCTTGAGCATGACGGTTTTGACGTTGCGCCAGTGGTCGGCGACGCGGGTGACGTGGCAGTCGAAGCGCAAGATGGGGTTGGGCAGGCCGCGTTGGGTCTCTCCGGTGACCGAGACGTAGGCCATTGCCCAGCCGGTGCGTTCGTTGGCTCGGCCCTGATAGATGGTGCGGTAGTAGGGGTAGTCCCAGGCTACGAGTCGTTTGGCGTCGTGGGAGAGCGCCACTCGGAAGGGCGTGGCTGGCTGGTCGGGGTGCTGCTGGTCGGTCATGGCGCGGGCTGCCAGTTGCTGGATGGCGGCCCACCCTGCGGCGTCCTTCCACCACCAGGGCCCGGTGATGTAGCCGCCGTCGTCGCGCTGCAGGACGTCGGTGAGGGGGCGGCAGGCCGTGTTGCGGAAATCGATGTGCTCGCTGAGGAGTTGGTGCTTGAGGTTGGGGAAGTGCAACTTCTGCCACGTGTCGAAGCAGCGCTTGGTGAGCTTGGCATCTAGAGGGCCGTCGGCGACGATCAGGCTCTGTGCCTCGTCGGGCCCGGTGCTGCGTCGCCGCGAGATCGTGAAGACGATCATGCGTCCGGTTGCGGTGCCCAGGGCCACGCGCAGGGCACCGTGCGGGGTGCGGAAGCCTTCGTCGGGGTCCCACTGGCGTTCGCAGACTTCCCACAAGTCCTCGAACTCGGGGGTGAGGGGGTAGAACCACACCTGTCCCATCAGTTCAGGGCTGAGGGGGAAGTCGGCGGTGTAGAGGCGGGTGGGGCCGGCGGCCATCAGCGGTTGGTCCTTTCGTCGGCGAAGTTGAAGATCGCGGTGAGGGTGTTTCCGTAGATGTTCTGCAGGAGTTCGAGCTGCCCGGTCTTGGCCCAGCCGTGGCGCAGTTCTCGGATGAGTCGCGGCAGGTCGCTGCCGCTTGCGGTGTTGTGGAAGGCGTGGTCGGCGAGGTAGAGGACGCCTTGGTCGCCGCCTCGCCGTACGCGGCCGCCGAGCTGGATGATGCCGATGAGCATTTCGGCGACGATCGACAGGCGCACCTGGTTGGGCAGGGACTGGAAGAAATGGTGGCTGCGGAAGAGCTCTTCGTGGACTGCGCTGGAGGTGCGGGAGAGTTCGCGCAGCATTTCGGCGGGATCTTGCGAGCGGTTCAGGGCGCTGTAGGCGCGGCTGGAGATGAGCGCGAGGAGCTGGGCGGGTTCGTCCATCAGCGGGATCGGGCGGACGGCGAGGATGACTTCGCCGACCAGGGAGCGCCCGTTGTGGTCGACCATGTTCAGTCCGCGTTCGGCAATGGCGAGCGGTGCGATGAGGATCTTGGCACTGTTGTGGTGGGGGAAGAGTTCCAGAGCATCCGAGGGGATCTCATGCCAGGCGGGGCGTCGCCGGAAGTGCGCCGGTACGGCGCTCTCGCTCTCGACGCGGGCGGCGACGGCAATGCTGTCCGGGTCCGCGCCGGCGGAAATCATGCCTTCGGCGAGCTGCCCGGCGCCGACGTAGGAGGTGCAGGCGACGAGGATGCGTGCCCGGTGCGCGGTGCTCGCCCGGCTGCCCAGCTTCTTCAGATGCTGCACGATGTGGGACCACAGGGCGCGGCCCATCTGCTGGTGGGCCTGGTCCCGGTGGATGTCTGATGTACCGGAGATCCGGATGGGATTGTTGCGCTCGTCCACCAGGGGCAGCGACTTCAGTACCAGGGAGCCGGTGATGTCATCGGGCACGTACCAGGTCGGTGGAGTGATGAGGTGGTGCATGGTGCCGCCGGGCATGTGCGCAGTCGCCGAGAGTCCCAGCACAATGCGGCGTTGCCCGCACAGTGCCAGCGCGGTGGTGTCGCCGAGCTGGGCGGTGTAGGCGTGAGGATCGCCGGCAAAGGAGGTCAGGGCGAGTTCGGTGCGATGCTTGTCCTCGATGTCGTGGATGGCGGTGAAGCCGAAGACGGGTGCGCCCAGCGGGCCGTACGGTGCGGCGTGCCATTGCTTGTTGTCGTCGAGCATCTCGGCCAGCTGGTTGGCCGCGGTGATACCGGATGCCTTCAGGGAAGTGCCGAAGCGGGTCACGTATTCGATTTGGGCTCGGATCTGCTCCAGGTAGGCCCGTCGCACCAGCAGGTCGACCAGGAGTTCACGGTCGTCATCGTCAAGTGCCGGGTCCAGCAGCGAGGCTGTGGCAGCGGAGATCCGTGCGTGCGCGCCGTCGAAGACGGGATCGGCGCCCTCGCGCAAGGCTGTGGTGTCGAGCAGTTCGCTGCGCAGCCGGGTCAGGTGGTCCTGGCTGCTGTCATCGAGGCCGGGGATGGCCGGGACGGTCGCCTCGGTGAGCTGGGCTTCCTCGCTCGGGTTGAACAGCTTGCGGAAAGTATCGATCTGTTCGTGAGTGGGTGAGGAATCCTCCGGAGTGCGCCACAGACGCGCGGTGCACCAGGCATCCCAACGGCGCGGGATGATCAATCGGCGGCGCGCGAGTTGCTGGCGGTTGCGTTCGTTGGGGCCGCGTTGGGCGATGCGTCCGTTGGCTGCGTTGCTCACGTAGCTCTCCGACAAGAATCGCGCCTGGGTGATCTTGGGGTGGATGTAGCGCTCGAGCTCGTACATCAATGCGCCGGCCCGGACGCTGAACTGGTCGTGAAGCTCTTGCAGGGCACTGGGCTGCCGGCTGCCGTAGCGCGCGAGGGTGACGTGGTGGGCGCTCTTGGCGAATCCGGTGGCCTGGAAGGCGTCTGCCTCGTCGATGAGCAGGAGATGGGTGAGGCGCAGCAGCGCCTCTTCGACGCTCATGTGGTTGCGCTGCTGCCCCTCGGCCAGCACCGGGACATGGAGGCGGCCGGACATGAGGTTGATGTGGTTGGTGACGATGATGTTCGCGCTGTCGAGTGCCAGCTGGTGGCGGTGTTTGCCGCAGTGGGCGTACCAGGGACAGCGGTGGCAACGGACCTCGCCGGTGTCCGCGTCGATACCCTCGAAGTCCGAGCAGCGCTCGCGCCCGGGCTGCCACAGGTCGACGTCCTGGGTGTTTGTCGACCTCGCCTGCATGCCGCAGCCGTAGGAGAACTCGGAAAACGCCTGATCCGCCTCATCGAGCCGGCCCTCCTCCAGGTGACTGCGGGCGGCCTTCTCCGCCTCTGCCTGCATGCTGTTCGGCGAGATCAGCGGCACAACCACCGCGTCAGTGCGACCGAGCTCTTTGAGCTCCGCACGCAGGGCGTGGGTGAAGGCGAGCACGCTGTCATTGCGCGGTACCACGATCCCGGTCACATAGCCGTTCAGGACGCCCCACTCGGCCAGCAACTTCGCCAGAACACTCTTGCCGGAGCCGGTGCACGCGCTGAGCACCCTGATGAGCCCGGCGTTGAGTACGAGGTTCATTTCGGTGAGCAAGGAGCCGTCGGCGTGACGGATGTATTGGAAGAGCCGGTCCAGACTCTGACGCCGGTGGCTTTGGCCGAAGGCCCGATCCAGCGAGTCGGCAATCGACCGAAGGGCCTCGATCGGCACGGACAGCACTGGGCACTCGCGGGGCTTGCCGAAGTCCGGCAATGGCGTGTCGACGTGGGGCACATCGAGGACGTAGTGGGCCTGGATGACCCCGTTGCCTGGCCGGCTCGGATCGGGGATCTGCGTGCCGATACGGAAGTGCCCCTGAAGGGCCAGTGGGCGGCTGCGCCCCGCGTCGAGCGCGGCGGCACGGTCATCCAGGATCTCCAGGACCTCGTCCACCAGCGCGGCAAGCTGCTGGTGGACCGGCTCAGTCACCAGGTAGAGCTCGTCATCAAGGAGAGCGAACCCCTCCGGAATCCCGGTCGAGTTGAACAGCTCCTCGACGGCGCGGCGAAACGCGCTCAGGATCGCCAGCCGCCCGGTGCGGTGCAGCAGGAGCCGAGTGACTCGCCGCGTGTCCTCAGACGACAGATCCGGATAGCCCCTCCACAAGTGTGTGTGCCCGGAGACAAGGAAGTGCGCGTCCCGGATCGCGGTCGCGTGCCGGAAGGAGTCGTCGCTGCGGTCGGGAAACAGCCGGGCGGCCAAGGCGAGCGCGGCCAAAGTGCTCAAGCGCTGCACGCTCATCGCGGCCAGAGGACGACTGTTCACTGTGCCCCCTTGAGGGCCTTGTCGACAAGGGCCTTGAAGGCGCGGACGGTCCGGACCTCATAGCGCCCGGTCGGCAGGGACCGGCGCAGCTGCGCGACCTGCCAGGACCGGTAGTCGGGCACGACCACGTGCCGGGCTCGTGGCGGCCTGGCGACGATCTGGGATGGGGACCTGGTGTCCTTGAGGTCCACCTCGAAGACGCTGTTGCCAGCCCGGACGCTGATGTCCCACCGGTCCTTGTGCGGCCACTTCGTGATTGCGTCGCCATCGATGCCGGCCTGCTCGGCCAGCCAGCCCATCAGTGACACCTCGGTGATGCCGGGGACGGTGATGTAGCGCCAGACGGCTTCGTGCAGACACACTGTCTCGGCTGCGTGGACCGCGAGGGCCGGCAAGGTGCCGCGCACACGCGGCGCCCCGCCAGCGTCGTGTTCCTGCGTGATGGTGAACTGCCCGACATGCTGCGGATACCGGCACGCCAGCAGGGAGCCACGCACGTGCATCGGCCACCGACAGACAGGGCAGGGCACGTACCAGGCATTCTGTCCGGAGACGAACTGGCGATCAGGCGGCAGCGGTTCGTACGCCTCGGTGTGCAGGGCTCCGCGCTCGTGCAGTTCGTCGCTGACCTGCTCAACGGTGCCCGCGGGTACTTCGATCAGCATCTGCCGTGTGGCGACGTACTCGTTCTGTCCCGCGGACGAGAGAACCAGGTAGACGGAGCGTTCGACCTTCTCAAAGGTCTGCTGAGCCCACCGTGGCACCCAGTCGACCCCTGCTTCGTGGTTCTCGAAGAGGGCCTCGCTGTAATCGGATCCGTACTCGATGGCCTCGCCGGTCAACAGGTCATCGTGGCTCAAGACGCTGAACGAGCCGAGCTCGCTCGGAACGAGATCCCACCGCAGCGGGACCCATGCCCGCATGGGGTGTCGCAAGGCGGCAATCAAATCTGAGGGCGTCGGGGGAGCTGCCGCAGGAGGGAGCAGGCTCAGGAACACGCCGTGCATCCGTGACACCTCACGCCATGCGGCAGGCTTCTCGTGCCGGGTGGCAAAGGCGCGGGCCGCTCGCAAGGCAGTCGTGGTCAGATCACCGACGAGCTTTGCCGTCGGGCCCCCTGCACTCGCCCCCACCGTGGACGGTCGCCTCTCGGCCTGTGATGGTTCCTGCGTCATGGCAGATGATGATGAACCCACCCACTGACACCGGTTGAGGGCAAGAGCCATTTTCGGCCTAAAAGTCACCGGCTCCCATCATGCTGGAACCCATTCCTGGCCTGGTGTAATGGCCAAGGCGGCACGAAGGTGTGACCGGAAACGAACACGGTGGGAAACGAAAGCTGGCGCAAACCCAATACCGCCAGGGCTGCATTGTCAGACCTCTCCGATAGTGGGGCTTAGCGTCCGTCTGCCGGAGCGCCGGCCTCGCCACACATAGACGACACGGCCGCAGAGCGGCCTGGATGACCGACCGGCACCGCTCCAAGAAGTCGGGACGAGGTGCCCGGGCACATCGATCGTGGCCTGATTGATTATCGACCGAGGCAGCGGGATACCTCGTGCACCGGGATGCCTTGGTCGAGGGCAGTAGAGGCTAAGAAGTGGAGCAATGTAGCCACTTACTCAGCCATCAACCGCCCCACTCGACCCGTACGGGCTCCTGGGCTGCGGCGAGGGCGCCGTCGAAGTCGGCGAGGCGTTCGGCGAGGGTGGCGGTGGCGATACGGGGAGGCAGGGCCACCGAGAACTTCAGGCCGCGTACGGCGCGAGGGTCGACCGTGGGCAGCGTGAGGGAGTCGGGGAGTTCGGCTCGTGCGGCTTTCCAGTCTGCGAGGGAGAGGTCCTGGCGGAGCCGGATGTGGGTGTCGGTGGGGCGCTGCACCGGGTCTGCGAGGTTGCCGAGGGAAGATGCGAGGGTGGCATTGGCGCGGTAGCCGGTCCAGGTCCACCAGCGGGCGGCGTCTGCGTCTCGGACCAACAGGGTGCCCGCCGGGTGTACTTCGTGGGGTGCGCGGTCCATGCGGAGTTCGGCGAGGGTCGCTGTGGCGCGGCGGGTGAGCTTGACGTCGGGGTCGGTGCCGAGCAGAACATCGCGCATGGCACGGGTCAGTGCGTACGAGAGACCGCGTGCCTCGCTGCCCTGCCATTTGGCGACGCCACCGTCCTCGACCGGTTCGACGAAGGCGCGGCGCCGTGCCCAGTCGATGAAGGTGACCTGCCAGCTGCGGCCGGCCAGGAGCAGCCGCCGTGGACCCTGGCGCTCCTCTGTGAGGACAGACGGGTCCGTGGTGCCGATCTCGGTACGCCCGGCGAGCACGGTGAATTCAGGGGGTGCGGTGAACGAGGCGGTCAGCTCCATGAAGTGACGTCGGCCGAAGTGCTTTTCGGCCTCGGGGCCGATGAACAGCATGCCGCCGTCGCTGTCGAGGAAGCCCTCGGAGACCAGGTGTGACAGGAGCGGAGAGGCGGAGCGGTCGAAGGGTGCGAGGCCGTTCCATTGCTCGGGCCACAGTCGGTCGCCGATGCGATGTTCCTGCAGGGTGACAGCGAGGAGTTGTTGTGCAACGAGATGGCGGGGCGAGGGTGGAGGGGCGACGGGTTCCACCCACCCGCGGGCCCAGAGGGAGAGCAGGCCGGCTGCTTGGAGCAGCATGTCGGGGCGGGTGGCGAGAAACAGGCAGTTGCGGGATGTGCCGGCGCGGCGTCCGGTGCGGCCGATTCGCTGCAGGAAGGAGGCCACGCTGCCGGGGGAGTCGATCTGGATGACGCGGTCGAGGTCGCCGACGTCGATGCCGAGCTCCAGGGTGGAGGTGGAGACGATGACGCAGTCGCGTGCTTCCGCGAACGCCTGCTCGGAACGGGCGCGTTCGTCGGTGGAGAGCGAGGCATGAGAGAGGAACACGGTGACGTCGCGGGCACGGAGTGCGGCGCCGAGTTCCTCCACCTGTTTGCGGGAGTCGCAGAAGACGAGCCGCTTCTCGCCCTGGTGCAGAGCGGAGATCACCTTGGCTGCGTTGGCGAGAGAGCCGACGTAGTCGAGCTCCACATCCCCTGCGGGGCGTGGGAGTTCGGTGGCGCTCGCGGCGTCGGTGGTTGCGGGCAGGGTGACGCCGGGTGCGACGACTCGGCCGGGCCGGTCGGCGGGGCTTGCGCCCTGGAGCCAGGTGAGGAGCGTGTCGGGATTGCCGACGGTGGCTGAGAGGCCGACGCGTTGGATGCGATGGCCGGCCAGCCGCTCCAGGCGTTCCAGTACGGCGAGCAGGTGCCAGCCGCGGTCGTCCCCTGCGAAGGCGTGCACCTCGTCGACGACGACAGCCCGTACCCCTCCCAACATGTGGGCGTGGTCGGTCTTGACGCTGATCAGCATCGCTTCGAGTGACTCGGGCGTGGTGAGCAGGAAGTCGGGGGAGTCGGTGCGGATGCGGCGGCGTACGGACTCGGGGGTGTCGCCATGCCAGAGGGCGGCTCGGCGTCCCAGCCACTGGGCGTAGCTGTCGACCCGGTGCACCAGGTTGTTCAGGAGCGCCTTGAGCGGGGCGAGGTAGAGCACGGAGGTGCCGGTCCAACGCTTCTCCCGCATGGCGGAGAGCAGGGGGAACGTGGCGGCTTCGGTTTTCCCGCCGGCGGTCGGCGCGAGCAGGATCGCGTCTTCGCCATCCATCAGCGGGCCTACGGCAGCCTTCTGCAGGGGGCGCAGATCGGGCCAGCTAAGCGTGTTGACGATGTGGTGCAGCACCACCGGGTCGAGGCGGTCCACCGGGTCGGTACCGCTGGAATGCTCCTGCACGTCGGTGACTCCTGCGATGGTCGTCAGAGTTCGGGACTCCGGGGGACGGGGCTTCGGCGAGTCGGCCGTCAGAGGTCCAGGTCGAGATCGTCCGCCGAGGCGGCCGGTGCCGGCGCGGCGAAGTTCCGCTCGGTGGCGCTGAGGTCACCGCTTGCCACGGTCAGCTTGTAGTGCGTGCGAGGGTCGAAGTCGTCGAACTGGTCGATCCGGTCGAGTACGTCCCCGACCAGCTTCTTCAGGTACAGCCGCGGTGCGACTCCGACCTTCCCACCAAGGGCCCCGCCTACAGCTCGAGCCAGGTCGGTGAGGTACGCGTCATCGGCGAGCTGCTTGATGCGATCGGGGGACTGGGAGCCTTCGGCATACAGGTCACGGATGGTGGAGCCGAGTCCAACCAGCGATTCCTCGGTGAATCCCGGCAAGCGGATCTGGACGGCCCGCGGATTGTCGAAGCGCGGGTCGGTGGTGAAGTCCGTGGCGAGGCGCTGGGCTAGCGGGGCGAGCCGCTGCACGCCCTGCTGACCGTCGTAGAAAGCGGGGGTGCCGGTGATGACGAGATACAGGCCGGGGAAGCGGCCGGAGTGGACCTCGTCGATGAGCTGACGCAGGGCGTTCAGTGCCTTGTCGCGGGCATCGGAGCGGACCCTTTGCAGGGTTTCCACCTCGTCCAGTACGAGGATGAGTCCCGCGTGTCCGGCGTCCCGGAGCACGGTGAGCAGGCCCTGCAAGAATCCGAAGGCGCCGAAGTGGTCGAGGTCGCCGCGTACACCTGCGCTGCGCCGGGCGGCTGCTGCGACGTGCGGTTGGCCGCCGAGCCAAGCCATCACCGCGGCGGCAGTGGCCTCGTCGCCGGCGTCCAGGGACTGCTTGTATCCGCGCAGAGCGGTGGCGAAAGCGGGTGCATGCCGGGACACCTCGGCCAGACGGGCGGTGAGGAGCCGGTCCACCGCCTGCGGCAGCTTCTCCTCGCCCGAGCCGTCCGCGAGGGCGTCCTCTTCCAGCGCGTAGAACCAGGCATCGGCGACCGGACGCAGGGCGCTGGGCGGGAAGCTCGCGGTGCTCAGGCGTTCGGTGAGACGCCGGTAGACGGTCTCGAGCTTGTGCAGGGGTGTCTCGGTCTCCGACACCTGCACCTCGGCCACGGCAAAGGTGCGCCGCTTGGCGCGCTCGCCGAGCCACCGAGTGAAGAAGGTCTTGCCGGAGCCGTACTCACCGCGTACGGCCTTGAACACCGAGCCGCCGGCAGCGACCGCGTCCAGCTCCTCGTCGACGGCCTGCTCGAACCGGCCGAGTCCGGTGGCGAGCAGGTCGAGTCCGCTCTCGGGGACGGCGCCGCGCCGCAGCGCATCCACCACTGCGCGTCGGCGTACGGCCCCCACAGGGGCGGCGGCACCGGAGGCTGAAGATCCAAACCCGTTCACCCGAACAGTCTCCCATCCGGCATGACACGGTCCCGTCGGTTCGACGAGTGGCTGGGTCGGCGGTGCCGGTTCACAGGCCGAACTGCTCGACCAGCTGGGCCCGGTGTAGGCGCAAGGTGCGGTTGTCGGGGAGGATCTCCAGGATCTGGGCCCCATCGTAATTGAGGAGCTGGGCGAGCGTCGCGGCGAAGCCGGGGGCGCGGGTGGCTGGCTGGCCGGCGCGCTCGGCGAGGGCGGTCATCGACAGGGTGCCCGCCTCGACGAGTGCGGTGAGCGCCTTCGGGAGGAGCGTCTTGTCGCGCGGCGGACGGGCGAGCAGGCCCAGCTGCGCCTGGTACAGCTCGGTGGACATGAGTCGCTCCACCAGCGCGGTGGCGGGGTCCGCTGCCGGGGCGGGTGCAGTCGCCGTCTCCTTCGCCGGATCGGTAGTCGTCCGCTGCGAGGGCTCAGTAGGTGCCTGCGGTGCCGGGGGCGCCACCTCCTCTTCGCCGAAGAGGCCGATGACACCCTCGGGCACAGGCAGGGCGGACTTCTTGGACTGCTTACGCTGCGGGCGCACTATGGCAGTGTCATGGGTGGAAGCGGCTTCCGCCTCCACTTCGTCTGCGGCCTCGGTGCCCTCCTCCCACCACACGGGCGCAGGGTCGCCCAGCTCGCGCCAACCTGCGGGCGGCTCGGCGCCGAACGGCAGCAGGGCGAGCAGCGGGATGGTGAACTCGGCGAGTGTCGCTCCGCCGTGATAGCCCGCCTTTAGCGCGGTGTACCGGGCGTCGTGGTCGCGCAGGGCGACGATTCGCGCTCCTGGTTCCGGCCAGACGACTCGGGGCCCGGACAGCTCGATCTCGGCGGGTGCCACAGGTCCGCCAGGGGTGCGATGGCGTGCCGAGCCGACGGTGCCGCTGGCCGCATCGAGCTTGCTGCCGCGCCGCTCCACGACATGGCCGTGGTCCGAGGTGATGAGCACGGTCATATCGTTCGCACGGGCGGCGCGCAGCAGCGGCTCCAGGCCGCCGATCTCCTTCGCCGCCCATGCGCCGTCGCCGAGCTTCTGCTCCTTGCCGAGCCGGTCGTCCACGGTGTTGAGGACGACCGCGACGTGGGTGCGCTCGTCGGACAGCGCCTCGGAGAGAGCGGTTGAGAAGGGCGAGCCGGTGTCGGGGCCGCGCAGGTCGTCCTTGTGGAATACGGCAGCCGGGGCCCCGTTCCAGCAGGAATGGAGAGGGAAGAGCCGCTTCTCGTCATTCTGGTCGCCCTTCATCAGGGTGCCCGCGAACAGCGAGGTGCGAGAGATGGTGGTCAGGGTGGGCAGCGCGGCAGCCACCGCGCGCCGGACCGGTAGGCCGGTCGCTTCGGTGTGGGGGTCGAACTCGGCCCACTGGTCACGCAGTTCTTCGCCGAGCTCGGCGGCGATCGCTGCACTCATGCCGTCGATGAGGAGCAGCAGGACCCGCCGGCCTGGACTCTCGACGACAGGCGTGACCACGCGACTGAGCAAGCTCTCCACGGTGAGCATGGAGCGGGGATCGGTGCCATCGGCGGTCCACACCGCGAGCCGCTCGGAGAAGGTTCGGTCCAGTTCCTTGCGCCGCTCGCGCACCTGGGTGCCGATCCGGCTGTACGCATCAGAGAGTGCAGCGTCTGCGTCGCCGCCCGCCTCCAGGTGTTCCAAGGCTCGGTCCACCCAGCCGAGTTCGCGGATCTGACGGGCGGTGCCGTCGGCCACCGAGGCGATCTCGGATCCGGGCTCGGCCGTGAGCCACCGCCGCAACCGTGCAGCCATCCGTACCCGCTCGATACGGGCCCGGTTGGTGCCGTCCGCGGCGAGTGCATGCTCGACCAGTGCGGTGATGGCGACTGTGACCTTCTCTGCATCTCCGTCGGAGAGTGCGTGGCCCGCGGTGGTGAAGCGTGTGTCGAGTCCGGATTCGAGCAGAGGGCTGGCCGAAGCGGCAGCCTGTGCCCCGAATTGCGTGACGAGCTGGGCGGCCCGAGTCAGGACGGGGTCGGCGAGCCGGTGCTCTCCCCGGTCGACCAGGCTGCGGACGTACGCCTCGCCGCTCTGACCGAAGGAGGTCAGAAGCCTGTCGAGATCGTCACCCTGGGCAGGTGGTGCCTCGCCGAGCCACCGCTCGGCCCGCCCGCGCGCCCGGTACAGGTCGTGGTCGGCTTCCGCGTGCCCCCACAGCGCAGCGCACACCACCGCGTACGCCGCTGCGTCCGCCCCGTGTTCGGCGTCCACCAGGGCGGTGACGATCCGGCCGGCGGACCCGCCCTGTTCGGGTTCCGAGAGGAAGCGTGCCAGACCGGCCCTTTCCGGGCCGCGCAGGTCGCGCAGCAGATCCGGGCCGCCGGGGTTGAGAGTCCACTGGAACAGTGCGACCGGATCGATGCGGTCCCCGTCGTCGTGTGCGGCCGGACGGCCAAGCGGATTCGTGTCATGGCGGCCGATCCTCAGGCGCCGCCGGGCCAGCCGGGTGAGGGCCTCGTCGCGGGAGAGCAGGCCCCGACCGAGCGAGGGCCAGCCCCGGGTTGCCGCAGCGTCGAGGAGTGCTTCGGCCGCCCACTTCTCGCCGCGCAGCCGCCCGTCGAGGCCGCGCGCGTCGAACGCTTCCTGTACGACTTCCCAGTTGTCGACAGACCGGATCCTGCCGCCGTAAACGCGGGCGAGCAGCCCGGGGTCGAGGTCGGTGTCCTCGCGATCGGTGAGGACAATCAGGACCTTGGGATCGACGGGTTCCGGCGCGTCAAGGTGACCCAGGATCTGCTCGTGTACGGCGAGCACCGAGGGACCCACGGTCACCCGTGCCTGCAGTCCGCCGGCAGTTCGCTGCACCGCGGGCGCGTCCCAAGAGGGAGCGGCCCGCAACAGCAGTACGCGGGCCGTGCCGTCGCCGAGCCGGCTGCGGGCGGCGACGTACTGACGGACGGTTCCTGCGGACAGCCGGGCGGGGCCGACGGCCGCAGGGGCTGTGGTGACCGTGTCGGACATCAGTCGACGACCTTCCAGACGACCTCGACGGTGGCGTTCGGGTTCTCGGCCGCGAGCGCCGCGATCTCCGCCTGCAGTTCGGCGGCGGCTCGGGCGGCGGTGGTACGCCCGCCACCGGAGCGGGCTGCGGATCGCGATGGAGTACGAGGCCCCGGCCCTGGCTCCGGCAGTACCTGCGGGTGGGCTGAACCGGTGTTCAGATCCACGCTCTCGGAGCTGGGCGGCAGTTCGACGGGCGGCTGGGGCTGCTCGGCCGCGGTCCGCCGGGACCTCAGCAGGGACAGCACCTCCCGGCCGGCGGCGGTCAACACTCCCGGCAGATCCGGGTAGTCACCGGGATCGCCGGCGGCCGCGTCCCGCACCCGCTCTAGGACCGCCGCACCGTCCACCCCGAGGGTATCGGCCAGGCTCAACTGGTCCCAGACGGTGTTCTGCAGAGCGCTGGCGACCTTCCCGGAACTCATCAGCGACATGCCGAAGCGATGTGCGGTGAAGTCGCCGAGGTCGAAGCGGGCGAGCCGGTCCACCACGGACTTCGCATCGATCCCGGCCTCAGTCACCGCCTTGACCAACTCCTGCGCACGCCGGGCGAGAACGAGCCGGGGCGAGTCGTCGCTGAGCCGCAGGAAGTCGCGATGCTTCTCCAGCTCCCCGACGAGCCGTCCGGTGTCCTGCGCGAGTGCGGCGGCAGCCTGCCTTATCTGCCCGGCGAACTGGTTGACGATCCGCCCGCGCCGCAACTGCGGCGCCCGCTTCCCGAGCATCGGCTCGAAGCGCTTGCGTGCCTCGTCCCAGTCGCTCTCGCTGGGCAGCTGCTGCTCGCGCAGGGCGTAGTCCCGCTTCAGCTCGTGTGGTGCGGGCGCGGGTTCGATGGGCACTCCGCCACGCACCCACACTCGGTCGGTCATCTCCGCATATGCGGCGGCAACCAACCGCTGCAGCGGCTCTGGCAGTCCACGCCGATCGGGCAGCTCACTCCAGTCGGACAGCTTGACCAGGGTCGGCTCGGCGACGCCGTCCCGGCGGGCCTGGGCGTTGAAGTGGTCGGGCCAGGCGGTGGACTGCCGGTAGTACGCCTCCCGCATGGCGCCGAGCCCGAGCCCGCCCGCGATCCGCGCCATGACCTTGCGGTCCTTGGCCTCGACCTCGACTTGCCCGTCACGGTCCTCGGCGGCCTTGCGTACGTACTCGAAGACGGTCTTGATCTCGGCAGGCTTCACGGGCCTGCCTGTGCCCTCGGGGTCCAGATTGGGATGCGCGGGGTACTGCTGGGCAAGCAGCTTGCCGACCAGGTCGCGGGCGGCGGACTCCAACGGCGCGCCGAGCGGGGGCCGCAGATCGGGTACGTCCTGCTGGGCGACCAGATGGTTCTCGAAGCTGAGGTCGACCACCCCTTCCTGCTTCTGCGCGAGCCCGTACGCCTGCCGCAGGGACAGGTTGACCCGCTCAGTGAGGACGAGGAGTTGCGACTGGAGCATGCCCTTGGCGCGCTCCTTGTCGTCCGCGTTGAGGCTCCGCGCGTACTCGGCGTCGAAGCGGGCTTCGTCCGCGAGGGCCTTGTCGATGACGACGAGACGCTCGAAGTCGGCGCGGGAGGCATCCGTCAGATGAGTAGGAAGCCAGGCAAGGGTCCGCGAGTCACCGCCCGGCTTCTCCCGCAGGGCGCGTAGCCGCTGCAAGTCATCCATCGGGCCGAACTCGCCCTCGTCGTAAGGGAAGTCGACGACGAGGCGCCAGGCGTCGTCCTGACTGGGACGCAGAGTGGTCTCGGGCAGGGAGTCAGGATCGGCGACGTTCCCGAAGACTACCTCGACCTGCCGCTCGGTCCCCTTCCACACCAGGCCGAGCACGTCGTAAGCATCGAAGCCGCCGGGCCCGTCGCTGACGCCGAGCGCGTCCTTGAGCAGGGCGCGCATTTTGGTACGGCGGTTGCCCTGGTTGTTGTGGACCTGGGCGTTGGCGAGGACGGCGTCGAGGTCGACACCGGTGAGCTCCAGGCGCACCACCGCGCCCGGCCCGGTACTGGTGACCTTTATCTCCGGGAAGTTCACCGCCCATTCCTTGGCCTTGTGCTCAAGACGGCCGACCTCGGTACCCGCGATACGGGTGGTGATGGAACCGTGGTTGAGGGCATGCAGCCGCGCGAGTGTGAGGTCGGCGAGAGCGGGGACACTCGGCGCCAGCGCGGACAGCAGCAGCGTCTGCAACAGCCGACTGTCTCCGGTGAAGTCACGGCAGCGGGCGGTGAGTTCGGGATCGTTGAGGGTTTCGGGATGACGGCGATACGCCTCGACCTGGTCCTCGGTGACCTGATTGGCCTTCAGCAGGTACGGGCGCAGCTTGTCCCGGTACAGCTTCTCGGCAGCCTCGAAGTGAACACTGGTCTCCCCGCTGAACGCCTTGTCGCCGCCTCCCGCGATCGCCGGGTACAGGTCACCGAGCGGCACGAGCTGCCCGAGCCGCCAGTCGTCGCGGTGATCGACCAGCAGCTGGCTCATCAGCTTCAGACCGGTGCGGGAGCGCTGCAACGCGCCGGAGATGTGCACCAGGGTGTCCATGAACGCCGGCGGGAACGGATACGTCCGCCGAAAAGCGGTCTCATCTGCGCCCGTGGTCGACTTGTCGTGACCGAGCAGGGTGTCCCAGACATCCGGGCCGAGCTTCTTGGCCTCGGTGAACGCTGCCTCCACCTTCGCCTCGGCCTCGTCGGTGGTGGGCTTGAGCAGCCGGGCCTGCGCGATCTGCGGCAGGTTCCGGTCCTCGAGCACCACCTTGTCGAAGCGCCCGCCACTGAACTTCAAGGTGTCCTGCACGGCGGCCTCGGCGGCCCCCGACATCTCCTCGCCGACCAGCTCGCGCAGGTCGCGCTGGCGGGCGATGAACGACACCACCGGGATGGCGCGCCGCTCGTCGGCGCCCTCCACAAAGTTCGTGATCTTGTCGGCTTCGCGGGAGACAAACTTCTGGTCGTGGATACGGGAGGCAAGCCACAGGATCAACTCGTCCATGAACAGGACGAGGCCGTCATAGTTGAGTTCCTTGGCGTGCGCGGCGATGATGCCGAGCCCCTTGTCCAGCGAGACGAACCCGTCGGCGTCCTCGGAGGCGTTGCGCGCGAAGGAGGGGAACAGAGTCTGGGTGAGGTCCTGCACAAGGCGGGCCCTCAACTCCTGCGGCGTGGAGGGGCTCTCCAGGTCGAGACTCTTGGTGTTGTCGTGCTCCTCCTGCGCGGCGACCGCCTCATTGAGGAGCTCGGTCGTCCAGGCGAAGGAGTCGCCCCACTCGTCCTCCTGGCCACCCCCGGCGTCGGCGAGCTGCTCGATCACCCGCTCGTCGCCGTTCCGCCGGCGCTGCTCGGCGAAGTCCTCGAAGAGCCCGTCGGTCAGATAGACCTGCGGCAACGGGCAGCGAGGGTGCAGCTTGCGTACGTGCTCCACGTACTTGCCGAGCACGCGCTGCTCCAGGGACTTGGAGCCCAGCATGTGGTACGGCACCAGCAGGAACTTGCGATCGTCCGCGTCCAGCCAGGAGTGCCGGGTCCGTACCGGGTCGAGATCCGCGCGGGCCCGAGCGGCCTGGTTCCGCGACAGCAGCGCGTACAGCACAGCCATGAAGTGCGACTTACCGGAACCGAACGAACCGTGCAGATAGGCCGCCTTGGACGAGTGGCTGTCCAGTGCCGACTTGATCAGGTCGAGGGCCTCGTCGAAGTTGGCGAGCAGCCGGTCGGTGACGACGTAATCCTTGAGGGCGGCCTCGGCCCCCTCAGGGGTGACCGCCTCGTTCAGCTTCAGTACGAAGTCGGAGGTGGACACCGACTCCGGGATGTCGATCAACTCCCGCAGCAGCGGTCGGCCCTCGGGACGAGAGTTGTTCTTGCTCATGAACGCCATGGTGTGTCTGCTTCTCCTCGCCCTGCTCAGTCGGACTCGGTGCCGGTGGCGGCAGCGGTTGTTGCGTCGGTGATGGTGTCCGTGTCGGACGTCTGGCTGGCGGCCTTCGCGCTGGCGCGCTTCTTCGGGGCTGCGGCCTTCTTCGCACCGCGTCCGCGTGTCGCGGCTGCCGGGCGCCAGGCCCGCAGCGCGTCGTCCGTCAGCCCGAGCTCGCCCTGCTTCGACTGCCGGAACGCCAGGATCTCCGCGGCCGGCGACGCCCCGAACTCCGGGTCGTACTCGCCGTACCACTGCTCCAGCCACGGCTGCAGTTCCAGCAACCCGGCCAGATACGACACGAGTTCGTCCTCGCCGAGCCCAGCCTGCTGGATGTACGAGGCGAGCGCGAGAGCTTGCTCCAGGTGATCCCAGCCGGCCCACCCGTACAGCTCCGGCGACTGCGCGTTGACCGTTCCGTATGACACGAACCGCTCCTTGGGCACGTCGAGCTTGCCGCGTGCACGCCAGTAGCTCGGCTTCAGGAAGTCGGCGGAGGTGTACTTCGGCGGTACGGGCGTCCGCTCGCGGACCTTACGCTTGGCGGGCTCGTCGACTGCGGCGTCCTCTTCGCGCTGGAGGTCCCAGATGTGTTCCCAGTCGGCGCGCTTCTTCAACCCGGCCGGCTTATAGCGGAGGGTGGGGATGAAGGGCACGTGCTCCTCGGCGAGCAGCTCGCGCACGGTCTTCGAGAGGTCCTGGCGGGGCGCGTACAGCTCGGCGACGGAGGTGAAGTCCTCGTCGGCGGACAGGCTTTCGGCGAGGCGGGCGAGTGTAGTGACGGTGGGGTTGCCGTTGACGTCGAACCAGTGGGTGCGGTCCTCGATCCGGTCGAGAAGCCAGGACTTCAGAGCCTTTTGGCGCATCGAGTTCCAGCCCTCGGTGGCCCAGCGCCGCTTGTACTCAGAGCGCTCCACCATGCCGATAGCCCGGTTCGACTCGATGACGTTGATGCGTTTCTGCACAAGTGCCTGGTACTCGGCGGGCCAGTGGGAGGGGATCTCGGTGATGGGGGTGGAGCCGTGCCGCTTGAACCACACCTCATTGACCTCGCCAGCTGCCACCCGGCGCGCGAGCACGATCTCGAAGGCCCGCTCGCCGAGGGCGAGTTCGGGGGCATCGGTCACGTCGGGCAGACGCAGGCTCTCGGGGTGCAGGTCGTAGAGGGAGTACACCTGCCAATCCAGTTCCTCCTGCAGTGCGATCATGCGGCCGCGGGTGGCGTTGTAGCGGTCCTGGGCTTTGCGGAGCGCGGCGGCGGTGGGGGCGGTCTTGGCCGAGAGGGCAACGGGCGTTGTGTCCGAGAGCTGCTGCGCGAGGGCGTCGAGCTCGGTGGCGAGGGCAGTAGGGAATTCGGCAGGGAGAGGGAATTCCTGAAGCTTGGTGCCGGTGAACTCGTAAAAGCGTTCCCACTCGTCATGCATGAACCCGCCGGTGCCTGACTGGCTACCCTTATCGTGGCTCACCATCTTGAGCCAGAACCCGGCCGTGGAGCTATTGAGCAAGCCAAGCAGCGCCAGATGCTCCTCCGCTGTGGCGTCCTCACGGAGCTTGATCACCTGCGCCGAGTCCTTCACGGGGAGCCGGCCGTTCTGGAGGTAGAAGTGATTATGCGTCGCAACTTTTGCGTAAACGATCAACTTTTGCGCCTTGACGCGGGAGCCGTAAACCTCACGCCATGAAATCCAAGGAATTCCCCTGTCTAGCATCGTGATACTGAAGCGCTTGCGAAGTTCCAGTACGTGACGCAGTGGCCACATGAAGCGCAGCAAGTCCTCGCTCTCTGCGCCGTCGAGGAGCTTCATGTCCTGGTCATACGGGCTGGTGAGCCAGGTCGCGCCGGTGAGTCCCCAATCCCGTACCTCATCGCCGTTGGCGACAGCGGTGGGCCTTGCACCTCGTTGGTGGGCGGCAGCAGTGTTCACCGAACCAAAGGCGTTGTCCTCGCCAGTAACGATAGACAGGCCGAGTTCTTGTGACGCAGTTCGAAGCCGCTTTCCCGTACTGTCTACGATCTTCAGGATGTCTGGTGCGGCACCTCCTGTGAGACTCCATGGATGCTTTGACAGGTCGTCACGTTGCGTGTCGCGAACGCTGATCCAGTCGCTCTCGGAGTCCGGGGAGTCGGTCTGTTGAGTGATAGCCCGCCAGACGAGTCCATCCTCCGCCTTCTCCGGAGCGGCTGGTTCCCCCTGAACGCTCCGGACCGTGCGGATGGTGGCCCGGCGAGCGCCCGTGTAATCCAGCGGGCGGCCGACGAGGATGACCGTCGGCGTCCCATGCCCCGGGATGTATGCCCCCGACGTGTCGATGACCTCTGTCAGTTCGACCTGATCCCGGAAGAAACTCTCGATCAGCTTCGTCCCGAACTCCCTCTTCATGAACGAGTTCGCCGTGATCTGGCCGACCACGCCGTAGCCGAGCCCGGACTTCTCTTCGCCCCGAACCGCAAGCTCGAAAAAGCGCTGCGCGAATGGGACAGAAAGCGCGTACGTACCCGCGCACGCGTCGTACAGCTTGCGATACAGCTCGTTGAGTGTTTTGTCCTTGACTGTGATGTACGGAGGATTCCCTACCACCACGTGGTAGCGGCCCCGGTTCAGGATCTGCGGGTACTCGAACACGTCCTCCGTGCTCAGCGCGTAGTACGGGTCTTCGGCGTCCGCCGATTCCAGACTGTCGCTAAGGCTCAGCTGCTCGTCGCCGAAGAGCCCCTCCTGCCGGTGCTCCGTCAGCAGCAGCGAGTCGCCCACCGCGAGCTGGATCGGCCACTCGTACTTCTGCGCCTCTGCGAACGTCCGCATGTCGCTCGAAGCCATTGCCGCGACCAGCAGCCGGAAGCGGGCAACCGCGATCGCGAACGGGTTGAGGTCTACCCCATGTACAGACTCCAACGCCGCCCGCACCCGTTCGTACAGGCCGACTTCGGGTCGCTGCGACGTCCACATCCGCACCAGCCGCCGGAACGCCCCGAGCACGAAGTGGCCCGACCCGCATGTCGGGTCGATCATCTTCAGTTCTTCGAAGCCGAACTCCCGCACTGCCGGGGTCATAGTCCGATCGAGGATGAACTCCTCCACGAACTCCGGCGTCTGCAGCAGCGCGTACGTCTTGCGGGCCGCCTCGCTCAGGTCCTGGTAAAGATCGCCGAGGAACCGGGTATCCCACCCCTTGGCGCCGTCTTCGCTCAGCGGATCGCTGAAGTCGTGCACGAGCACCGGGCCGCCGCCTCCACTGGACTCATCGTCCTCGCCGACCGCACCCCCGCCAGCGCCGTCGTGCGAAAGTGGAATCTGGTACAGCGGGTTGTGCTCCTGATCGAAGAGCAGTCGCCCCGCCTGCCCAGCCCCCAACTCGGCGAACGCCGTCTCCAGCCACCCTCGATACGTAGGGTCGGAATCCTTCTCCAGATATTCCTCGTACCGTGCCTGCGCGGTCTCCCGCCCCGCCACATCCGGCGCCGTGATGTACGGCTCGGCGATCAGCCGGTTGTCCTCGCTGAAGCGGACGAACACCGTGCCGAGCACCCACGCCACCGCGACCTGCGTGATCCGCTCACCGAGCCAGGCGTTCCACGTCGCCGCCGTGCGGCCCAGCTTTCGGGCCTGGTCGTACTCGCCGCGCAGCCGCGTCCCGACCTCGGGGACAGCTTTGACCTGCTGCTCGAGGTCGGTCTCTGCCGCCTTGACCTGCTTCTGCAGGTCGGCGAGGAGGCTCTTGCGGTCGATCACGTACGGCTCCTGTGGAGAGTGGGAGAGAGCGGAAGAAGATCAGGGGACGAGGGTCAGGCGTCAAGTGCGAGGTGCTTGCGGGCGACCCAGGCATCCGGCACGACGATCCACTCGTCGAACCCCGCCTGGTACGGAACACTCTGCCCGGCCAACCGCGGCGCCCGTGCCGGATCGGACTGTGCGACGAGAAGCCACAGCGGGTTGCCGCCCTGCCGTGCCTCCTCCGTGAGCCGCCCCAGTAGGTCCAGCGCGTCGTACCGAGCCAGGACCGCGGTGTCGGTGAGCAGCAGCGGACCGCGCGCCTCCGCCAGCCGCTCCCGCAGCCGCGGCTCGATCCGCCCCCACGCCTTGTCGGTGCGGATGCGCAGCTGCTGATGGGGCCGACTGCCCGGTTCGGCGGCGTCCGCCTTGAGGACGGTCTCCCAGGTGGGACGGGCAGCCTCGCCGACCACGCTGCGCAGTTCGTCCACGAACAGCCCAGTCAGGGATACCGGCCGAGCGCCGAACGGCTCACCGGTCAGCCAGCGCACCGCGTCCTCGGCCCGTCGCTGTGGCACGGTGAGGACCCGGAAGCCGTCCTGTCGCGCCGAGTGTGTAAGCCGCTGGTTGGCTTTGACGGCGGCGGCGACGGCCGCGTCCGCGTCGTACTGGGTGGGTGCGGAGCGACGTGCTGCTGAGGCGCCCCAACTCGCCGAAGTCAATCCGGCGGTGGCGTCCCCGGACCGGCGGTCAGGGACGAGACGCAGGACCTTGTCGTAGCGGGTGGCCAGCTTCAGCTCGAAGCCGGCCTCCTTGAGAGCGCGGACCAGGGCGCTTCCCGTGGGCAGCTTCCGCGGCACCAGTGGATCCGTACCCAGGTCGGGGAAGCGGGTCGCGACCCGCTTGTGCAGGGCGTCCACGGTCAGGCCCGGAAGGCGGTTTTCCTCGACGCCGGGCTGCACGGCGACCACACCGGCCTGGGTGATCCTCAGCGCGCGTACCAGGTCCAGGTCGCGCGGGTAGATTTCCAGGCGCGGGGTGAGCGCGGCTCGGGTCGAGGCGGCGACCGCGATCTCGGCGGTGCGCCGCTCATCCCAGCCCAGGCTGCCCAGCGGCCGGCGCACCGCGTCCAGTTCGGTGAGGACCGTACTCGCCGTCGGCAGGGACTCGAGCGCCGCGAGCCGGTCGGCACGTGCGCCCAGGTTCAGCGCGTACTCCTGCAGGGCGGGCAGTGATGGGGTGTCCGGGCCGTCCACGCCCTCCCGGACGTCCAGGGCGAGCAGGCCGATCACCGGGTCGGCGCCCTTGGGCATCCGAGCGTGGAAGTAGCGGAAGAGCTGCGGGGACTCGTCGTCCCCACTTTCGCGCTCCACCAGCGCCCGGCTCTCGCGCTCCACCAACGCCCGCAACAGAGAGAGCGCGAGCGCACGCCGGTCGCGCCGCTCCACGTGCTGGGTGCCGCGCCGGACGATCAGTGCATCGGCAAGTTCGATCACCGGAGCGACCCGGCCGCGCTCGGCGAGCAGCTCCACCAGCTCATCGCGCAGCAGCCCGAGGGCGGCATCCTCGTACCAGCGCTCGCGTGCCTTCTTCACGATCTGCGGGATACGGCCTGCGGTCAGGCCCACGGCTTCGGCGACGTCCCGCTGGCGCACCCACGCGAGGCCGTCGGGCAGTCGCCCCTCGTCGTCGGGCAGGCGAAGGAGCAGGCGTACGGCTTCGCGCTCCTTGGCGTTGGAACGGGCGTTGCCACCGGACGGCCTCGGCACCAGACGAGCGGCGAGCGCGTCCAGGCTCAGGCCGCTCAGCACCTGCGGGGCAGTGACGTCCACACCGGCCGCGGCGATTGCGTCGGCGGCTGCCCGTTCCAGGGCGGTGCGCTCCTGGTTTGCAGCCTTGAGGGCTGCTGCGCTCAGCGGTGAGGGTGCGGCCTTGCCGAGCCGGACGTTCCACTCCTTCTGCCGGCGTTGGATCTCCTCGCGGGTGCGCGAGCCCATGCCCGGTGCGGTGAGGAACTTCTTGGCCGAGTACTCCAGGACGTCCCCGACGTTGTTGAGCCCCATCGCGAACAGCTGCGACTGTGCGGAGACCGTCAGACCGGCCACCGACAGTGGCGTCTTCCGGTCGGCGCGCTCTGCCTGCTGGTCGCGGACCTGCTCGGCGGAGACGTCGTCGTCCTCCCGCCCGATCCGAGGCTCCGTCGCAGGCTGGGCGACCGCGTGGGCACCGCCCTTCGCACCGCGACTCGGCTTCTCACTGTGCCCGGAGCTTGGCGCCGTCGTGCGCTGTGCATCCAGGAAGATGCGCTGCCAGGCACGTTCCATCGGCTTGAGGTCCGAGAAGCGGTCCTTCACGTCCCGGGCCAGAGCCTTGCGGAAGAACGCCACCAGTCCGTCGCGAACGGCCGGTTCGAAGGCGTCGGCTGCGAGCTGCGGAAACGGCCACTCCTTCGCATCCGTCTGTCGCGGGGTGACCGAACCGTCGCCCCAGCGGGGCAATTCGTTCGCCGCCATCTCGTGCAGCGTCACGGCCAGCGCGTACCGCTCGGCATGCCCGTCGTACGAGCCGCGTGTGATGATCCCGACGAAGGGGTCGAGGTAGCCCTCGGTGCCCGCCTCGATTTCCTTTGCGGGATATCCGGCCAGTGAGAAGTCGATCAGCACCAGCTGGCGGGTGCCGTTGGGGCGGATGCGGATCGCGATGTTGTCCGGCTTCAGGTCCCGGTGCCAGATGCCCTCGGCCTCCAGGTGCTCTACCGCGCCGAACAGGTACTTCCCGTACGCCTCCAACTGGTCCATGCCCAGGCGGCCGTTGTCCCGCAGCTGGCGGGCCACGGTGTCCTCACGGCGGCGCGGCCCCTTGTCGGCGCTCGCGTCCTGGTCCTTCAACTCCCGGCTGTCGCCGACGTAGTCCAGGACCAGAACTCGCCGCCCGGCCAGCGTGAGCGGCTCCCGCTCGTACAGCGCGATGATGCTGGAGTCTCGGTGGATACGGCCCAGGACGTCTGCCTCGCGGTCCAGGACCGTATGCTTGGCCTCACTCAGTGCGACCTTCAGCACTGCCACCGGCAGGGCACCGCTCCGCCGCGGCTCGCCCTCCAGGTCCCGCACCAAGAACGCCCGCGAAGTCGAGCCCGTACCGAGTCGGCGAACGACCTCCCAGCGGCTGCCCAGCACATCCCCGGCCACTGCCTCCAGCGGATCCTTCTCCGGTTTGGCCTGCTCCTCGCCGTCGCTCGCAGCCGACCCGCCGTTCCCATCCCCACCTGCGCTGGCCGCAGCATCCGAGCTGTCCGCGATCTCCTCGACGAACGCCTGCTCGACGTACTCCAGCATTTCCAGGAAGTCGTCGACGGTGGACAGCCGCCGTCCCGGCTCGTATGCGGTGGAAGCCTCCACCAGATCGTCGACATCCGGATGCAGTCCGTCGACCAGCGCGCTCGGACGCAGAGTCTCGCCGCCTTCCAGGCGCGCCATGACCTCGCTCTGGCTCGCACCCGGTGCCTGCCCGGTGACCAGCAGATACGTGAGCACACCGAGGCCGTACACATCGAGCCGTACCGGATCGGCCTTCGGGATCCTCAGCTCCGGTGCCAGATACGGATCGGCCTGGCCCGAGACATGGACGCCCGACACATTCGTCGGAGCCAGAGTCAGCGGCCGGCCACGACTCACGCTCTGCCCGGTGGCGATCTGCCAGTCCGCGATCTGCGGCCACGGCCGCAGCCAACGCTGCTCCTCGCCGAGCTCCCGCCCACGTGGACCGCGGTCACGCGGAATCACATGCACCGAGTGTGCGGACAGCGTCCGGTGATGGATCCGCCGCGAGTGGGCGGAACGCACCGTCTCCGCCACCTGCCGCACCAGTGCGAGTCGGCCCTGCAGGTCGAGGCGCTCTCCGTGCTGCACCAGATAGTCGTCCAGGCGCAGGGTCTCCGGGTGGTAGTCGAAGAGAATCGCCGGCCCAGCCGGATGACCCGAAGGTAGATAGGTCTTCAGCTGTACGGCGCCCGGGTGTTTGAACCGGCTGAGAATTGCGGCCTCACGGGCGGCGGCCCGCTCCACCGAGCGCCGCTCCTCGTCGGAGGCCCCGCGCTCGCTGAGGAAGACCCGCACCCGCGCCAGGTCCTGTAGCTGGGAGTGCCGGCCCAGGTAGTCGGCCCAGGTTGGACCGGAGTCGAACGCCTTCGCGTCCAGCAGATACGAGCCCACCTCGTGCTGGCGGCGGATCGGCGTGATGCGAAGCTGTTTCAGGGCCGCGTCAATTCGGCGGGACGTCTCGGCCGTGACCCGGCGACGACCGTCGCCGGGCGGCACGGCCAGCATCTCCACCAGCTTCTTGACGGTGAAGACGCCGTTCATGTCGGCTGCCGGAAGCTGTACCTGCAGCCGGTCGTCGGTGAAGCAGACCGCTTCACCGACCCAGATCCGCGACCGGTCCCCTGGACGGCCGGCGACCCCGTTGACCAGGCCCGCCAGCTCCTTGGCCTTCTGGTTCGACAGATGCAGCGGATTGCCGTGCCGACGGGTGGTCCCGTTGGGCGTGGTCTGCACCCAGTCGTTGCCACCGCCGTGGACCGAGCCGTGCCAGTCCTTCAGCTCAACCAGAAAGACTCCGGCTGGCGCGACCACCAGAAGGTCCACTTCGCGGACGTGCCCGCTGTTCGCGGTGAACGAGAAGTTCGACCAGGCCCGCCACGGCTCCTCGTCCGGAAAGCGCTTGCGGATCGCCTCAAGACCTCGGCGCTCGTGCTCGTACCCGGACTCGGTGACCGTCGTCCACCGGCCATCCAGCATGCGGCTCCCCGTCCCCGTCTCTGTCTGCTTGCGGGTGCTTTTGCCTGCTGCCTTCTTGTCGACTCGTTCAGGAAGCCAGGCTCGACCCTCGGGCCCGATTCTAGTGGGCGGAACTGACAACCAGAGTGGGGCGAATTGGTTATGACAAAGGACTTACGGCCTGGCCGATTGGCCCAGGGGTACGTCGCGTGGCGCTCCGAATCCCGCTTCATGGCGAGCATGGCGTCACACGGCAGCGCTACGGCTTTGCAGGCCGCAGTTCGCGGTGACAGGTAGACGGCAAGGTCGACCCGGCAGCGCCATGGCACCCGGACCGTTCAGGCCGAGCGCTCCTGGGGCGGCCGCGATGGGCCGCCCCGCGCGAGGGTCTTGCTACCGGTGCCTGCTTACGTGCGTAACCACGCTCATGCCTGCACCAAAAGTGAATGCCAGGGCAGCCGCACCGGACGCGGCAGCGGTGAACGGAGCCTGCCCGAGAGCGGCGGAGCCGATCCCGATGGCGAGCCCAGTGACCATGGAGGTCAGAGCGACGACGACAACGTGGTAGATGCGGTGGTCGCAGGTAGAAGCGGATGCAGTCAAGGGGGCCCTCCGGAACTTCGAGAGAGCGCCGTCACAGAGCCAGGGCAGGTGTCAACCCACCGTCGGATCGGGGTCACGACGTCGCCGCCCAGCGGGCGTCGCCATAGGAGAGCGCCGGCCAGGCGCCCCTATAGGTTCGCGGCCGTCCCGCCGTGATAGCTGACTCCCTGCATCGATGCACCCTGCCTTCCGAGGTCTCGACAACAGCAACCATCGTAGCTAACCCCTCTGACAATTAAGCCGGTTGGTGGCAGTTGCCTCCAGAGGGAAGGTCTCAGCTCTGGGGCAGCTCCCGATGAGGTCGACGCCTCTGTAGCCGGTCTGCCAGTAACCAGCCTCTTCGCACCTCCGAGCGACAGATCGTTGTCTCACGCCGCGCGTGGTTGGAAGCGGCCTGCGAGGTCCACTGCAGAGCGGTTTCGATTCTAGCTCTGCATGTAAACGGGAAGTTTTCGGCTCCCCTATTTGTAGACCGCAGGTGTATTCAGCCGACTGCCCGGCAATGGAGAGGTCAACTTGGCGCGTACAACCGGACCATCGTGCATCCTGCGAAGCGTCCGCCGAAACAAAAGCCCCGCAGTCCGGGCTGCTGGATAACGGCATCAGCACGCGAGATGGTGTGGCATTGGGTATCCGCAGCGAGTTTCCCTCGTTCTCATTGCTGAATAGCCTTGAGTTCTCTCACCGGATGATCGGCCCTGCGGGCGCCTGTGCGCGATAGATCAGGCGCTTAGAAGGCGCCTGCTCTGTTCTCGTGTTTCTTGGCTGCCGATGTCCAGTTCTGGGTGTTTCGTGCCGATTCGCCGACGGCGGACACATTGAGTCCTGTACGGACTGGATTAACTCGGCGAAGGAAGTAAACCTAGAGCGGTCTTCGGAAAGTAAAACCTGCTCTCTGTGCATCAACCGGGTCCGCGAGAGGTGCGTCGCGGGCGCAACATAGCCGACGATCGGCGGTTAGCCAAACCGCCGATTCTCCGGACCATTGAATTATCAGGGGCCGCCGACGCGCCCTGATGTCTCATGTGAGGAGTCATTTAGCTTGTCGAAGCATGCAATAGACGAATCGTCCTTGCTCTCTGCGGACTATGTCCGCGCCCTTCTGGAGTGGATCCAGCAGGAATCCTCGGGGGCCGTTTTCCCTTTCCTCGCCTCTATGGCGGGCACCGCGCTTTCGCCGGGCGAAGCAGCCTTGATTCGGTTGCACGACGTGATGCTCCCGGACGGGGAGCTCGGGGAGGTGCTGGTCCGTGCCGGCGAGGGCCGGAGGGTTCCTATCTCTCCGGACCTCGTGGGTGTGCTGAGGCGCTGGATCGACGAGGCGGACTTGGAAGCTGAGGATCTGTTGTTCCCGGCTGAGCAGGGTGGGCCGTTGGCGTCCTCCGAGTACATGAGGGCGTGGAGGCAGGCTCGCCAAGCGGTGTTGAGCCCGGACGAGGTTCAAGCAGGCTTGGGGGAGCAGGTCTCCAGCCTGCGTGACTCCTGCCTGGACCGCTGGCTCGACGCGGGCGTACCGGCGTGGGGTGTCGCCGAGTGGGCCGGTGTGAGCGCGAGCTGGATTGCGCTGCGGTACCCGCACCGCTTCCGGCTGGAAGACGTCGAGATCGACTGGGACCACCTGGAAGAGATCCTGCGCCTTCCCGACATTCCCGAGCGGTAGCTTCCCGTCCCGCGCTCCGACTCATGATCCGAGCGCGCGAGCACCGCCGCATACTTCCCGAACGTCGGTGGTCCACGCCTCACGCGGCCGTGTCACATGGCCGGCCCCTCAGCGATTTGGTCCCACTGCCCTGACAGGGCTGGTTGACCTGCGCCGTGGACCACCGACAGCCCGGCTGAATCAATTCGCCTGCTTGGCCTTTCCGCCTCTGTTTCCGAGGACTCGCGCATGCCTGCCCATTTGCTGTCCATTCCCGCTGTCGCCGCTGCCCTGGACGTTGACCGTCGCACCATCTACCGCTTCATCGCCGCCGGAGACCTCCCCGTCGTCGACCTGCGCACCGGAACGGAACGATCCCGCGTCCGTGTCCCCGCTGCCGGGCTGGAGGAGTTCATCGCCAGCAGGCTGGTTCCTTCCCCTCGCACCCGCCGGTGATCTCTCGCCGCCAGTCCCGCCCTCACCGTTCCCGAACGAAGGAGTAGTACCGCGTACCTGCGCAAATTGAAGTCCGGCAAGTGGCAGGCGACCGTCCGCAACCGGGCCGGAGACCGGTTCAGCGAGTCCTTCCCCCTCAAGGCCCAGGCGCGGGCCTGGGGCATCGACCTGGAGACCCAGTTCGCCCGCGGAGGCCTGCGCGACCCGCGGGCCGGCGAAATCGCGTTCCAGGAGTGGCACGACCGATGGTGGAACGCCCGCATCGTCGAACCCCACACCCTGCGAGGCGACGCGTCGAGCATCAAGAACCACGTCATGCCCTACTGGGCAGACTGGCAAATGCGGGCCATCACCCGCATGGACGTCCAGAGCTGGATCCGCTCCCTGGTCGAGAAGGGCACAGGCCCCTCCGCGATCAAGCGGGCCTACAACCTGACGTCGTCCATCATGCGCGCAGCGGTCGACGACGATGTGATCGCGGTCAGCCCCTGCCGCAGCATCGATCTGCCGCCCATCGCGATCGAACCGCCGCAGTGGTTCACGCCCGACCAGGCGCAGAGCATCCTCGACGGACTCGCCCCTGTCTGGCGAACGATGTGCCTGCTCGGCTTCTACACCGGACTGCGCTGGGGAGAGCTCTCCGGCCTTCACCGCCACCGCATCGACACGCGCCGCTCCCGCCTTTTCGTGGTGGAGGTCAATACCAAGAGTGGCATCAAGGAGTACCCCAAGAGTTCCAAGAGCCGCCGGGAGGTCCCGCTCCCGCCCCACGTCCTGGAGGCCCTCGAACGCCACATCCACCGGCTCGACCGCGACGCAGTGGTCTTTCACGACCATCACCAAGGGCCGCTCCGGGCGCCTCCTCGCCGATAGCAACTGGCGTCGGCAGACCTGGTGGCCTGCTGTCGAGGCTGCCTACCATTTCGGTGACGACGGCGAGTTGCAGCTCGTCCCGCACTACCCGCCGCACTCTATGCGCCACACCTGCGCTTCGTGGCTGGTCCAGAGGGGGGTCTCGCTCTACGAGGTCCAACACCTCCTCGGCCACGAGAGCTTCCAGACCACCCAGCGCTACGCCCACCTCCAGCCGGACACACACAAGGCCGTCCTCGGAGCCTGGGAACGCATGGAAATTCCGCTCACCATCGTCGCATGAACGTTCCTTCGCCCTGTCCTCCACGGACAGGGCGAAGTCGTCTGCCGGTGGACAGGATCGTGTCACGTACGCGGGTCAGTTGGCCGGTCGTCGGGAAGTGTCCAGCGGCCGTCGGCGTCGAACGGCCACGGGTAGGCGTAGGCATCGACCTTCGCAAGCTCGCGCAGCACCTCCCGCCCGGTCGGCGGATCCACAGGAGTGCGCAAGGGTTCCTGTAGGGGGTCGAGTTGCACCGCGTACGCCTCAGCCCATTCCAGCCAGCCCGCCTCGTCCGCCGCAACCGGTGCCTCGCCGGCTCGGGCGCGGGCTGCCTGGCAGAAGGCGCGGATCTCGTCGGCCTGCCGCCAGGCCCGGATCTGCCCGTTAAGAACTGTCGCCCGGTGCTGCTCGATCTGCTGCTCGCGAGCCCGCGCGACGGCCGCGTACCAGCGGCGCCGCTGTTCGGCTTCACGCAGCTCCTTCTCCTGCTCCCGGCGGTCGGCTTCCGCCGCAATGCGCTCGAGATCCCGCAGTAGATGTCCCAGTCGTGATTCCAATGTCCACCGGGCACCGTCGCTGTAGGAGTACGAGTGCTGGTACCAGCTCCCGGAGGGGGCGCCGAGAGTGAGGCGGCCGTTGAATTTTTCGTCGTATTTGGGCAGGCGCGTCCAGGGATTGCGCTCCTGCTGACGGAGCTCCTGTGGAGTCGGCTCGTGCGGGACCTTGGTCGTCCGCTCTGTGAGAGCGAGGGGAAAGGCCCGGCACCGGATCACGATCGCGACTGTGTGCACGGCTTCACCGTGTTTCAGGTCGCTCTGGGCCTCGACCGTGTAGCCGCGGCTTTCCGCTTCCGTCAACAGTGCGTGCATGATCCGCAGGGCCCGGTCGGCGAGTGGACGCGACAGGTACAGCGGGATGACTTCCGGCTTGCCCCGGGTGTCGACCACCCTTTGGGATCGGCCGAGAGCCGTGCGCGTCGCACGAACGAGATGATGAGGGCGATCGAGGGTCTCCGGCACATCGATGGCCGGAACGGGAGGAGGCTGGGCTGCCTTCTCAGCCTCCTCGTCAATCAGCGTGAAGACACAGTCGCCGCGCTGTCGGCCGTTCCACCGCAGCTTGTGCCCTGTGGGCACGTGCCCATGGTGGAGCGCGTCGTAGTACGCCGCCCGCCATCGACCCCGGGTTTGCGTGGCAGGATCGGGAACCGTGATTTTCCCCGAGGCCGACTGCAGACGAGAGATCAGTTCGGCTCCGCCGGCTGGAGCCCGTGCGGCCTGGGCGGCATCGCCCTTCAGCCGTTCCTTCTCGGCCTGGACCTGTCGGGGATGCTTGCCGTGCTTGAGGTAGTAGCGGCCGTCCGCAGTGACTACGGCGACGTGTCCGCTCCCGCGCCAGGTCCGCTTGATCAGGTCCCGTTGTTCCAAGGCCCAGGACGTCTGGGTCCGGGCAGGTGGGATGGGCATTGCACTGGAAGCTGCCGCGATCTCGCGGAGCAAGTCGACCTGCGGCTCCGTCAACGCGTACTTCACCACGTCGGCTCCTCGACGGTCCGTGGACGGGAAGGCCAACCTAGGGGCGCCACAGGCGCCTGGCGTGCAATGGTCCTCCGTACGGGTGCATCAGGCTGTTACCGACCACGGCCGTTATGGCGGCGGTGTAAGACTTCGCAGCGATCGCCCCAGTGTCGCCACTTCGCTGCCGTGACGCTCATTTGACGCTCCGAGCCCCCTACGCCACCCTGGCCGAGTGGCAGAACGACGCCTGACCTGCTGTTTCGGGTACAGCCGTCCAGGCCGACACTTTTTCGATGCCCCACCACGTGGAGTGCGTGGCGATCCTGGAGAAGGCGGGAAGGGGCTGTGAGCTGCGGGTTCGCGGTTCCGGTGAGTTGCTCGACCTGTTCTTCCCCGGCGGATGACGTGTAGCTCACCGCATCGCGCTCGAAAGGCTCTGGCCTGGGCTTTTCCAAGAGCTGCGGAGCCGGTGGGCACGGATCCGTGCCCACCGTGGTGGAGGAGCGCGGCGCACTCGACGCTCTCCTGACGCTCATTTTGATGGCGTGTCATGTCTTCGCGGCCGCCTTCGCTGGCCTTGGCTTGGTCCCGCAGGGGAGTTGTCAGGGGGCTCGTCCTTGAGCCTAAGACCGTGTCCTATGTGGTGAGGCGGGTGAATCGCTTGTAGCAGCACAGGGCTGCGGCGAGGCCGAGAAAGGCCAGGTAGTTGCGGGGGTGG
>NZ_JBHYGX010000047.1:0-11016 GCF_042739975.1 Streptomyces sp. NPDC059080
CGCGGCCGCGGGCGCGCGCGCGCGCGCGCCGCCCCGCGCCCGCCCCCCCGCTCCCCCACCCGCCCCCGCCCCCCCCGCCGGCGTTTGCACACCGGGGCGCGCGAGGTCGGCCGACGCGCCGTCAGACGCGGCCGGACGGGTGAGACCGACCGGCCGAATGGCGGACTGATGGGCCATCGGGTCTTCGGCGTGTACGGATTAGCGTATATGTCTTGTTATCGGCAGAAATGTGCCACAGTCTGCCGATTCGACCTCACCGATGGCTTTCGGAGGCACCCGATGCCCTTGAGCAGTTCCGGTTCCGCCCGCCGTGCGTTCTCCGTCACGGCCGGATCCCTTATCGTCCTCACCGCGCTCGCCCTGCCGCTCGCGCTGCCCATCGCCGCGGCGGCCGCCACCGGGAACGGCCGGGAGCCCGCCCACCCCGAGCAGGACTGGATGGGCTCCACCATCGCCGCCCACGAGGGGGGCAACCGGGCCGGCGGCCAGGACACGGACGACCAGGAGACGAAGGCGTCCACCACGATCGCGTCGGTCAACGGCGTCGACGTCTCCAGCCACAACGGCAACGTCGGCTGGCCCGCGCTGCGGCAGAGCGGGGTGCGCTTCGCGTACGTCAAGGCGACCGAGGGCACCACGTACAAGAACCCGTACTTCACCCAGCAGTACCGGGGGTCGTACGACGCGGGGATCATCCACGGCGCGTACCACTTCGCGCTGCCGGACCACTCCAGCGGCACGGCGCAGGCGCAGTACTTCGCGAAGGAGGGCGGCGCCTGGTCGAAGGACGGCAAGACGCTGCCCGGGGCGCTGGACATGGAGTACAACCCCTACGGGGCGACCTGCTACGGCATGAGCCAGGACGCGATGATCGACTGGATCACGGACTTCGTGACGACGTACCGCGACGAGACCAAGCGGGACGCCATCCTCTACACCTCCACCGACTGGTGGAAGCAGTGCACCGGGAACTCCAAGAAGTTCGGGAAGACCAACCCGCTGTGGGTCCCGCGGTACGGCTCGTCCGTGGGTGAGCTCCCGGCCGGCTGGGACTTCCACACCATCTGGCAGTACACCTCCAGCGGGCAGACGGTCGGCGACCGCAACCACTTCAACGGGTCGTTCAGCCGCCTGCAGGCACTCGCCAACGGCTGACGCCCACCCGGCCCCGGACCACGCGACGGCCGGTTCCCGGCGCCCGAAACGGCGCCGGGGACCGGCCGTTCGCCGTGCCACGACCGGCCCTCTCCCGGCCGTTGCCGCACCGTCACCGTGCGGCCGGGGATTTCTCCGCGGCGTGGGCGATGTTGCGGGCCATGCCGCCGAACACCGCGGCGTGGAAGGGGGCGACGGCCCACCAATAGGCGTGTCCGGTCAGTCCGTGAGGGTGGAACAGGGCGCGCTGGCCGTAGACGGTACGGCCGCGGGCGTCGCGGCCGACAGTCAGCTCCAGCCAGGCCAGGCCCGGCAGCCGCATCTCGGCGCGCAGCCGCAGCAGCCGTCCGGGGACGATCTCCTCGACCCGCCAGAAGTCGAGGGAGTCGCCGGCCCGCAGCCGGGCGGCGTCACGGCGGCCACGGCGCAGCCCGACGCCGCCGACCAGCCGGTCGAGCAGGCCCCGGACCGCCCAGGCGGCGGGGAACGAGTACCAGCCGTGCTCGCCGCCGATGCCCTCCACGACGTTCCAGAGCGCTTCGGGGCCGGCGTCGACGAGGCGTCGGCGGCGATCGGTGTAGAGGCTGCCGCCCGCCCAGTCGGGGTCGGTGGGCAGCGGCTCGGCGGGGGCGCCGGGGACCGCGGCGTTGGACCAGCGGGTGGCGACCTTGGCCTCCCGGATCCGGCGCAGGGCCAGGGCCAGCGCGTCGTCGAACGGGAGCGGGTGGCCGGGCGGGTCGGGGACGTACCGTGCAAGGTCGTGTTCCCGGCAGACGACCTCGTGGCGCAGGGATTCGGCGAGCGGCCGGGCGAGGCTGCCGGGGACGGGGGTGACCAGGCCGACCCAGTGGCTGGACAGGCCCGGGGTGAGCACCGGGACGGGCACGATGAGCCGTCCGGCCAGCCCGGCAACGCGGGCGTAGCGCTGCATCATGCCGCGGTAGGTGAGGACGTCCGGACCGCCGATGTCGAAGGCACGGGAGACGTCGTCGGGCAGGGTGGCGGAGCCGACGAGGTAGCGCAGAACGTCGCGGACGGCGATGGGCTGGATTCGGGTGGAGACCCAGCTGGGCGTGATCATCACCGGAAGGCGTTCGGTGAGGTAGCGGAGCATCTCGAACGAGACGGAGCCGGAGCCGATGATCACCGCGGCGCGGAGGACGGCGGTGGGGACGCCGGAGGCGAGCAGGAGGTCGGCGACCTCGGCGCGGGAGCGCAGGTGCGGGGAGAGCCGATCCCGCGGGACGCCGGGCGGGGTGAGGCCGCCGAGGTACACGAGGCGGCGGATTCCGGCGGCGCGCGCCTCGTCGGCGAAGATCCGGGCGGCTCGGCGGTCGGTCTCCTCGAAGGTGGCGCCGGTACCGAGGGCGTGCACCAGGTAGTAGGCGGTGTCGACGCCGTCGAGTGCGCCGCGGACGGAGGCGACGTCGGTGATGTCGCCCCGGTAGATCTCGGTGCGGCCCGCCCAGGGGTGGTCGCGCAGCTTCTGCGGGGTGCGGGCCAGGGCCCGTACCGCGTATCCGGCGTCCAGCAGCTCCGGGACGAGGCGCCCGCCGATGTATCCGGTGGCGCCGGTGACCAGCGCGAGGGGGCGCGTCGGCGGGGTGCGTGCGCCGGAGGCCTGCTGGCGCGCGCCCGGGTCCGGGCCGCCGTGCGCTGCGGTGTCGGCCATGGGCCGTGCCTCCTGCCGGGGCGGGTACCGGGCCGTGCCGGAGCGGCGGGCCACGCCGCCCCACCCAGATCAGTGTGGCATCGGGAGGGGCAGGGGGCATGGCGGCGGGCCGGGGCGCGGTGCGAGGGCGAGGCACGGGGACCAGTGGTCCGGCGCGCGCCCTGGCGCGTCCCCCGGACGCTCAGCGGGCGGAGGCGGCGGGTCCGTCCTCCGTAGCGGCGGCGGCGAGCCCGTCATGGCCGTTCCGGCCGGTGGCGACCGCGCCCGTCGTGGCCGTTGCGGCCGTCGCTCCCGGCCTTCGTCGCGCCGCGGCGTTTCTCCGTCCTCGATGGGGGCGAGGGGGTCATGGGATGAGGGGTCCGGCCCCCGTCCGGCCGTGTCCGCTGGTTCGTCCGACCCGCAGGAGCCGTCATGCCCGAGCAGGACACCGATCGCCGCCCGCCGCGTTTCGGCGTCAACTACACGCCGTCGCAAGGGTGGTTCCACCACTGGCTCGACTTCGACCTGGACGCGGTGCGCGCCGATCTGGACGCCGTCGCCGGGCTCGGCCTCGACCATGTCCGTGTCTTCCCGCTGTGGCCGCTGTTCCAGCCCAACCGGACGCTGATCCGGCCGCGCGCCGTGGAACAGCTGGTGGCACTGGCGGACGCCGCCGCCGAGCGGGGGCTGGACGTCGCCGTCGACGGCCTCCAGGGGCATCTGTCGAGCTTCGACTTCCTGCCCGCCTGGACGCGGACCTGGCACCGGCGCAGCCTGTTCACCGATCCGGACGTGCTCGCCGGGCAGCAGGAGTACCTGCGGACGCTGGCCGCCGCGCTCGCCGGCCGGCCCGCGTTCCTCGGGATGACGGTCGGCAACGAGTTCAACCAGTTCGCGGACGGGCCGCACCCCGATCCGGACCGGATCGACGCGGCGCAGGCCGGGGCGTGGCTGGAACTGATACTGGCGGCCTGTGAGCGCGGGGCGCCGGGGCGGCCGCATCTGCACGCCGCCTACGACGCGTCCTGGTACCAGGACGGTCACCCCTTCACGCCCGCACACGCCGCCCGGCTGGGCGCGGTGACGGCGGTGCACTCCTGGGTGTTCAACGGGACGGCGCAGCGGCACGGCGCCACCGGCGCCGCGACGGAGCAGCACGCCGCGTATCTGATCGAGCTGTCGAAGGCGTGGGCCGACGATCCGCGCCGTCCGGTGTGGCTCCAGGAGGTGGGCGCCCCGGCGCCGCACATCCCGCCGGACGGCGTCGCCCGCTTCACCGCGGCCACCGTCGACGCCGCGCTGGACTGCGCGGACGTGTGGGGCGTGACGTGGTGGTGCTCGCACGATGTGGACCGGGCGCTGGCGGACTTCCCGGAGCTGGAGTACGGGCTCGGGCTGTTCACCACCGACGGGACGGCCAAACCGGCGGCGCGGGCCCTCGCCGAGCGGGCCGCCGCAGGGCGCAGCCGGCCGCACCGCCCCGCGCCGCGGACCACCGCGCTCGTCGTCGACGTGGGCGAGCCGGAGGCGGCGCCGCGCCGGTCGGTGTGCGCCCCGGGCGGGCCGGTCTTCGAGGCGTGGGCCCAACTCGCGGCCGACGGGGTCCGGCCCGCGCTGGTGCTGGACTCGCACACCGGCGACGCGGACCGGCTGGCGGCCCGCGGCATCACGGAGCTGGTGACACCGGCGGAGGTGATCGGCGGCACCGCTGTCCGGCGCCCCGACTGACCACCGGCCGCCCCGTACCCGGCCACCCGCACGCCCCCTCGACGTGAGGAGCACACCCCATGCACGACGACCGCGCCCTGACCGAAGCCCGCCTCGCCCGCGTGCTCGACGAACGCATCCGGCCCGCGCTGTACTCCGCGTCCGTACCGCTGGAGGTCTCCGCCTGGGTCGCCCCGGGCGAACCGGTTCCGGTGGCGGAGGGGATCGCGGCCCCGCACTCCCCCGTGACCGTCGGGGACGCCTGGGGCGCGCCCTGGGGGACGACGTGGTTCAAGGTGACCGGTGAGGTGCCCCGGGAGTGGGCGGGGCGGACCGTGGAGGCGGTGCTCGACCTCGGGTTCGACGAGCGGCTGCCGGGCTTCCAGTGCGAGGCACTGGTCCACACGCCCGACGGCACCCCCGTCAAGGGCCTCAACCCGCGCAACCAGTGGGTCCGGGTCGGCTCACCGGTGCGCGGCGGCGAACACGTCGAATGGCATCTGGAGGCGGCGTCGAACCCGGTGATCCTCGGCGATCCGCCGTTCCGCCCGACGCCGCTGGGCGACCCGGAGACCGCGGGCGACGCGCCGCTGTACCGGCTGGCGCGGATGGATCTGGCGGTGTTCGACCGGGCGGTGTGGGAGCTGGTCCAGGACCTGGAGGTGCTGGGCGAGCTGATGGCCGAGCTGCCCGTGGAGGCGCCGCGCCGCTGGGAGATCCTGCGGGCGGTCGGCCGGGCGCTGGACACGGTGGACCTCCAGGACGTGGGCGGTACCGCACCGGCGGCGCGGGAGCGGCTGCGGGAGGTGCTGGCGGCGCCCGCGGGCGCATCGGCGCACCGGATCAGCGCGGTGGGTCACGCGCACATCGACTCGGCGTGGCTGTGGCCGCTGCGCGAGACGGTGCGGAAGGTGGCGCGTACCGCGTCGAACATGACCGCGCTGCTGGCGGACGAGCCGGAGTTCGTGTGCGCGATGAGCCAGGCGCAGCAGTTCGCCTGGCTGAAGGAGCACCGGCCCGCGGTGTACGCGAAGGTCAAGGAGGCGGTGGCGGCGGGCCGGTTCGTCCCGGCGGGCGGGATGTGGGTGGAGTCGGACACCAATATGCCCGGGTCGGAGGCGATGGCGCGGCAGTTCGTGCACGGGCGGCGGTTCTTCCTGGAGGAGTTCGGCGTCGAGAGTGACGAGGTGTGGCTGCCGGACACGTTCGGGTTCGCCGCGGGGCTGCCGCAGATCATCAGGGCGGCGGGCGCCAGGTGGCTGCTGACGCAGAAGATCTCCTGGAGCCGGGTCAACTCCTTCCCGCACCACACCTTCCGCTGGGAGGGCATCGACGGCACCCGGATCTTCACGCACTTCCCGCCGGTCGACACGTACAACTGCGAGATGTCCGGCGCGCAGCTCGCGCACGCGGTGCGGAACTTCAAGGAGAAGGGCATGGCCGGGCGGTCACTGGCGCCGACCGGGTGGGGTGACGGCGGGGGCGGCACCACCCGCGAGATGATCGCCAAGGCGCGGCGGCTGCGGGATCTGGACGGCTCGCCGGTGGTGGCGTGGGAGAAGCCCGCGGACTTCTTCGCGGCGGCGGAGGCGGAGTACCCCGAGGCGCCGGTCTGGGTGGGCGAACTGTATCTGGAGCTGCACCGCGGGACGCTGACCAGCCAGGCGCGCACCAAGCGCGGCAACCGCCGCAGCGAGCAGCTGCTGCGGGAGGCCGAACTGTGGTCGGCGACCGCCGCGGTGACAGCCGGTCACCCGTATCCGTACGCGGCGCTGGACCGGTTGTGGAAGACGGTGCTGCTGCACCAGTTCCACGACATCCTGCCGGGCTCGTCGATCGCCTGGGTGCACCGGGAGGCGGCGCGCACGTACGCGGCGGTCGCGGCGGAGCTGGAGGGGATCATCGCGGGCGCGCTGGCGGCGCTGGCCGGGGACGGCGAGCGGACGCTGACGGCGAACGCGGCGCCGCACGCCCGCGCGGGCGTCGCCGCCGGTGGGATCGCCCCCGCGGTGCCCGAGGGCGGACCGGTGTCGGCGCGCCCCCGCGCGGGCGGCGGGTTCGTGCTGGTCAACGGCGTGCTGCGGGCGGAGATCGACGGGCGGGGGCTGCTGGTGTCGGTGTACGACCTGGTGGCGGGCCGGGAGTGCGTCGCGCCGGGCGGCGCCGCCAATCTGCTCCAGCTCCACCCGGACTTCCCGAACATGTGGGACGCGTGGGACGTGGACGCGTTCTACCGGAACACCGTCACGGCGCTGACCGACGCGGACGAGGTGACGCTCGCGGCGGCGTCCGACGAGGCGGCGGCGGTGCGGGTGACGCGGCGCTTCGGGGCCTCCCGCGTGGTGCAGACGGTGACGCTCGCCCGGGGCGCGGGCCGGATCGATCTGGCGGCGGAGGTCGACTGGCACGAGACGGAGAAGTTCCTCAAGGCCGCCTTCCCTCTGGACCTGCACACCGACCGGTACGCGGCGGAGACCCAGTTCGGGCATCTGTACCGGCCCACGCACACCAACACCAGCTGGGACGCGGCGAAGTTCGAGGCGTGCGCGCACCGCTTCGTCCATCTCGCGGAGCCCGGCTGGGGCGTGGCGCTGGTGAACGACGCGACGTACGGGCACGACGTGACCCGCACCGCGCGGGAGGCGCCCGACGCGCCGGGCACCACGACCACGGTGCGGCTCTCCCTGCTGCGCGCCCCGCGCTTCCCGGACCCGGAGACCGACCACGGCGTGCATCGCTTCGGGTACGCGCTGGTGCCCGGCGCGGCCATCGGCGACGCGGTGCGCGAGGGCCACCGCATCAACCTGCCGGAGCGGCGGGTGACGGGCGCGGGCCCGGTGGCGCCGCTGGTCACCGTCGCCGAGGAGGCGGTGGTGGTGACGGCGGTGAAGCTCGCGGACAACGGCAGCGGCGATGTGGTGGTCCGGCTCCACGAGGCCCATGGCGCGCGCGGCACCGCGACGCTCACCACGTCGTTCCTGCCGTCCGCTGTCGTCGCCGCCGACCTGCTGGAGCGCCCGGTGCCCGACGGTCCGCGTCTCGTACGGGACGGCGCCGCGGTGCGGCTGGCCCTGCGGCCGTTCCAGCTGGTCACGCTGCGGCTGACGCGGGCGGTGGACGGGGAGTGAGCGTACGGGGCGATGGAGACGCGGCCGACGGCGGCGGGCGAACGGGCCGGGGGGCGTCACCGTGGGCCCGCGCGGCCGCGTCCCGGTCGGCCCCGGGGCGGCCTCACGGCGGATGCCCGTCCTCCGGAGCCGTGGCGGGCTCGTCCTCCTCGGGGTAGCCGTCATGGCCCGGGTCGAGGTCCAGCATGTCCAGCAGCAGGGACAGCTCCCCCGCGTCCCGGGCCCGGCCGGCCAGCGCGGACCGGGCCCGTCGGCGTTCCTCGTCGCGGGTGATGCGGCGGGGCGCGGGCCCGTCGGGCGTGCGGTGTTCTTCGGTCACCGGTGCATTCTGGGCCGGTGACCGGGCCGACCGCCCGCCGGACGGGCCGCCGCTGCGCCGCCCAGGCCATATCCGTGGCCCAGCCGGGTGACGGCCCCGGGGCGGGCGCCGTGGGTCGCGGGGATGCGGGCCGCCAGGGCGGGAGCGATGCTGGAGCCGACGGGGATCGTCGTGAGGGAGGATGACCCATGTCCATGCTCGACAAGCTCAAGTCCATGCTCAAGGGCCACGAAGAACAGACCGGCAAGGGCATCGACAAGGCCGGCGACTACGTCGACAAGCGGACCCAAGGCAAGTACAGCGGCCAGGTCGACAAGGGCCAGGACCGCCTGAAGGACGAGTTCGGCGGGGGCGACAAGGGCCAGCCGCCGCAGTCCTGACGCCCGGGGCCGCGCCCTCCGCCGCGGCCCGCCGCTGCTGTGGCCCCGAGCGGACGCGCCCCCGGGCACGGCCGGACGGGGCCACCGGCACGCCCGGGACGGGCCGCGCTCCCGGCCTCACACCTCGGTGATCTCCAGGCCCCGCAGCGGCTCGGTGTCCAGAACGGCGCCTCCCGCGCCGAGGGAGCGAGGGAGGTCGGCGGCGGTCACTCCGGCGAGGTACAGGGCCGCCTCCTCTCCCTCGGCGGCGTGCCCACGCCTGCGGCGGCGGACCTCGATGCTCTCGACCGTCACCTCGCGCGGCCCCGCGGACAGCGGCAGGAGCGCCCGCTGCCCGGCCCGTATCGCCCCGGAAACCACGTGGCCGGTGAACACCACGCCGCGCACGGGCACGACGAAAACCTCCGCGACGGCGAAGCGGAACGGCCCTGCGGTCGGCGGCGGTTCGGTGCCGCCGCGCCTGCTGAAGATCCCCATGCCCGCGATCCTCGCACAGCCGTCCGACAACGGACGGGGTTTTCCCCATCGGTGCAGGTGGGCCGCCTGCTCTGAGCCGATGACGACGCTGTCGGCCGCGCCGGCCCCCGATGTTCTGCTCCGCCCCGCGACCGCCGGCTCTTCCCGAGGGTCCTCAACGACCGGGAGCGGTGGGCCGGACACGCGACGGCGCCCGCCCCGAACACGCGGGGCGGGCGCCGTGGTGAGCCGGGCTCAGACCTCGACGCGGATCTTCTCCGCCTGCGGGCCCTTCTGGCCCTGGGTGACCTCGAACGTCACCTTCTGGCCTTCCTGCAGCTCACGGAAGCCGGTGGCGTCGATGTTCGAGTAGTGCGCGAAGACGTCGGCGCCGCCGCCGTCCTGCGCGATGAAGCCGAAGCCCTTCTCCGAGTTGAACCACTTCACGGTTCCGCTGGCCATATCCGTCTCCTTCGTTCAAGGGGCTCGTATCGGCTCCCGCGCGGTGCGGCAGCCGGAGGTGATCGCCCTGGTCCGGAGAGATATCGCACAGAAAGAACGCCCGTGAAGGCGACACGGGCGTCCGGCACTTCGGAACCACGACAGCTGATCGGGACGCTACACCGAGTGTTGCCCGGCAGTCATCACCGTCGTGGCAGTCGCGTCACGGGTCCCCTGCGGGAACGCCCCCACGGTCCACCGCATCCCCGACCGGTCGTGTGTCCGTACGGGGCCCGGCCGGGGTGGGGCGGGTCAGTCCTGGCGGCGGCGCCACACGACCACCGTGAAGCCGCTGACCAGCACCGCACCCGCGGCCGTGAGCCACCAGACGCCCGGTCCCGGGCCGTCCGGCGTACCGGCGTCGCGGCCCACCGAGGCGGCGCGCAACACGGCCGCCCGGTCGGTGTCGCGGCGGTGGGCGGCGCGGTCGGCGCGGTCGGCGCCGGGTTCGTGGGAGGCCGGTCCGTCGGGGTCCGGCTCCGGGGAGGGCGAGGGCTGCGGACCCACGCGGTCCGGCAGCATGGCGACCGGCTCGATGTCGGGTGCGGCGTCGAAGCCCCAGTCCAGGAGGGAGCGGGCCTCCTCGTAGACCGCGTTGTTCTTGCCGGACTGCGGGTTCATGACGGTGACCAGGAGGGTCTGGCCGTCATGGTGGGCGGCGGCGATGAGCGTGTTGCCCGCCTGCGAGGTGTAGCCGTTCTTGACGCCGATCAGGCCGGGGTACGGCTCCACACCGTGCGAGCCGACCAGCAGCCGGTTGGTGTTCTGGATGCCGAACGAGTCCGGGCCGCCCGCCTCGGGGAACTGCGCCTCCTCGGTGCTCGCGAAGCGGGCGAAGTCCTGGTTGGTGAGCCCGGCCTTGGCGAAGAGCGTGAGGTCGTACGCGGACGAGTGCTGGCCGGGCGTGTCGTAGCCGTCCGCCGACTCGACGTCGGTGTCGCGGGCACCGAGGCGGTCGGCCATCGCGCGCATGTCCTCCAACGTCGCCTCCCAGCCGCCGTTCATCGCGGCCAGGGTGTGCACCGCGTCGCTGCCGGAGCTGAGGAAGACGCCGCGCCACAGGTCGGCGACGGTGTAGCGGAGGTCTTCCTTGATGCCGACGAGGGAGCTGCCGGGGCTGATGCCCGACAGGTCGTCCTCGGAGACGGTGTGCACGGTCTCCTGACCGAATTTCGGCAGCACGGTGACGGCGAAGAGGGTCTTGAGGGTGCTGGCGGGCGGCAGTTCACGGTGGGCGTCCTTGGCGGCCAGCACCCGGCCGTCGTCGGCGTCGGTGACCATCCAGGACAGGGCGGAGACATCGGGAGGTTCGTCGACGTCGGGTGCGGTGCGCACCTGGACGCCGGGGTGGTCGAGGCGGGCGGCGGAGGTGGTGGACGGGGCGTCCCCGGCCACGCGGGGACCGTCCCCCGGCGAGCCTGCGGCGGCGGCCGGGAGGGCGGAGACGACGACGGTCGCGGCGCAAACGGCCGCGGCGGTCCCGGCTTTGACGGAGGGCCAATTCGCTGACGACATGAGGCCACGCTAGGAACGGCCCCGGGCGGGTCGCCGTCTGGAGTGCTCCATACGGTTCATCGTCGGCGCCGGGACGGCGGCGGGCGCCGGGCCGTGCGGGCGGCGCGGTCGGGCGACGGGCCGGCCGACGCGCCGGGAACGGGGCCGGGGGGAGCCCGGCGCGCCCCCCCCCCCCCCCGCCCCACAAACACGAGTACCCCACCA
>NZ_JBHYGX010000047.1:11026-44121 GCF_042739975.1 Streptomyces sp. NPDC059080
GGCGGCGGGAGGGCGCGGGGCGCGGGGGGGTGCGGGCGGCGCGGGGGGGGGCCGGGCGGGCCGCGGCGCCGGGACCGGGCCGGGTCGCCGCGCGTCGACCCGGCCCACATCAGGTCACCAGATCTCGTTGACCCACTCGGGGTGGTCGATGAACGGGTTCCTGTTGTGCTGGTACTTGTCGAAGATCACCTGATTGCGGTGCTGCTCGAAGGCGTCCGGCGGGTCGGCCTGGCTCCACGCCTTGAGGACGGAGAGCTTCCCGATGTTCGGTGCCGAGCCGTTGTCGACCTTGTCGTTGGGCTCCAGGTCGGGGAAGCCGTCGTCACCGTCGTAGCGGACGGCCATGTAGAGGATCATCCGGGCGACGTCGCCCTTGACCGCGTCGCGGGGCTCGAAGGAGTCGTCGTCGGTGTAGTTGCCGGGTGCCTCACCGATCTCGGTGCCGCCGTTGTCGAAGTCCTTGTTGCCGCGGTCGCTGTTGACGGAGACGTCCTCGGGCCGCAGGTGGTGCAGGTCGGTGCCGGGACCGGTGGCGGTGCCGAAGTCGCCGTGGGACTTGGCCCAGACGTGCTCGCGGTTCCAGTCGTCCGGGTTGCCGCCGTGGGCGTCCTTGCTCTGGGAGCGGCCGGTGTAGAGGAGGATGACGTAGGACTTGTTGGCCGGGTCCTCGTCGGTGTCCTTGAGCGCGTCCCAGACCTGACTGTAGGTGAGCTTGCCGGTCTGGGTGGTGCTGACGATGCGGTGCAGGCTGTCCTTCAGCTCCTGCCCGGTCTTGCCGATGGCGTCCTGGTAGTACGTGTCGTCGTAGGCGGTGTGTGCCGCCCCGGATATCGCCGGCCCGCCGGATATGTGGGCGGCGGCCGCCGGGTGGGGGGCGGCGGGGGTCGCCGTGGCGGTGGCCGGGAGCTGGGCGGCCAGCGCGACGGACGCGGCCACGGCGGCCACGGCGAGCGCGGTACGGCGGCGACCTCTGCGGGTTGCACGGGTGATGTCCACGAAGGTGTCCTCTCCCCGAATGGTGGTACCGGGCCGCCAGTTGTGGGGGTACGGCCGATACCGGCCGTTGGGTGTACGGCCGGTGGGCAGCCTTCCACCGCAACAATTCCCACAGTGTGAACACCAGGGGGGAGTTGTGTGCGCAGGCCGTGAGGGCCGGGCCATTCGTGCCGGACGGCCCCGATTGTCGTCCGGCCGCACCGCCGGTTCCACGCCACCGGGCGGCCACCCACCGGACGGCGTGGCGTCCGGACCGGACGGCCGCCCGACGACCGGTCAGGCGCGCCGCAGCCCGAGCTCCCGGACACCGCGCTGATGTCGGCGACCGCGCGGGGGCCGGTCAGCAGGGCGAGGTAGCGGCCGGACACCGCGATGAGAACGAGGCTGTTGAGGACGGGCGTCCACATATCGCGCCGACCTTCTGCCGGGCACGTCGGGGTGCCGCCGCGGCCGGGCGGATCGGGTCCGTGCGGGCGCAGCCGCCGTCCGTACGGACTGCGGATCCGGGCCGGGCGGCCGACCATCGAGGTATGGCGGATTCCGCGGGTCCGGGGCCCTCCGGTGGTGCGCCGCCGGTGATCGCGCCGATGCTGGCGGTGCCGGGGCCGCTGCCCGTACCGGACGACGACTGGGCGTTCGAGGCCAAGTGGGACGGGGTGCGGTGCGTGCTGACCGTGACGGACGACGGGACCGTACGCCCGGTGTCGCGGGCCGGGAACGATCTGACGGCGGCCTACCCGGAACTGCTGGTCCCGGCGGGCGGCGTGCGCGGGCACACCCTTGTGCTCGACGGTGAGGTGGTGGCCCCGGACGCGGCGGGGCGGCCGGACTTCGGGCTGTTGCAACACCGGATGGGGGTGACCGACGCGCGGCGGGCGGCCCACCTGGCGCGGGAGACGCCCGTGCGGCTGGTCCTCTTCGATGTGCTGTACCTCGACGGCCGGTCGCTGCTGGCGGAACCGTACCGGGAGCGGCGCCGGGTGCTGAGCGGTCTGGAGCTGTCCGCACCGGCCTGGTCGGTTCCGGCCGCGCTGCCGGGGCACTCCGCCGAGGCGTGGGACGCGGTGGTGCGGGCCGGGCTGGAGGGCGTGGTCGCCAAGCGGCTGGATTCCCCGTACACGCCCGGTGCGCGGTCGGCGCACTGGCGGAAGACGAAGCGGGTGGAGACGCTGGACGTGGTCATCGGCGGCTGGACGCCGGGGCTCGGCGGGCTGCGGGGGCTGCCGGGGGCGGTGCTGGTCGGCACCGACGCGCCCGAGGGGCTGCGGTTCGCCGGGGCGGTCGGGTCGGGGCTGTCGCTGCGGGAGCGGCGTGAGCTGGCCGGGTATCTGGAGGTGCTGGCCCGCGCGGATCCGCCGTTCGCGGGGCCGGTCGGGGTGGCGGGCGCCCGCTGGGTCGAGCCGCGGCTGGTCGCCGAGGTCACGGCGTCGTCGTGGACGGACGCCGGGCGGCTGCGGCATCCGGTGTGGCAGCGGCTGCGACCGGACCTGACGCGGCTGGGGTGAGGGCGTGCCGACCGGGCGTGGTCACGCGGTACGGGGCAGCGGATGCGCGTGGTGGGGGTCGAGCAGCGGGGCGAACAGATCGCCGTGGCGGGCGCGGCGGCCGGCGATCTCGCCGAAGAGGAAGGTGAGTTGGGCGGGGTCGGTGCAGGCGGCGACCTCGTCCCAGGTGACGGGCGTGGAGACGGTGGGGGTGGCGCGGGCCCGCAGGGTGTACGCGCAGGCGGTGGTCTTGGCGGCGGCGTTCTGTGAGAAGTCGAGGAAGACCTTGCCGGGGCGCAGGTCCTTGCGCATCTTGGCGGTGACGAGCCCGGGGAGCGCGGCGGCGGCCTCGGTGGCGAGGGTCCGGGCGTAGGCGGTGGCGTGCTCCGACGGGGCGGGTTCGAGGGGGGCGAGCAGGTGCAGCCCCTTGGAGCCGCTGGTTTTGACGCAGCTGTACAGGCCGTCGGCGGCCAGCCGGTCGCGCAGCCACAGGGCGACGGCGCAGCATTCGACGAGGGTGGCGGGGGCGCCCGGGTCGAGGTCGAGGACGAGGCGGTCGGCGGTGCCCGGGGTGTCGCGGGTCCACTGGGGTGCGTGCAGTTCGACGACGAGGTTGGCGGCCCACACCAGGGAGGCGAGGTCCTGGAGCACCACCTGTCGGCGCGATGTCGCGGCGCGGGACGGGACCTCGCAGGTCTTCACCCATGCGGGGGTACCGGGCGGCACGTTCTTGGTGAAGAAACGCTCGCCGCCGGGCCCGTCGGGGTAGCGCAGAAAGGAGACCGGCCGGTCGTGGAGGTGCGCGAGGAGGGCGTCCGCCGTGGTGGTGACGTAGTGCAGCACCTCGCCCTTGGTGGTGCCGGTCTCCGGATAAAGGACCTTGTCAAGGCGGGTGAGCGAGAGACGCCGCCCCTCCACGACGGTTGTCGGCGACATACGATGAGAATCCCACACAAGGGATGAATGATGCGATCTGTATGGAATGGCGCCATTTCGTTCGGCCTGGTCAGCATCCCCGTGAAGACCTACAGCGCGACGGACCGCAGCACTTCGGTCCCCTTCGTCCGCATCCACGAGAAGGACGGCGGACACATCCAGTACCGCAAGGTCTGCGAGCTGGACGGCGAGGAGGTCCCCAACGAGGAGATCGGCCGGGGCTACCGGGCCACCGACGACGTGATCGTGCCGGTCACCGACGAGGACCTGTCCCATCTGCCGCTGCCCACCACGAAGACGCTGACCATCCTGGCGTTCCTGGACGCCGGTGAGATCGACCCGCTCCAGATGGACCGGGCGTACTACCTGGGCCCCAACGGCCCCACCGCCACCAAGCCGTACACGCTGCTGCGGGAGGCGCTGGAGCACCACGGCAAGGTCGCCATCGGGAAGGTGGCGATGCACGGGCGGGAGACGCCGGCAATGCTGCGGGCGCACGACGGGGCGATCGTGATGCACGCCCTGCTGTGGCCGGACCAGATCCGCTCGACGGCCGGGGTGGCGCCGGACGACGTGGAGATCCGCGACAGCGAACTGACGCTCGCCGAGACGCTGATGGACTCCCTGGGGGACCTCGACCCGGACGAGCTGCACGACGACTACCGCGAGGCGGTGGAGAGCCTGGTCGCCGCGAAGCTGGAGGGCGGCGAACCGGCCGCGCCGAAGACCGCCGGCGGCCCGGGCGGCCAGGTCATCGACCTGATGGCCGCGCTGGAGAGCAGCGTACGGGCGGCACGGGAGGGCCGCGGCGAGGAGACGGAGGCGAGCGAGGGGGCCGGGGGCGAGGAGGACGCGACCGTCACGCCGATCCGGGGCCGGAAGCGCGCGAAGAGCGGCACGGACACGAAGAAGTCCGCATCCTCGGGCGACGCCTCCGGCCGGAAGAGCGCCGCGGGCTCCTCGGGTACGTCCGGCCGGAAGCGGACGGCGGCGAAGACGTCGAGCAGCCGGACGAAGCCGGCTTCCGGGACCGGCAGTTCGGACCCGGGGGCGAAGAAGAGCACCGCGCGGAAGACCGCCGCGAAGCGTACGGCGAAGGGGGCCGCGTCGAAGAAGACCGCCGGGACCGCCACGTCGGGCGGCTCGGCATCGGCGGCCGGGGGAACGTCGAAGCGCCCGTCGGCATGAGCGGCGGGGCGGGCGGGTTCGGGCAGGGGGCGCGGAACGGCCGTCGGCCTCGGGCAGGGCTCCGGCGCCCCGTTGTCCCCCGGCGTTCTAGAGTCGGAACATGGCTTCAGACGAGGGGAACACCCGCATCGACAGCTGGATCTGGTCGGTCCGGCTCACCAAGACCCGGTCGCTGGCCGCGGCCGCCTGCCGGGCGGGCCATGTCCGGGTCAACGGCGAGCGGGTGAAGCCTGCCTACGCCGTGCGCACCGGCGACGAGGTGCGGCTGCGGCACGCCGGGCGGGAGCGGATCGTGGTGGTCTCACGGCTGGTGCGCAAGCGGGTGGGCGCGCCCGTCGCCGTGGAGTGCTACGTCGACAACACCCCGCCCGAGCCGCCGCGCGCCCAGGCGCCGGTCGCCGCGGTCCGCGACCGGGGCACGGGCCGCCCGACCAAGCGCGACCGCCGCGAGATCGAGCAGCTGCGCGGCCGCTGAGCGAGGGCGGCAGCTCACGGGCCGTCGAGCGCGTCCACGTACACCCAGGCGCCGTCCTCGCGGACGAAGCGGCTGTTCTCGTGCTGGCTGTCGGCCCGGCCGCGCCAGGCGGAGTGCGCACGGAACTCCACGGTGCCCTCGGCGTGGAAGGCGCTGCCGCCGGTGGTGCCGAGGATGTCCAGGCCGGTCCACCGCCGCTCGGCGTCGAGGTCCAGCGTGGCGGGGCGGGTCGAGGAGTGCCAGGTGCGCAGCAGGTACGCGGCGTCCCCGGCGGCGAAGGCGGCGTAGCGCGAGCGCATCAGCCGCTCGGCGGTCGGGGCGGCGGCATCGCCCCGGTGGAGCGGCGCGCAGCAGTCGCCGTAGACCGCGTCCCGGCCGCAGGGGCACGGGTCCACGGAGGCGAGGACGGGGCGGGCGACGGGACGGCGAGGCGCGCTCTTCGGCTTCTTCGGCTTCTTCGACACGCTTCGATTGTGCAGGTCCGGCGCCTGGGCCCGGCGGCGGGGCCGTGCCGCGTCCGGTCCGCCCGGACCGAGGACGGGCCGGCGCCCGCGGAACCGGGCCCGACCACCAGGCCGATTCCCCATACGCCCATATGGACGGATTCCACGACAAATCACTCTTTTGCGGCTTTTACTGGCTTGGTCCGTCCTGTGAGGTTGGAAGAACTCATGGTGACCGTCCCCACCTCCCAGGAGAGAACCCTCATGATTCTGTCCATTTCCGGCGTGATCCTGCTCGGCGTCATCGTCTTCCTCTTCTTCCGCAAGGACGGCCTCAAGGCTTCGCACGCCCTGGTGTGCGCGCTCTTCGGCTTCTACCTGGCGGGCTCCGCCATCGCCCCGAGCATCAAGGCGGGCGGCGCGAGCCTCGCCAGCCTTCTGGGAGGGATCCGGATCTAGAGGGTGTCCGTCCAGGCCCCGGCGGACGGTTCCCCCAGGGCGTGTCCCCCGCCGGGCCCGGCCCGGTGTCCGTAAGGTCGCGTCCGGCCGACGCCCCGCGGGCCCCGCCCCTTCCCCGCCACGGCGCGCGTCCCGCCCCGCCGTTCTCCGGCCCGGTGCTCCCGCCGGGCCGCCCACCGCCGCGTACGACACCCAGGAGACCGATGTGGCCCGGCGACCTCTGCCCCGCATCCTGACCGACCGCGCGCCGCTCACCCGTGGCCGTGAGCTGGCGCGCACCGCAGCCGACGGCGCCGGCGACATCTTCCATCCGCTGATCACCCTCAGCCGCGGGCTGCGCCGCCTCGCCGTCTCCGGCGGGCAGCGCTGGCGCGCCACTCCCCAGGACCGCCGGGCCCCGATGTGCTTCCTCATCGGCGCCTGCGTCCTGGTCGTGGCGCTGGCGCCGTACGGCCCGCTGCTCGGGCTGCTCGCGGTGATGGGCGCGGCCGCCTGGGCCGGACGGGACCACGCACCCGCGCCCACCGGCCCGGACGAGGCGGAGGAGGCCCGGCTCCGTGTGCTGTACGAGGCGCTCGTCCCGTACTTCGCCGGGGACGGCGACCCCGAGCCGCTGTACACGTACGGCGGTGACTGGACGGCGGCGTTCGACGCGTACGAGTTCGACGGCGACGACGGCCGGATCGTGCGGCTGCGGCTGCTCTACCCGGCGTACTTCACCGACGGGGAGGCCGCGGCCCGGGCCCGTATCGAGCAGGTGCTGCACGCGAAGTCGGGGCGCGCCCGGGAGTACCGCTTCGACTGGGACGAGGAGGCGAACACGCTGACGCTGACCGTCCTGGAGGCGCTGCCCACCGACATCGCGGCGCAGCGGTTCGTGACCGCGCCGGGTGAGACGGTGCTCGGCTTCACCGATCCGGAGTCGGTACAGCGGACGCTGCCGGTCACCGACGGCGAGACGGCGCGGGACGAGCCACCAGTGGTCTGGCGCACCGGACCGCGCTCGACCGAACCGCATCTGCTGATCCTGGGGCAGCCGGGTGCCGGCACCACGACGCTGCTGCGGTCGCTGGCGCTCCAGGCGTTGCAGCACGGCGATGTGCTGATCATCGACGGGGGCGGCACCGGCGAGTTCGGGGCGCTGGCCGGGCGCGGCGGGGTGCTCGGGGTGGAGAGCGGGCCGTCGGGCGCGCTGGCGACGCTGGCGTGGGCGGCGCAGGAGACCGAGCGGCGGCTCCTTGCCGCGAGCCGGGCGCGGCAGGCGGGCGAGCCGGCCCCCGACGACATCCGCCGCCCACTGTGGATCGTCGCCGACCAGCCCACCGCGCTGGCGCATCTGGCGGCCGCCGAGGGCCGCGACGATCCGCAGCGGCTCCTCCAGGTGCCGCTGCGGCACGGACGCGCGGCGCAGGTCACGGTGGTGGTGGCCGAGCAGTTCGACAGCGCCGACCTGCTGAGCGAGCCGGTACGGGCGCACACCCGGGCCCGGGTGGTGCTCGGGCCCGCGACGCCGGACGAGGTCCGCGCGGTGCTCGGCGCCGAACCGCACACCACGCCGACGCCGGTGGTGCCGCCCGGCCGCGGCTACGCCCGGCTGGGGGCGGGCCCGGTCCTGCGGCTCCAGGTACCGGCGACGCCGGACCCGTACGACGAAGCGACGGGCGAGGCGCACCGGCGGGCGGTGCTGGCGCTGCTGCCGGAGCGCACCGTGCCCGCCGGGGAGCGGCCGGCCGGCCGGCCGGTGCGGATGACGAAGACCGGCGCGCAGCCTGCCACCGGGGAGGCGTCCGGACGCGCCACCGTCGCCGAACCGGCGCCCGAAGCCGGGCCGCCGACTCGGGCGCCGGGCATGCCCGGCTCGATCACGGTCAACGGCACCATGCGGGCGGCGAACGCGGAGGGCTGACGCGCGCGCCCGCGTACGCACCTGCACCGCAGTGACCGGCTTGCCGGACCGCCACGGGATCAGCCCGGCCCGGCGCGTTTGGCCTCCTCCAGGCGGGCACCCCGCGCGCCCGCCGCCATCGTGGCCTCCATACGACGCTGCTCCCACAACTCGGCGTGCTGCCGCTTCAGTTTGCTCAGGAACGACAACTCAGCCCTCGCGTTTCCTGCGTGGTGACACCCAGACATGCTGGCGAATCCACTGTATGGCGGACGTACGACAACACCCGTCGCCACAACGGTGTACCGCTCCAACCACCGCTCCAACCACCGCTGCCATAACGGACACCCGGCTCTCGTCCTGGCCCACACCGCCGGTGCGGCAGCAAGGGTGTGGGGGGGCGGGTGTGCGGGGACGAGTGGCCCCGGGTCCCGACTGCAGTCACGGTTGAGGGCGCCTTCCGCGACGCCGACACCGCTCGCCCGGGTGGGGTCGGCTGCATGGGTGGCTTCGCTCGTGGAGACGTGGGGAGGGCCGGGCCCTCGGCGTCCGGATCGCCGCCGTACGAGGCCGAGGACCCCAGCGGCGTCAGCCTCTCCGCCGGGGGCCGTGCCACCCTCGACGGCCACGTCCCGCAGAGGGGAGAACCGACGCGCGGGCGTGGCGTAGGGACGGGGAAGCCGTCGCCGCGCGTCGACCGTCGGCAACCGTCCTCACACCCACAGCGACATGCACGTTTTGTCTAATTCTCACGTAATGCACTTGTTGGGGCTAAAGGTCCGACGTAGTGTCGATAGTGTCGCGGTGGAGACGTACCGTCGGGACGAACCGCAGAGAAGGCCCTGACGGGCGCGCCGAATCGCCACCAGAGCACGGTCCGGGAAAGCCGCGGCGGCATCCGATCACTGGAGGCAGAGATGACCTTCAAGGTGTTCTTCCCCCGCATCCGCAACGACCGTGGTGGACACGGTGGCGGCGGACACGGAGATGACGATTACGGTCGCGGCGGCCACGGCGATGACTTCGGCGGACGCGACGAACGTTATGGACGCGATGGCGGGGGCGGCTACGGCGGAGGAGGAGGCCACGGCGGCCGTCGGTAACCCTGTGATCCGTTGTCGCGGATTTCCCGATATCCGTTGACGACCACGTGACATGTGCTTCGGATCCACGGACCTGAGGCAGGGGCCGAGGCGGGCCCGCGCACACCGCGCGGGTCGGCCTCGCGAGCTGCCGTCAGCCGTTTCCCGCGGTCCTGCACACAGCGATCACCGCTGCGCAACGACCGCCGCGGCCGCGGCCGGAGGAAGCTGACGACCGTGCCGCGAAGATCCCCGACGGCCGGAAACACCGTCAACGGCCAGGAGCGCCGAATGGCCAACGACCGCCAGCCCGAAGCCGATCCGCCCGCCTCCACCGCCGCACCCCTCGCCGAGCCCCCGGAGGCGTCTCGCCCCTCCTCGCCGCCCCCCCAACTTCCCGGCAACGCGCCCATTCTGACGCGTCACGTCGGCCCCGTGGAGGCGTTCCACCGCTTCTGGCCGCTTACCCGGGGCGATCGCCGCTGGCTGCTGACGGTGATCGGGTGCGCCGTCGTCGCCGCCCTCGCCGAGACCGCCGCGATCCTGCTCTTCGCCCAACTCACCGACCAGGCCCTGGCAAAGGGCTCGGTCAGAGCCTTCTGGAGTCCCGCCGGCAAATGGCTTGCGGTGGCGGTGATCGGCGCCGCCGTCGGCTATCTCGGCAACTCCCTCGCCGCCTGGATCGCGGAACGCTTCCTGCTGCGCCTGCGTGGCCGTGTGTTCTCCCATCTCCAGACGTTGCCGCCGCACTTCTTCCAACGCAATCGCCGCGGCGACCTGGTGGAACGGCTGACAGGCGACATCGACGCCATCGAACGACTCGTCGTCAGCGGTGTGGTGGGCGCCTCCGCGGCCGTCTTCTCCACCCTCTTCTACGCCGCCGCTGCCCTGTGGCTGCGCTGGGAACTGGCCCTCGCCACCTTCGTCGCCGCCCCCCTCTTCTACTTCGCCACCCGCCGCTTCGCCGGGCGCATCCGCCAGGTCACCCGCCGCCAGCGGGCAGCCGACGGCGCCCTCACCTCCGTCGTCGAGGAAACGCTGGTCAACGTCGTCCTCACGCAGGCGTACAACCGTCAGCGCGACGAGGAAGAACGCCTGGTCAGGGAGGCCCGCCGCTGGCTTCGCGCCTCCGTCACCAGCGCCCGCCTGGGCGCTCTCTACGACCAGTTCATCGAGATCCTGGAAACCCTCTGCGTGCTGTCCATCATCGGGCTGGGTGCCTGGGAGATCTCGGCGGGCCGGCTGACCCTCGGGCAGCTCCTCGCCTTCGCCGCTTTCATCGGCTACCTCTACCCGCCGATCCGCTCCCTCGGCCGCCTCGGTCTCACCGCCACCGCCGCCACCGCCGCCGCCGACCGGCTGCTGGAAATCCTCGACGCCCACCCGGCCGTCGCCGACCCACCCCGGGCACAAGCAATCCCCCTCCCGCACCGCGCCCACGGCGAACTCCGCGTCGACGGCGTCACGTTCCGCTATCCCAGCTCCCCCCACCACAACGCCCTCAGCTCCCTCACCTTCACCGCACACCCCGGCGAGTTCGTGGTCGTCACCGGCCCCAGCGGCGCCGGCAAGTCCACCCTCGCCGCCCTCCTCCTCCGCTTCTACGACCCGGACACCGGCACCATCCACCTCGACGGGATCCCGATCGACCGCCTTCCCCTCGCCGACCTCCGCCGCAACATCACCCTGCTCCCCCAGGAGACGCTCGTCCTCCACGACACCATCGAGCGCAACATCGCCTGCGGCCGCGATGACCCCACCCCCAGCCACGACGAGGTCACCCGGGCCGCCCGGGCCGCCGACGCACACGGCTTCGTCACCGACCTCCCCGACGGCTACGACACGGTCATCGCCCCCTCCACCGCCGCCCTCTCCGGCGGCCAGCTCCAGCGCGTCGCCATCGCCCGCGCCATGCTCCGCGATGCCCCGGTCCTCATCCTCGACGAGCCCACCACCGGCCTCGACACCCTCGCCACCCAACGCATCCTGGCCCCCTTGCACCACCTCGCCGCCGGCCGCACCACCCTCGTCATCACCCACGACCTCGACCTGGCCACCACCGCCGACCACATCCTCGTCCTCAACGACGGCGACCTCACCGAATCCGGCACCCACCCCCAGCTCCTGGCCCGTGGCGGACTGTACGCGCAACTGTTCGAAGGGCGGGCGTGAGCGAGAGCGACCGGTGACGGGGTACAGCGATGCCGGTGGTGACGGTGAGATCATCCGTGCACCGCTGCCGACGAGCACGGCGGGCCCGGTGCCCGCCGGCCTCAGGCGACCAGCGTCCGCACCGCCTCCACCCCGGCGGTGTGGCCACCGGCGACCAGCCGTGCCGCGTTCGCCAACCGGTCGGCCGCCTCCTCCGCGACCGCGCCGCCGACCGTGAACGGCAGCCGTACGTACCCCTCGAAGGCGCCGTCGACGCCGAACCGCGGCCCGGACGGCACCCGGACGCCCAGCCGCTCCCCCGCCTCGGCGATCCGGGAGCCGGACAGGCCACCGGTGCGGACCCAGAGGGTGAGGCCGCCGTGCGGGACGGTGAACTCCCAGTCGGGCAGCGCGCGACGGAGCGCGCCGACGATCGCGTCGCGGTTGCCGCGGGCCTCGTCGCGGCGGATGGCGACCGCCTCCTCCCAGCCGCCGGACTCCAGCAGCGAGGCGATGGCGAGCTGTTCGAGGACGGGTGAGCCCAGGTCGGAGTAGGCGCGGGCGGCGACCAGGCTGCGGATCAGATCGGGCGCGGCGCGCACCCAGCCGATCCGCATCCCGGCCCAGAACGCCTTGCTGGCCGAGCCGACGGTGATGACGGAGCTGCCCGCCGGGTCGAACGCGCAGACCGGGCGCGGCGGTTCGGGATCGTCGTCCAGCCGCAGTTCGGTCATGGTCTCGTCGACGACGAGGAGCGTGCCGGCCGCGCGCGCCGCGTCGACCATGCGGCGGCGCTGGTCCTCGGTGGCGAGGGTGCCGGTGGGGTTGTGGAAGTCGGCGACGACGTACGCCATGCGGGGCGCCGCGTCGCGCATCACCTGACGCCAGGCGGGGATGTCCCAGCCGCCCAGCCGCTCGGTGAGCGCCACCGGCACCAGCCGGGCACCCGCGTCCCGCATCAGCTGGAGGATGTTGGCGTACGACGGGGAGTCGACGGCGACGCGTTCGCCGGGGCCCGTGCAGAGCTTGCAGATGGCGGCGACGGCGCCCATCGCGCCCGTCGTGACCATGATCTGCTCGGGCATGGTGGGGATGCCGCGGGCGGTGTAGCGGTCGGCGAGCGCCTGGCGCAGGACGGGCAGGCCCGCCGGGTAGTCGCCGTGGGTGTGGGCGTAGAGCGGCAGGTCGGCCATGGCGCCCTGGACAGCACGGGTCAGCCACGGCTCGGGCGCCGGAAGCGCCGCGCACCCCAGGTCGATCACGGAACCGCCGGCCTCCGGCGGCAGCGGCTCCAGCCCGCGGGTGGGCAGCGGATTCCCGGCCGGTACGGCCGTCCAGCTGCCGGAGCCACGGCGGGACTCCAGGAAGCCTTCGGCGCGCAGCGCCTCGTAGGCGGCGGCGACGGTGGTGCGGCTGACGCCGAGGGCGCCGGCCAGTTCGCGTTCCGCGGGCAGCCGGGCGGCGACCGGGACCCGCCCTTCGAGGACGAGCAGGCGCACGCCGTCGGCGAGGCTGCGGTAGGCGGGCAACCGCCGCCCGGTGACGGTCAGTTCGGCGTCCCTGGGGTCCTGCGACCGGAGCAGCCGGGCGAGCTGGTGAGCACCCACCGCCGAAGTCCACTGCGCCATGATTGCAGTCCACCTTTCCTGGATTGGCTCTCGATCACCTGCACCGACCTGCCACATGGTGGCATGCGTCGGTCCAATCCTGCCAGGAGGGGGAAAGCCCTTGTCCATCGACGAGGCGCACAAGAAGCCGGGTACTTTTCTGCCGCGTCGGCTCGTGCAGCTCTACACGGGTCTGGTGCTCTACGGCGTGAGCATGGGGCTCCAGCTGCGCGCCGGGCTCGGCCTGGAGCCGTGGAGCGTGCTCAACCAGGGGATATCCCTGCACACCGGACTGTCGATGGGGACGGTCACCATCGTCACCGGCGCGCTGATCCTGCTGCTGTGGATCCCGCTGCGGCAGCGCCCGGGTCTCGGCACGGTCTCCAACGTCATCGTGCTGGGCCTGGTCATGGACGCGACGCTGTCGCTCGTCCCCGGCCCACGCGCTCTGGCCGTCCGCATTCCGTTGCTGCTCTTCGCGGTGCTGCTCAACAGTGCGGCGACCGGTCTGTACATCTCGGCGCGCTTCGGTCCGGGGCCACGCGACGGTCTGATGACCGGGCTGCACCGGCGCACGGGACGGCCGCTGCGCCTGGTGCGGACGTGCATCGAGGTGACCGTGCTGGCCGTGGGTTTCCTGCTCGGCGGTTCGGTCGGCGCGGGCACCGTGCTGTATGCGCTGGCGATCGGCCCGCTGGCGCAGTTCTTCCTGCGCCGGTTCGCACCCAAGGGGCTGCCGCCGGAACCGTCGCGGGTGGTGGCCGGCGCCCATACCCCGGCCGCACCGGCGATAATTTCCGAGTGACCCCCGCGATGCGCCCCCGCCACCCGTACCTCGACCACCCCGCGCCGCTGCCGTTCGCGCACCGCGGCGGGGCGGCGGACGGCCTGGAGAACACCGCCGTGGCGTTCCGGCGCGCGGTGGCCTGCGGCTACCGCTACCTGGAGACCGATGTCCACGCCACGTCGGACGGCAAGCTGGTGGCCTTCCACGACGCGACGCTGGAGCGGGCCACCGACGGGCGGGGCGCGATCGGGGAACTGCCGTGGCGGGCGGTGCGTACCGCCCGGGTCGCCGGGCGTGAGCCGCTGCCGCTCTTCGAGGACCTGCTGGCGGAGTTCCCCGAGGCGCGCTGGAACGTCGATCTGAAGGCGGAGGCGGCGCTGGAGCCGCTGGTGGAGCTGGTGCGGCGGGCGGACGCCTGGGACCGGGTGTGCGTCGGGTCGTTCTCCGAGGCGCGGGTGGCGCGGGCACGGCAGCGGGCCGGGGCGCGGCTGGCGACGTCGCTGGGCACCCGGGGCGTGGCCGGGCTGCGGCTGCGCTCGCTCGGCCCGGCGCCGCTGCCGCTGGACCGGCTGCTGGGCGCGGCGGTGCGGCGCAGCGCGGTGTGCGTACAGGTGCCGGAGCGGCAGGCGGGGATCCCGGTGGCGGACCGGAGGTTCCTCCGCGCGGCGCATGCCCTGGGGCTCCAGGTGCATGTGTGGACGGTGAACGATCCCGGCCGGATGGCGGCTCTGTTGGATCTTGGGGTGGATGGCATCATGACCGATCACATCGACACACTGCGTGCGGTGCTGACCGGACGGAACGCCTGGATCTGACCCCCTGGCGCCCGGTCGCGCCGCCGGGGGAAAGACGGGGGTGGGCGGTGCACGCACCGATCGCGGACGACCAACCCGCGCGGCTTGCCGCGCTCCGCCGCGAGCAGCGCGGCTGGTACTGGTACGACTGGGCCAACAGCGTCTACTCCACGACCGTGCTGACGGTCTTCCTGGGCCCGTATCTGACCTCGATCGCGCAGGCGGCCGCCGGCCCGGACGGTTTCGTCCACCCGCTCGGGATACCGGTGCGCCCCGGCTCGTTCTTCGCGTACACCGTCTCGGCTTCGTTGCTGCTGTCGGTGCTGGCGATGCCGCTCGCCGGGGCGCTGGCCGACCGTACGGGGCGGAAGAAACCGCTGCTCGGCCTCTGCTCCGTGACGGGGTCGGTGGCGACGGCCGGGATGTTCTGGCTGGAAGGCACGCGCTATCTGCTGGGCGGGGCGCTGCTGATCGTCGCGAACGTCGCGTTCGTGGTGTCGATGATGCTCTACAACTCGTATCTGCCGCAGATCGCCGGGCCCGAGGAGCGGGACGCGGTCTCCACGCGCGGCTGGGCGTTCGGCTACGCGGCGGCCGGTCTGGCGCTCATCGCCCATCTCGTGCTGTACGGCGCGCACACCTCCTTCGGCCTTACCGAGGGCGCCGCGATCCGCATCTGCCTGGCGTCGTCCGGGCTGTGGTGGGGGCTGTTCTCGGTCATTCCGCTGCGGCGGCTGCGGGACCGGTGGACGGACCGCGCGACGGCCCGCCCCGAGGCGGGCGGGCCCGCGGTGCTCGGCCAGGGCCTCGCCCAACTGCGCGCGACGCTGCGCGACATGCGCGCCCACCCGCTGACCCTCGCCTTCCTGCTGGCCTACCTCGTCTACAACGACGGCGTACAGACAGTCATCACCCAGGCGTCCGTCTACGGCTCACAGGAGCTGGGGCTCGACCAAACAACGCTGATCATCTCGGTGCTGCTGGTGCAGGTACTGGCGGCGGCCGGGGCGCTGGCGATGGGGCGGCTGGCCCGGCGGTACGGCGCGCAGCGCACGGTCCTCGGTTCGCTGGTGGCGTGGACGGCGACGATCGCGGCGGGGTGCGCGCTGCCGCCCGGGGAACCGGCGTGGTTCTACGCACTGGCCGCGGCCATCGGCCTGGTTCTGGGCGGCAGTCAGGCGCTTTCGCGGTCGCTCTTCTCGCATGTGGTGCCGCGCGGCAAGGAGGCGGAGTACTTCTCCGCGTACGAGATCAGCGACCGGGGCGTGAGCTGGCTGGGGCCGCTGGCGTTCGGGGTTGCCTACCAGCTGTCGGGGAGCTACCGGCTGGCCATCGCGTCGCTGGGGGTGTTCTTCGTGGTGGGGTTCGTGCTGCTGGCGCGGGTGCCGATGCGGAGGGCCGTCGCGGCGGCCGGGAACCCCGTACCGGACCGGATTTAGTTTCGGCGGAGGTGGCGCGGTAGTATACGCCTTTGGCTCACCAGGCGGACCGTTACTGCGCGTTCAAGAGAAGTGGGCGCCGGGTGACATCTCCTGTCAGATGTGACAAAACGGGCGCTGGTGGGTACAACAAGGGGCGGCACGAAGGTAGGCAGCGGCGCGCAGCGCCTCCGTCAAGGGCGGTGGTGGGCGACGGGTGAAGGTGAGCAGCGGCGTACGGCGCCTCCGTCAGGAACGGTGGTCGGTGACGGGCGGGCGCATCCATCCCGAATTCGGGAATCTTCACCGCCGACCGGACGTTGACCTGATGACGACGACAGCGACACCTGTCCTGTGGGCGACAAGCCCGGGAGGCACGATTCATGAGTGAGCGAGCTCTCCGCGGCACGCGACTTGTGGTGACCAGCTACGAGACCGACCGCGGCATCGACCTGGCCCCGCGCCAGGCGGTGGAGTACGCATGCCAGAACGGACATCGATTCGAGATGCCGTTCTCGGTTGAGGCCGAGATTCCGCCGGAGTGGGAGTGCAAGGTATGTGGCGCACCCTCGCTTCTGGTGGATGGAGACGGCCCGGAGGAAAAGAAGGGTAAGCCCGCGCGTACGCACTGGGACATGCTCATGGAGCGGCGCACCCGCGAGGAGCTGGAGGAGGTGCTGGCCGAACGGCTGGCCGTCCTGCGCTCCGGCACCATGAACATCGCCGTGCATCCGCGCGACAGCAACCGCAAGTCCGCCTGACGACCGGACTTCCCGACGCAGTACCGCACCACAGCAGCACGTAAGGGCCGGTGCCACCACTCGGTGGCACCGGCCCTTGTGCATGTCCGGGGCGGTGCGGCGCCGTCCGGGTCGGCGCGGGCTCCACTCCCCCACGGCCCGGCCCTTCAGCGGCGCCGTCCGGGCGACACCGCTCCGGCTTCCGCCCGCGGCCTTCCCCGCCTCTCAGCGCGTCAGCGGCGGGTCCTGGCGGGGCGGGCGCGGCGGCTCGTCGTCGCGGATGACCTCGCCCTGGACGACCTTGCCGTCGGGCCGGTGCATCCGTGCCTGCTGGAAGGCGTCACCGAGGGAGCCGGGTGCCGGGCGTGCGCCGCGGGTCAGCAGCTTCTCAGCGCGGCGGTGGATCAGCTTCCCGGTCGGCGGGAAGAGGCAGAGCAGGCCCAGCACGTCGGAGACCATGCCGGGGAGGATCAGCAGGAGGCCGCCGAGCATCGGCAAGGTGTTGCCGCCGTCCTTCGCGGGCTCCGGCGCCGTTCCGGACTGGACCGAATCGGCCAGGCGCCGCCAGGCCCGGCGGCCGGCCCGCTTGATCACATAGCTGCCCGCGATCACCCCGGCGACCAGCAGCAGGAAGACCGTCCAGCCGCCGGCCGCCTCGGCCACCAGCCGGAGCAGCCAGATCTCCAGCACCAACCAGGCGATCACCGCGAGCGGCAGGACGCGGCGGGCGGCGGAGCGCCGCGGCGGGCGGGACGGGGGCGTGGGCGTGGCTCCGAACGTCATGCCTCAAGTGTGCCTGGCCACCCGCGCGGACCGCCCCGGAGGGTCGCCGGAACGATCACCTCGGCGCGGCCGGGCGTCACTTCCCGCGGATCTTGTCCAGGCGGGAGCCGACGCCCCAGGCCGTGACCCGCCACAGCGCCTCGACGACGATGTCGCGGCTCATTTTGGAGTCGCCGCGTTCCCGCTCGACGAAGGTGATCGGCACCTCGACGACGTGCAGCCCGGCCTTCACGGAGCGCCGCGCGAGGTCGACCTGGAAGCAGTAGCCCTGGGAGGCCACCTCGTCGAGGCCCAGCCGGTCGAGCGCCTCGACACGGAAGGCGCGGAATCCGCCGGTCACATCGCGGATCGGCACATCGAGCAGCAGACGGGAGTAGGTGGAGCCACCGCGGGAGAGGAATTCGCGGGACTTCGGCCAGTTCACCACCCGGCCGCCGGGCACCCAGCGCGAGCCGAGCACCAGGTCGGCGCCCTTGAGCGCGGTGAGCAGCCGCGGCAGCTCCTCCGGCTGGTGGGAGCCGTCGGCGTCCATCTCGACGAGAACGCCGTAGTCGTGCTCGACGCCCCAGCGGAACCCGGCGAGATAGGCGGCGCCGAGCCCTTCCTTGCCCTTGCGGTGCAGCACGTGGACGTGGTCGTCCGCGGCCGCGAGTTCGTCGGCGAGCTTGCCGGTGCCGTCCGGGCTGTTGTCGTCCGCGACGAGCACATGCGCCTCGGGGACGGCGGACCGTACCCGCTCGACGATCGGCTTGACGTTCTCCGCCTCGTTGTACGTCGGGATGATCACCAAGGTGGTGCCGAGCGGACCGTACTGCCGCTGACCGCCGTCTGTCACTGCTGCCCCTTCTCGTCCTTCGGTCGCCCGCGCCGGCCGATCAGTGGGGACGCGACGCAGGACAGAAGGCCCACGATAGCGAGCGTCCACTCGGGTGCCGCACCCACACGGTCGGCGAGCGTCGTTTCGTCGCGCAGCGGGATGCGCGCGGAGACGACGCCCTGGGTGAATTCGGGAATCTTCCGGACGATCGTGCCGTCCGGCGCCACCACCGCGCTGATCCCGCTGGTCGCGGCGGTGACGACGGCCCGGCCGTGCTCGACGGCGCGCAGCTTCGACATCGCCAGCTGCTGTTCGGGCTGCCCGCTGCGGCCGTAGGTCGCGTTGTTGGTCTGGATCACCAGGGCCCGCGCCCCGGCGCGCACGGTGTCGTGGACGATCTCGTCGTAGGCGACCTCGAAGCAGATGACATCGCCGAGCCGGGCGGGCCCGACCTTCAGGACGCCGGTGTGATCGCCGGGGTAGAAGTCCCGCGGCACCCGCTGGAACCGCGTGATGATCTTGCTGAGCTGTTCCCGGAACGGCACGTACTCGCCGAACGGCACCGGATGCTGCTTGGTGTAAGAGGCACCGGGGCCCTTGGCCGGGTCCCAGACGATGCCCTCGTTGAAGACGTACCCGGGCTTGGTGGGGTGGTCGACGAGGGCGCCGACCAGCACCGGCACGCCGATGGCCCGGACGGCCTCGTCTATACGGTCGCGGGCCTGCGGGAAGCGGAAGGGGTCGAGGTCGGAGGCGTTCTCCGGCCAGATGACCACGTCGGGCTTCTTTGCCTTCCCGGCCCGGACGTCGGCGGCGAGCTGTTCGGTGGCCCGGGCGTGGTTGTCGAGGATCTGCATCGGGCGGCCGAGGAAGTCCATGCCGGGCTGCTGGACGTTGCCCTGGACGACCGCGATGTCGACGGTGTCGTCGGCCTTCGTCGGGACGGGGACCAGCGTCCCGGCCGCAGTGAGCGCCGCGGCGAGGCCGAACGCCTCCACGGCGGGCAGCGCGCGGCGCAGCGTTCCACCGGAGCGCAGCCCCCACAGTCCGGCGGCGCAGGCCGCCAGCAGGCCGCCGGTCAGCGCGACGGCGAAGGTCACCAGCGGTGCGCCGCCCAGCGCGGCGAGCGGGGTGAACGGCGAGCCGGTGTGCGCGAACGCCAGCCGCCCCCAGGGGAAGCCGCCGAACGGAAGCCGGTCGCGGGCACATTCCTCGGCGACCCACAAGCAGGCGCCCCACAACGGCCACAGCGGCAGCCGGGAGACGCGGGCGAGTCCGGCGCCGAGCAACGCCATGAACAGCGCCTCGGCGAGCGAGAGCCCCACGACCGCGTCCCAGCCGACGACGTGCAGCCACTTCAGCAGCAGCAGGAAGAACGGCAGGCCGAGGGCGAGGCCGAGCCAGGCGCCCTGCGCGGTGCTCCGGCCACGGACCAGCAGCGCCAGCCCGGCGACCGCGACGAGGGAGAGCGGCCACAGGTCGTACGGCGGGAAGGCGAGGCCGAGGGCGAGTCCGGCGCAGGCGGCGAGCGCGGTGCGCGGGGCCGTGCGGCGGGCGAGGGCGCCGAGGCGGCGCCACCGGCCGGGGCGTTGCGGTGCCCCGTCCGGCGCGGACGGCGGCACGGAACCGTCGGCCACGTCGCGGTGGTCCGCGGCTTCGGTGGTGTCGGAGGGGCCCGGGGGCACGGTCACGCCTTCCTGCAGGTCGTGCGGTGGTGAGCTGACCGTACATCGGAAGGCCGGGGCGGCGGATGCGGGGGCCGGGGGCGCCGGGTGGGGCGGTGCGGATAGGGGCCCGGTGCCCTTCGGGCCGACCTGGGGCCCGCTGGCTGCGGGTCGACCGAGAGCCGTTGTCTACTGAGCGTCCGGGCCCCACCCGGGTCGCACCGTCCTCCCGGCTCTCCAGGGAGCCGGGAGGGACCCCTCCGGCCGGAGCGTTTCCGCGTCCCGTGCCGCTGGTGCTGGACCTGGCTCACAGTGACGGCGTCCGGTCCCGGCACACCGCCCGTGGCCCAGCCGCGGCCGACGACGGTACGGAATCTCCCGGCCGGACGTCCTGTGGTGGACTCGGCCGAACCTACCGGCCGCCGACCGCCTGCTGTCAACAGCTGCCACATCCGGGGCCTTTTCACCGCTCCGCCGGGCCGGTGGCCGCCGATCCCAGGCGGGGCAGGGGCGTACGGTGCGGCCGCCGCGCACGGCGGCGGCCGCGGGAAGTCACTCGTTCGGCCGTGCGAAGACGGTACGTCCGGCGACGACGGTGGCGAGGCAGACCGGCAGCGGGCGGCCGGGGCTGAGGTCGGGCAGGCCCGGGGTGCCGGAGCGGGGGTCGGTCGACCAGCGTTCGACGCGCTCGTCGGGCGCCTGGACGACCAGGTCACCGGCGCGCCAGACGGCGTAGTCGGCGGGGGCGCCGGGAACCAGCACACCGGCGTCGTCGCGGCCGATGGCCCGCCAGCCGCCGCGGGTGTGGGCGGTGAAGGCGGCGCGGGCGGAGATGCCGTGCGCCCGGGTGCGGTGGAAGACCGCGGCGCGGATCGTGCCCCAGGGGTCGAGGGGGGTGACGGGGCTGTCGGAGCCGAGGGCGAGCGGCACCCCGGCCTTGAGCAGCGCCGCGTACGGGTTGAGGGTGCGGGCGCGGTCGGCGCCGAGGCGGGCGGCGTACATGCCCTCGCCGCCGCCCCATGCCGCGTCGAAGGCGGGCTGCACAGAAGCGGTCAGAGCCAGTCCGGCGAAGGCGGCGAGGGTGCGCTCGGTGAGCATCTCGGCGTGTTCGACACGGTGGCGGGCGGCGCGGACGCGGGCGAGTCCGACGCGGTCGGCGGCGGCCCGGACGCCGTCGGTGACGGTGGTCAGGGCGGCGTCGCCGATGGCGTGGAAGCCCGCCTGGAGTCCGGCTTCGGTGCAGTGCGCGACGTGGGCGGCGACGTCCTCGGCGTCGAGGTGGGCGGTGCCGGTGTGGGCGGCGTCGGCGTACGGCGCGTGGAGGTGCGCGGTGTGCGAGCCGAGGGAGCCGTCGGCGAAGAGGTCACCCGCGGCGCCGACGGCGCCCAGTTCGCGGATGCGGTCGGCTTCCTTTGCGGATGCGACCAGTTCGGCCCAGTAACCGACGACCCGCGGGCCGTGCCCTTCGGCGGCGAGGGCCAGCAGAGCGGTGAAGTCGTCCTCGCCGGAGATCTCGGGACCGGCACATTCGTGGATGCTGCCGATACCGAGCGCCGCGGCACGGGCGAGCGCGGCCCGCTGCGCGTCGGCGCGCTGCGCAGGGGTGAGCGTCGCGTACGCGGCCTTGCGCACGGCGTGGTGGGCGTCGCCGGTCAGCGGGGCGTCGGCGTGGAACCCGGCCAGGTCGCGCAGGCCCGGGACCAGGTCGAGCAGGGCGGTGGTGACGACGGCGGAGTGCACGTCGACGCGGGTCAGATAGAGGGGACGGCCGCCGGCGGCCTCATCCAGTTCACCGCGCGTCGGCGGACGGCCCTCGGGCCAGGCGGTGGCGTCCCAGCCGTGTCCGAGGAGGACCCGGTCGTGCGGGCGAGCCGTGGCGTGCGCGCGCACGCGGGCGAGCGCGTCGGCAAGGTGGGTGGCCGGGGCAAGGTCGAGTCCGGTGAGGGCGAGGCCGGTCGCCGTGGTGTGCACATGTGCGTCCGTGAACGCCGGGGTGACGAGCGCACCGTCGAGATGGACGACCTCGTCGACCCCGTCGGCGAAGGAATCGGCGGCGCCCTCCTCCCCCACCCACGCGACGCTGTCCCCCTCCACCACCATGGCGGTGGCGAACGGGTCGGCGGGGCTGTGCACCTCCCCGCCACGCAGCAGGACGGTACGGGGACGGGACGGATCGGGGATGCGCTCACTCATACCGGACAGTTTCGCCCCTCCGCGGCCGGTGCCGGTGCGCGGGGTGGGCGAAGGACCGGTGTGGCGGGGAATTCGCCCCGGGCGGACGGATGCGGCCGGGGACGCGGCCGTCCGCCCGGAGCGCGTCAGGCGCCCGGAGCGCGTCAGGCGCCCGGAGCGCGTCAGGCGCCCGGAGCGCGTCAGGCGCCCGGAGCGCGTCAGATGCGCGGGGCCCGTGGCGGCGCGCCCGCCCCCTCAGATCCGGGGCGGCCGCGCCTCGTACGGCGTGGACAGGACGACGGTGGTGCGGGTCGAGACACCGGCCAGGCTGCGGATGCGGCTGAGCAGGTGTTCCAGCTCCAGCGGGGTGGCGACGCGGACCTTGAGGATGTAGTTCTCGTCCCCGGCGACGCTGTGGCACGCCTCCAGCTCGGGAACGTCCGCGAGGCGCTCCGCGATGTCGTCGGGTGCGCTGGGGTCGAAGGGTTTGACCGAGATGAAGGCGGTCAGCGGGAGCCCCACCGCCTCCGGGTCCACGATCGCGGCATAGCCGCGGATCACCCCGCGCTGCTCCAGGCGGCGCACCCGTTGGTGCACCGCCGAGGTGGACAGGCCGGTGGCCTTGCCCAGGTCGGTGTAGCTCATCCGCCCGTCCTTGACGAGCAGATCCACGATTCGTCGGTCCAACTCCTCCACGCGTTCAACTTACTGTGCCGACACGCCCGCGCGCACCGCGCGCCGGGTCGTGGACACCCCCGCACGCCGTTCATGTGACGAACGCCACAGGCGCGCTCCGCCGTCCGGAGGGCGGCGGCGATTATGCGCGCGGCATGAGGGGAATTGCTGGTGGTGGCCCGGACCGCCCGTCACAGGAGCGGCGGCCGAGCGGCCCACCCGAGGGGGATGAACATCATGCGACGCGTCAAGCAGGACACCGCTCCGACCCGAGTCGGCACCACGGACGGCGACAGTCCCGGCTTCGTGGAGGACGACGATCCGGACGGGTTCGGTACGTACGACATCTTCCGGGTCTCGTGCCCGGACTGCGGGCAGCCCATCGCGCTGCTCGCCGAGGAGGGCAGCCTTCCCGAGCACGCGCTGTGCCCCTCGCCGTGGAACCCGTTCGGCCTGACGGTCTGCCAGGGTTCGGGACGGCCGGTGAGCGACGCCGTGGAGACGCCGGGTGCCCTGGACGCCCACGAGCAGGACGCCGCCGTCCTGTTGACGCTGCCGGAGAGCCTGGACTGGCGTCGTCAGCCGTTCTCCCACATCGGCGGCGGCGGGTCCCGCACCCCCCGGGTGCCGCGGATGCGCCGCGCCTGACGCCGCGTCGAAGGCGATCGGCGCCCGCCCCAACGGCGCCCTGGGCGAGGGAGCCTGACGCTCCCTCCGCCTCTTTCCCACCGCCCCCGGGCCGGTCCCACCGGTCCGGGTTCTTTCATGCCTGAATCGCCGTACGGAAAGCCCACTTTTCCCTGTACGGGAAAGGCCCGCCCTTTCGCGGGGCGGGCCTTTCCTGAGGGGCGGACCGGCGTGGGGCAGGGCGAGTTCGCCGCCCCCGGGCCGCTCAGTGGGATTCGGGTCCGGCGACGTGGCGGGCGATGACCATCCGCTGGATCTGGTTGGTGCCCTCGACGATCTGCAGGACCTTCGCCTCGCGCATGTAGCGCTCGGCGGGGAAGTCCTGGGTGTAGCCGTAGCCGCCCAGGAGTTGGACGGCGTCGGTGGTCACCCGCATCGCGGTGTCGGTGCAGAAGAGCTTGGCCATCGCCGCCTCCTTGGCGAACGGCAGGCCCGCGTCGCGCAGCCGGGCCGCGGCGAGGTAGAGCGCGCGGCCCGCCTCGATCTGGGTGGCCATGTCGGCGAGCAGGAAGCGCAGACCCTGGAAGTCGGCGATCGGGCGGCCGAACTGCCGCCGCTCCGCGGTGTATCCGAGCGCGGTGTCCAGGGCCGCCTGGGCGACGCCGATGGCGCAGGCGGCGATGCCGAGGCGGCCGGAGTCCAGGGCGGAGAGCGCGATGGTGAAGCCCTGGCCCTCGTCGCCGAGGCGGCGGTCGTCGCCGATCCGTACGCCGTCGAAGTGCAGCTGGGCGGTGGGCGAGCCCTTCATGCCCATCTTGCGTTCGGGTGCGGCGGCGGAGAGGCCATCGGCGTCACCGGGGACGAGGAAGGCGGTGATGCCGCGGGCGCCGTTGTCGCCGGTGCGCGCGAGGACGGTGTAGAAGTCGGCGATGCCGCCGTGGGTGATCCACGCCTTGGTGCCGTTGAGGATCCAGCTGTCGCCGTCACGGACGGCGCGGGTGGTCAGGGAGGCGGCGTCGGAGCCCGAGGAGGGCTCGGAGAGACAGTAGGCGCCGAGGAGTCCGCCGCCGAGCATGGCCGGGAGATGGGCGGCGCGCTGCTCCTTGGTGCCGAACCCGGCAAGGGCATGACAGGCAAGGGTGTGGACGCTGACGCCGAGGCCGACGGTGAGGCGGGCGGCCGCCAGCTCCTCCAGGACCTGGAGGTAGACCTCGTAGGGCTGCTCGCCGCCGCCGGACTCCTCGGCGTACGGCAGGGAGAGCAGGCCGGATTCGGAGAGCAGGGTGAAGGTTGCACGCGGGAAGCGTCCGGCTTCCTCTTCCTCGGCGGCGCTCGGGGCGATCTCCCGCTCGGCGAGATCCCTGACGAGCGTCAGCAGATCGCGGGCTTCCTCGGTGGGCAGACTGCGGTCCACCGGGCGGGGGCCGTACTCGGTCATGGCGGCGCTCTCCTCCGTCTCGGGCGCTGGCGGCTCCGCGCGCGTGGGGTGGGCGGCGGTGCCGTCTTCCGGGTGCCCAGCCGATGGTTGCCCTCCGGGTCCCGGAACGCGATGACCTGCGACTGTGGCGCTAGGAGTATGCCCGATCAGCGGCCTGGCGTCACGGGTTGACGAACGGGGGATGATCTTTGCGGATGCAGATGAACCCGCGGCGAAATTGGTCCGAACCATTGACGCACTGGTCTAGTCCATCTAGCTTCTCCCCAACGCCCCACGCGTTTGGGACCGTTCGGAACGCAGGTCGGGTCCCGCCCCTCGTCCCCCCTCCGAGGAGAAGACATGCTCAGACCGCACCGTGGACGATCACGCCGAGCCCTCGCCGTCACCACCGCCCTGTGTACGGTGGCGCTCTCCGGCTCCCTGCTCGCGGGCCAGGCGCTCGCCGCTCCGTCCGGCGCCCCCACCGCACACCCGGCGGCCACCACGGCGAAGGCGGCGGCGAAGCCCGCCACCGCGGCGGGCGACAAGGTCGTCGGATACTTCACCAACTGGGGCGTCTACGACCGGAATTACCACGTCAAGAACATCGAGACGTCCGGCTCCGCCGACCAGCTGACGCACATCAACTACGCCTTCGGCAACGTCACCGGCGGCAAGTGCGCCATCGGTGACGCCTACGCCGACTACGACAAGGCGTACACCGCCGACCAGAGCGTCGACGGCAAGGCCGACACCTGGGACGACGGTGCGCTGCGCGGCAACTTCAACCAGCTGCGCAAGCTGAAGAAGCTGCACCCCGGCCTCAAGGTGGTCTGGTCGTTCGGCGGCTGGACCTGGTCCGGCGGCTTCGGCGAGGCGGCCAAGAACCCGGCGGCGTTCGCCAAGTCCTGCCACGACATGGTCGAGGACCCCCGGTGGGCCGATGTCTTCGACGGCATCGACATCGACTGGGAGTACCCCAACGACTGCGGTCTGACCTGCGACACCAGCGGGAAGGACGCCTTCGCCAACGTGATGAAGGCGCTGCGCGAGGAGTTCGGGAAGGACGAGCTGGTCACCGCGGCCATCAGCGCGGACGCCTCCGACGGCGGCAAGCTCGACAAGACCGACTACGCCGCTGCCGCCCAGTACGTCGACTGGTACAACCCGATGACGTACGACTACTTCGGCGCGTGGGACGACAAGGGGCCGACCGCCCCGCACTCCCCGCTGACCGCGTACGACGGCATCCCGAAGGCCGGGTTCAACACGACCGACACCACCGCCAAGCTGAAGAAGCTCGGTGTTCCGGCGGACAAGCTGCTGCTGGGCATCGGGTTCTACGGCCGCGGCTGGCAGGGCGTGACCGACGACAAGCCCGGCGGCACCGCGACCGGCGCCGCCCCGGGCAAGTACGAGGCGGGGATCGACGACTACAAGGTCCTCAAGGAGCGGTGCCCGGCCACCGGCAAGGTCGCCGGTACCGCGTACGCCAAGTGCGGTGACCAGTGGTGGAGTTACGACACCCCGGAGACCATCGCCGGGAAGATGGCCTTCAAGAACGAGCAGGGCATGGGCGGCACGTTCTTCTGGGAGCTGAGCGGTGACACCCCCGACGGCGAACTGATCAAGGCGATCGAGTAACCACCTCGCCGGGGAGCGTACGAGGGCGGGAGGCTGCGGCCTCCCGCCCTTCGCGTGGGTGCGCGCCCCGGCTCAGCCGACCGCCGGCGCCGCATGCCCGCGCCTCGCGGGCGGGCGCCGTTCTCCGCCGAACGGGGGGTTTACGGCGCCGCCGTGTTCCCGGACGATCGGCGTACGGGGCAGCGCCGCAGCGGAGAGGTGGTACGTGGTCAATCCTTGGCTGGCGTTGGAGGCGGGCGCGGATCCCGCGGCGCGGATCGCCTCCCTGCGGCGGGCGCACGAGACGTTCCTCGCGGGCGGGCCGGTGACGCCGCCGGTACGCCCGGTGGTCGCCGACTCCTGGCGGCGCTCGGCCGACGCCCGTGCGGCGCCCGACGGCACGGTCCCGGTGGAGCTGGACGGCGATGCGCTGCGCGCCCACCGCGACGGCCATCCGCTGGCCCGCGCGCTGCCCGTCTTCCGGGAACTCCTGGGCGCCACCGCGCAGGACGGAACACATCTGCTGGCGGTCTGCGACGCGCAGGGCCGGATGCTGTGGGTCGAGGGCCACCCGGGCGTGCGGCGGCGCGCGGAGAGCATGAACTTCGTGGTCGGGGCGCGCTGGGACGAGCGGCACGCCGGGACCAACGCCCCCGGCACCGCGCTCGCCGCCGACCACGCCGTACAGATCTTCGCGGCGGAGCACTACAACCGGCGGGTGCAGCGCTGGACGTGCGCCGCGGCGCCGCTGCACGACCGGCGCACCGGACGGCTGCTGGGCGCGGTCGACATCACCGGCGGCGACCATCTCGCCCACCCCCACAGCCTCGCCCTCGTCCAGGCCACCGCCCACGCCGCCGAGGCACATCTCGCCGCGTACACGCCGGAACCCTGCACCTTCCTCACCGCGCTGGGCCGCGACGAGGCGCTGCTGGTGGTGGACGGCCGACGGCTGCGGCTGGGGCGGCGGCACAGCGAGATCATGGTGCTGCTCGCCCACCACCCCGACGGTCTGACGGGCGATCAGCTGGCGTTGCTGCTGTACGGCGAGCGGGAGGTGCGGCCGGTGACGCTACGGGCCGAACTCTCCCGGTTGCGGCACCTCGTAGGTCCGCTGCTCGCCTCCCGCCCGTACCGGCTGCAGCGCCCCGTCGACACCGACGCCGCCGCGGTCGACACCACCCTGACGGCCGGCGGCCCGTCGGCGGCGCTCGACGGTTACCCGGGCCCGCTGCTCCCGCTCTCCGACGCCCCGGGCGTGCGCCGGCTGCGGGACGCCCTGGAGGCGCGGCTGCGGCGCTCCCTGCTGACCTGCGGCGATCCGGAGCCGCTGCGGCAGTGGGCCGGTACGCCCTGGGGCGAGGACGACCTGGAGGTCTGGGAGGCGCTGGCCAGCGCTCTGCCCCCGCACGCCCCGGGGCACGTACGGGCCCGGGGCGCGGTGCGGCGGCTGCGAGAGGTGTACGGGGTGGTGGGGCGGTAGGGCGGGAGGCACGCATCAGGGCGGGTGCCCGGCGGACGGGGAGCGGCCGGGCGGCGGCGCCCCCCGAGTGCGGGCCGCCCCGCCGGACACGGCTCGGAACCACCGTGCCAAGCGGCCCGTGGCCGCCGTCGTCACCCCCCGCAACCTTGCGGCAACCTCCCCCGCCCTACCGTGCGCGCACCGTCCTCCGCAGGGAAGCGGAGGGCACCGCGCCGAGCGATTGGGAGGCCGTACCATGGCCCGCTTTGCCCACCCCGGTTCCGCCGATGCCGTGATGTCCTATCGGAGCCGGTACGACCACTGGATCGGCGGCGAGTACGTCGCGCCCGCGCTGGGCCGGTACTTCGAGAACCCGACGCCGGTGAACGGCCAGCCCTTCACCGAAGTGGCGCGCGGCACCGCCGAGGACGTCGAACGCGCCCTGGACGCGGCGCACGCGGCGGCCCCCGGCTGGGCCCGTACCGCGCCCGCCGAACGTGCCGTGATCCTCAACCGGATCGCGGACCGGATGGAGGCCCACCTCCAGGAGCTGGCCGTCGCCGAGAGCTGGGAGAACGGCAAGCCGGTCCGGGAGACGCTGGCCGCCGACATCCCGCTGGCCATCGACCACTTCCGCTACTTCGCCGGTGCGGTACGCGCCCAGGAGGGCACCCTCTCCGAGATCGACGCGGACACCGTCGCGTACCACTTCCACGAACCGCTGGGCGTCGTCGCGCAGATCATCCCGTGGAACTTCCCGATCCTGATGGCGACCTGGAAGCTGGCGCCCGCGCTCGCGGCGGGCAATGCCGTGGTCCTCAAGCCCGCCGAGCAGACGCCCGCCTCGGTGCACTTCCTGATGAGCCTGATCGCGGACCTGCTGCCGCCGGGCGTCGTCAACATCGTCAACGGCTTCGGCGCGGAGGCGGGCAAACCGCTGGCGTCCAGCCCCCGGGTGGCGAAGGTGGCGTTCACCGGCGAGACCACGACCGGCCGCCTGATCATGCAGTACGCCTCGGAGAACCTGCGGCCGGTCACCCTCGAACTGGGCGGCAAGAGCCCCAACATCTTCTTCGACGACGTCTCGTCGCACGCGGACGACTTCCTCGACAAGGCGCTGGAGGGCTTCACCATGTTCGCCCTCAACCAAGGCGAGGTCTGCACCTGCCCCTCCCGCGCCCTGATCCAGCGCGGCCACTACCAGGACTTCCTCGCGGCGGGTGTGGCCCGCACCGAGAAGATCGTCCAGGGTCACCCGCTCGACACCGACACCATGGTCGGCGCGCAGGCGTCCAACGACCAGCTGGAGAAGATCCTCTCCTACCTGGACATCGGCCGTCAGGAGGGCGCCCGCGTCCTCACCGGCGGCGCCCGCGCCGAACTCGGCGGCGAACTGGAGGGCGGCTACTACGTCCGCCCGACCATCTTCGAGGGCAACAACGCCATGCGCGTCTTCCAGGAGGAGATCTTCGGCCCGGTGGTGGCCGTCGCCCCCTTCGCCGACTTCGACGACGCCGTCACCCTGGCCAACGACACCCTCTACGGCCTCGGCGCCGGAGTCTGGACCCGCGACGGCTCCACCGCCTACCGCGCGGGCCGCGCCATCCAGGCAGGAAGGGTCTGGACCAACTGCTACCACGCCTACCCCGCCCACGCGGCCTTCGGCGGCTACAAGCAGTCCGGCATCGGCCGTGAGAACCACAAGATGATGCTGGACCACTACCAGCAGACGAAGAACTTGTTGGTGTCGTACTCGCCGAAGAAGCTCGGGTTCTTCTAGGGACACGAGAAAAGGCGCCTGACCTGGACTTTTTCCCGTCCGGCGCCTTCCGCTCGTCCCGCCCGGACAAGCGCCCGGTTTACGTCGTAACCCCCAGTTACTCCCAGCGCTATCCCGATCCTGACCAGCTGTTCCGGACCCGTCACGGACCAAAATCCCGACTCGCCCCTCAAGCGCCGCGCCTTGACTGACACGGTCCCACTCCTTCATCGACTGCTCAATGAGGCGGTTGGCCTGCTCCCGGACTCCATCCAGGAACTTGGCGTAGTGGCGGAAGAGGACTTCGATGCTCTGGCCCGCGCGGCGAGCGCATTCAGCCGGGTCCACACCGGAGTACAGCCAGAACGAGATCCCGGCGTGCCGGAGGTCGTAGGGCCGCTTGGCCAGGCCAGAGGCGATGCCGAGCATGGCGTGGTGGACGCCGTCGCCTTTCAGGCGGCAGTCGCGGAGGATCTTCCAGGTCTTCATCCGGGCGAAGGCGTGCTCGACGCGGGCGCGGACCTTGCGGTGCGAACGGTTGTGCTGTTCTTTCCAGGCCGGGAGTTCGGTCTGGCCGCGTTCGCGGCGGTGCGAGATGACCAGGCCGGTGCCGCGGTAGCCGCCGTCCGCGATCACCGTGGTCCTGCCGACGGCGTCCTTCGCGCCGGACGACTCCCACGCTTTGCAGTCGTTGCGGTTGCCGGGCAGCGGCCGGCCGACGGCGACGACGAGCCGAGTGTCCGCGTCGATGACGACCTGGTGATTGGTGGAGTACCGGTAGTTCTTCGACTGCGCGGCGATGGCGTGGTCGCGGGTGGGCACCAGGGTGCCGTCCACGATCAGCACGGTGTCCTTGCGGAACCGCCTACGGGGCTGGAGCGCGAGCAACGGGCCGGCCGCGATGACCAGGTTCTTCACCCTCTGGGCCGGCTCGGGGTAGGCAGGAACCGGCCGTCTGCCCCGGCCGGGGCAGGCCGGGGTGCACGGCTGTGCGTCCTCGGGTTGCGCGGTGGTCGTGGTCGAGATGCCCACCACGTAGTCGAGACCGCGTTCTTCCAGGCCAAGCCGGAAGGCGGCGGTGTCGCCATAGCCGCCGTCGGCGATGACCTGGGCCACCTCGATGCCCCAGGACCGCGTTTCGCCGATCATGTCGAGGGCCAGCTGCCACTTCTCGACATGGCCCACCTGGGCAGGGATGGCGCACTTGTCACGACGGACCACTTTGACCTGATCGGCCTTCGGCGAGGCGGGATCCCAGCTCTCGGGTAGGAACAGACGCCAGTTCACCGCCGTCGAGGCGCCGTTGGAAGCCAGGTGCAGCGAGACCCCGGCCTGGCAGTTGGTGACCTTGCCCGCAGTGCCGGTGTACTGCCGGGTCACACACGCCGACGCATCCCCGTCCTTGAGGAACCCGGTGTCATCAATGACCAGCGCAGTGGGCTTGATGACCGGCTGCATGCGCCAGGCCAGACGGGCCCGCACATGCGCCGGATCCCACGGGCTGGAGGTGACGAAGTGGGCCAGGGCCTGCCGGTTCCCGTCCTCGCCCAGACGGGCGGCCATCGGCTCCACCGACTTGCGTCCGCCGTCCAGCAACAGGCCCCGCAGATAGACCCCGCCCCACCGCCGCTGATCCGCCCGCGCGAACGGCTCGAACATCTCCGCCGCGAAGTCCTCCAGATCACACCGGACCGCAGCCAACTCCCCACTCAGCACGTCCTGTCAACGACACGACCCATCAAGCAGACACGCCGTCGCAGATCGCACATGACCAAGCACTACTAGGAGTTGTCTTCACATGTCACGCCCACATCAGGAGCGATGCGAGGGTGATCCCTCCAGCGGTGACATCGGTGCAGGTCAGCGGCGTGAGCGACCTAAAGTGAGTGGCACTGGCCCAGCGCATTAGTCATCCGTTAGCGGAACGTCACCCTGGTCTTCGAAGCTGACTGCCGTCCGGGAACGAGACGGAATCCCGGAGCGTGGATCCACACGCCGTCGAGCGTGCACGCAACGCATATGCACATGCACAAGAGGAGAGAAGACATGCACAAGTTCCAGCGCACCGCAGTCGTCGCCGCCGGCCTCCTGGCCCTGTCCGGCATCGCCACCGGAGCCGCGCAGGCTGCCGATCTCCAGACCATGGAAACGCAGGGCAACTACCAGACGGACTGCCACACCGACCAGACCCAGCAGGAACTGGACAGGGCGGTGGGGCACCACGTCACCATCGACCACTGCGAGGCTGACGGCCCCGGCAGCATGGTCATCTACTACTCCTGAGTCCGGGAGACCGGTGACGTCGAGCATCCTTTGCTGACGTCGCCGCCCCATCCGGCTTCCTCTGCTGGGCGTGCGCAGCAAAGGGCCGGACCGTGGAGACGAACTGCAAACGGCGGCTTCTCCGCCCCCCCGGGGGGGGAGGTCGCGGGCGGTGTGGTGCAGCAGGCGGGCCAGGGCGGCGGCCTCGCCGGGGGCGAGGGATGCGGCGGTGTGGCCGCAGTTGTGCAGGTTCTGCCGTTGCTTGGGGTCAAGCAGGTCGGGGACGCAGGTCAGGTGGATGGTGGTGTCGGTGTGGACGAGCCGCTGCGGGCTGCCTTGCTGCTCGAGGTGTGCGGCCAGGGTGGTGGCGGCGCGCCCCAGGCGGTGCGGGGTCCATTCCAGGGCGGAGGCCAGGTCGTCGGGGTGGATGCGGTCGGCTTCGAGCAGGGCGGCGTGCAGCACGGTGGCGTGGTCGGCCGCCGCCGGGGCGGGACGGCGGTTCGGTGCGAGCTGGCGCAGGAGGGATTCCGCGGAGGTGTTCAGGGCGCGGGCGAGGATGAACAGAGTCGCGGCGGGGAGGGTGTGGGGGGTGAGGTGGGTGCCCCAGTCGGTGGTGGGGATGCCGGTCAGCGCGGTCAGGTCCTCGTCGGTGAGCCGGTACTCCGCGGCGCGTGTCCGCAGGAACACCAGGTCGAACGCGACCGCGGACGTGTCGCCGGGCGACAGGTGCTGGTCGGTCACGGGCGCAACTCCCCAAGGCGCGGCAGGACATCAGGGGTTGTCGGGGCGGGGGTGTGCAGGTGCCAGCAGCGGGCGGCGGTGTGCCAGTCGTCCCCGGAATGGGTGTTGGCCACGGTGGGGACCGCGAGGCCGGCGTCGGCGATGAGGGCTTCGAAGCGTGGCGTGGTGCCGAAGCAGTTCGCGAACAGGCCGTGATTGTCGGCGGTGCGCGGGGTGCGGCGGCGGAATTCGACGGCCGCGTGCAGCAGGGAGCGGGCGCGGTGCGGGATCGCGTACAGGTGCCGGGTCCGGGCGGTTCGCCGATGTGGATCCGCGAGTCGCGGTCGATGGCCACGGTGGTGCCGGCCTCCTCGACGCTGGCAATCTGGGTCATCGACAGCAGCGACGTGTCGGTGCCGGTGAACAGCATGGCCGCGATGGCGGCGGCGCGCAGCGGGTTGGGCAGGCGCACGGTGATCGTGTGCACGACGCGCGCCGTGAGGGGCACGGTGGTGATGCCGGGCCCCGCACACCTGGTGACGTCCTCGGGCACGTTGAGCAGCACCGAGCGGGTTGAGGTTCCCCCGTTGCGCGAGAGGTGCTGATCAGCTGGTCAGTGAGGGTTGACGGGGTTTCAGGTTCGTCGGTTCGGCCGTCGCCTGCTCGGCG
>NZ_JBHYGX010000048.1:0-37495 GCF_042739975.1 Streptomyces sp. NPDC059080
GCCGAGCAGGCGACGGCCGAACCGACGAACCTGAAACCCCGTCAACCCTCACTGACCAGCTGATCAGCACCTCTCGCGCAACGGGGGAACCTCAGACGGCGTGACCTTCCTGCCCCTGTTCTTCACCACACTGCTGACCATGCCCCGTAAACCGGAATCGTCCCGCCGCGCGACCAGCGGAGAATCAGGACTGACGGTGCTGCGCCGGCTGCCCATCGCCTGGCGGCTCCTTGTCGTCGTGTTCCTGTTCAACCTGTTCTACATGCCGGTGGAAACCGCGCTTCCGCTCTTCGTCAACGGGCCACTCGCCGGCAGCGGAAGGGATTTGGGAACCGTCTGGACCATGTTCGGTGTAGGAGCCATTGCGGGTGCGCTCCTGACGAACTATCTGCGCACGGTTCCCAAACAGACGCTCCTCGTCGGCATCATCGCGGCCTGGGCCGGCGCCATGTTCGGGCTGGCGAGCGCGCAGAATGTGCTGACCGCGTCGATCTCCTTCTTCTTCGGTGGCCTGATCTACGCGCCGTTCACGCCGATCGCGTACTCATATCTGCAGTCCTTTCTCACCGAGGAGGACGAGCAGCCGGTGATCACCCTGTGGTCCACCGCATCGGCGCTGGCCGCACCCATCGGTCTGGTGACGGCCGGTCCCTTGATCTACTTCGCCGGCGGAAGAGGCGGAATTCTCCTGTCAGCCCTCATCACCCTGGCGTTGGCCCTGGCCGCAGTCCGCGTTGTCGGAGCGGAACGAGCTTCGCAGACCAACGATTAGAGAAGGCGTATGGACTACGACATTGCCGCGTATGGTGAACAACGCCCCGACTACGACTCGATGGACTGGGCGCTACGGCACGACCAGGAAGAGGCCAGTGCCTTTCTCGCCGGACTTGCTCCGGGCGGCAGCGCCCTGGAGCTGGGTGTGGGAACAGGCCGCGTCGCCTTTCCCCTGGCCCGGCGCGGTCTGAAGGTTGCGGGTATCGAGGGTTCTCCCACCATGGCCGCGCAACTGGAGGGAAAGCGTGACGGCGAGTCGGTCGAGGTACTCATCGGCGATTTCGCCGATGTGAAGGTCGCATCGGCCGTCGATCTCATCTACTGCATCAGTGAGACGTTCTTCCTGCTCCCGTCCCAGGAAAGCCAGTTGCGGTGCATACGGAATGCTGCGGCACGGCTCACGGATCGAGGACGGTTCGTCATCCAGGCGACCGTCCCCGACCACGCGCTCTTCTGCAGCACGCAGAGCACTCTCACCCGAAACGTGGGCCCGCAGGGTGCGATCGTGGCCGCGCGGCGGCACGACCGGGCGGAGCAGCGCGTGGAAGTGCAGAACATCGTGATCCGGGGCCGGGAAAACACCTTCTACCCCATGCACTACCGCTACGTGTGGCCTTCGGAACTCGACCTGATGGCGAAGCTGGCCGGCCTTGATCTGGTGTCACGGTCAGGCGGCTGGCGCGATGAGCCTTACACCGCCTCCGGCAGTTATGTCGCGGTTTACGGCAAGAACTGACCTTCGTCGAGAAGTGGAGCTGGCATGGAAACGCACCTGCCCAGGCTGCCGTTCCCACGACCGGGAGCCTTCGGCCTCCCGGAAGAATTCCGGATATTCCAGCGCGCCAAGGCTCCGGCAAAGGTACTCACGGCGACAGGTGACGAAGCGTGGCTCGTCACCCGGTATCCGGACGTCCGCAGTCTGCTGGCAGACCCCCGGCTCGGTCGCGCCCACCCCGCCCCGGCTGACGCCGCACGGCTGACCGCCTCGGCGGTGAGCACCGCGGGTCCCGTCGGGAGTTACGCGTCCGAGCGGGCGGATCACGCCCGCTACCGGCGCAGACTCACCCCGGCGTTCTCTGCGAGGCGGATCAGGGCGCTGCGCGGACGGACCGAGGCTCTTCTGGAACGCGTCCTGGACCGGATGGCCGGGCTCACTCCCCCCGTCGATCTGCATGAAACGCTGTCGATGCCGCTCTCCCTGCTCGTCATCTGTGAACTTCTCGGCGTCCCGTACGGGGACCACGGACAGTTCAGGGTGTTGTTCGACGATATTTCGCAGACGACGGACTTCGCGCGGTCGACCAAGGCCCGTCAGGAATTGGCTGCTTACATGCGCGAACTCGCAGAGCGCAAACTGCGGTCGCCCGGGGCGGATTTGATCAGCGATCTGGTCCATTCCGGCGAAATCAGCCTCGCCCCGCCGCCGCCCGGCGAGGTGGCGGGAACGGACGATCTCGCGCAGATCGCAGCCTCTCTGTTGTTTGCCGGCTACCGGACCACGGCGATCAAAGTCGACTACGGCGTCGCCCTGCTGCTGTCGAACGATGCACAGCTCGCCGCATTGCGCGACGACCCGGGACGCGCGGAAAGCGCCACGGAAGAGGTGCTGCGCTACTCGTCGCCGGATCTGCCGATCCTTCGGTACGCCCGCGAAGACGTGGACATCGCGGGAACGCCCGTCGAGCGGGGCGCGGCGGTGCTGCTGTCGACGCTGGCCGCGAACCGGGACCCTTCCGTCTTCACCGCTCCGGACACCTTCGACATCTCGCGGGACCCCAATCCACACCTGTCCTTCGGCCACGGACCGCGTCTGTGCATCGGCGCCACTCTCGCCCGGGTGGAGATCGCGGCGGCCTTCCGGATGCTCTTCGCCCGTATCCCTTCCCTTCGGATCGCCGTCCCCGTCGAGGAACTCACCCGACGCGACGGTGTGTTGATGGGCGGGCTCTCGACCGTTCCGGTGGAGTGGTAGGCCGGGCCTTCCGGCGAAGAATCGACACCTCGTGGAGGTCGGGTACCGGTGTCTGCAGCGATACTTGTCATGGGCTGCGGTCCACGCTCGCCTCACGGGCGTGACCAGATACAGCGTCTGTACCGGCAAGCCCGCTCCCGTGACGTGCGGTTGATCGGCGTGGACAGGCCATCGAACCTGGCGGATGCGGACCTTTCCCTCTTCTCGTCCGTCATCGCCTGTGACGTGGAGGACCCGGCTGCCGCCGTTGCCGCGCTGGGCTCCCCGGAGGGTGAGGTCGTCGGTGGGCTGGCGTTCCGGGACCTGTGCGTGGAACCGCTCGCCGCCGTGGGTGAGGCGCTCTGGTCGCAGGCGCCACGGCGCCGGAAGTCGACGCCCGTCTCGCGGAGATTCGGGACCGGATCGTCTTCCGGGTCGTACCGACGGGCTGATCGGATGTGCCTCCGCAGATGGACGTCGGCGGCGGCTGACCAAGTCCTCTCCCCCCGTAGCCGCCCGCCTACGCGAACGGGGCCGCACCGGCGGCCCTCCCGCCCGTACGGCCCCGTCGCGAGGAGGCAGCGCGTCGCTCGCTAGACCACCAGCGACAGCAGCAGCACACAGGCGATGCCGACCACCGAGATCAACGTCTCCATCACCGACCACGTCTTGATCGTCTGGCCGACGTTCATGCCGAAGTACTCCTTGACCATCCAGAATCCGGCGTCGTTGACGTGGCTGAAAAACAGCGAGCCGGTGCCGATGGCGAGGACCAGCAGGGCGACATGGGTGCTGCTCATGTCGGCGGCGAGCGGGGCGACCAGGCCCGCCGCGGAGATGGTGGCCACCGTCGCGGAGCCGGTCGCCAGACGGATGGCGACGGCGATCAGCCAGGCCAACAGCAGTGCGGAGATGTTCCAGCCCTTGGAGATGTCCAGGATCATCTGGCCGACGCCCGCGTCCACCAGCGTCTGCTTGAAGCCGCCACCGGCGCCGACGATCAGCAGCACACCGGCGATCGGGCCGAGGGACGACTCGACGGTGGTGGCGATCCGGCCCTTGGTGAACCCGGCCGCGCGGCCCAGCGTGAACATCGCGACGACGACACCGGCCAGCAGCGCGATCATCGGGGAGCCGATGACGTCGAAGACCCGCTGAACGGAGTGCTCCGGGTTGTCGATGACGATGTCCACCAGCGCCTTGGCCAGCATCATCACGACCGGCAGCAGCACGGTGGCGACGGTGACGCCGAACCGCGGGCGCTTCGCCGGCTCCGCCGAGGCACGCTCGGGGATCATGTTCTCGGGCGGCCGGATGTCGACCCAGCGGGCGGCGTAGCGGGAGAAGAGCGGCCCGGCGATGATCGCGGTGGGGATCGCCACGACGACGCCGAGGGCAAGGGTGATGCCGAGGTTGGCGCCGACGGCGTCGATCGCGACGAGCGGTCCGGGGTGCGGCGGGATCAGGCCGTGCATGACCGAGAGTCCGGCCAGGGCGGGGATGCCGATGCGCATCAGCGAGAAGTTGCCGCGCTTGGCGACGAGCAGGACCACCGGGATCAGCAGCACGATGCCGACCTCGAAGAAGATCGGCAGCCCGACGACGCAGGCGATGAGCACCATCGCCCAGGGCATCGACCGCCGGTTCGCCTTCGCCAGGATCGTGTCGACGATCTCGTCGGCGCCCCCGGAGTCCGCGAGCAGCTTGCCCAGGATCGCGCCGAGGGCGATGAGCACACCCGTACCGGCGACCGTCGAGCCCAGTCCGGTGGAGAAGCTGGCGATGGCCTTGTCGAGGGGCGCCCCGGCGGCCGCGCCGAGCACCAGCGAGCCGATGATCAGCGACAGGAAAGCATGCAGCTTGAACTTGGTGATGAGCACAACGATGACGGCGATGCCCGCCAGAACGGCGATGCCCAGCTGCGCATGACCGGCCGAGGTGATCGGCTCGGCCGCGTCCGCTGCCAGCATCTCGACGCTGAGATGAGTCACGGCGATTCCTAGGAGGAAGAGGGAGGGGAGGGAGGAAGGGAGGGAGGGGCGGGGCCCCGGAACGTGCGGTTCCCGGAAGGGCGGGCCCCGGGGATGCGGACCTTGGAGGTACGGGCCCGAGGGCTCCGGGTTCAGACGGCCGGGACGGCGCGGAGCGCGTCGGCCGCGCGGGCGGCGATCTCCTCGGGGGTGCCCGAGACGTCCACCGCGACGCCGCGTTCGTCGCCGCCGAGGGGTTCGAGGGTGGCGAACTGCGAGTCGAGCAGCGCGGCCGGCATGAAGTGGCCCTTCCGCTCGGCCATCCGCCGCTCGATCAGCGCGCGGTCGCCGGTGAGATGGAGGAAGACCACCTCGGGGGCGGCGGCGCGCAGCCGGTCGCGGTAGCCGCGCTTGAGGGCGGAGCAGCTGACCACGCCGCCGCGCCCGGCCCGCTCATGGGCCCAGGCGCCGATGGCGTCCAGCCACGGGCCACGGTCGGCGTCGTCCAGCGGGGTCCCGGCGGTCATCTTGGCGATGTTGGCCGGCGGGTGGAATGCGTCGCCCTCGGCATACGGCACACCGAGGGCCTCGGCGACCAGCGGGCCGATCGTCGTCTTGCCGGTTCCGGCAACTCCCATCACGACGATGACGTGGGGCGTGCTCATTCCCGGGTACCTCGCTGTCTTCTTCGACCTCGGTATGACACCCCACTGAAACCCATTATGTATGACTTATTCAAGAGGGTGTGGCGCAAACGTCATACTTAAAGAGCCAGTCGGGCGGAACGTAGGCTGATCCCCATGGAGAAGCAGGGGCAGGGGCCGCACACACGGGTGCTCGAAGCCCTCGGTCCGGCGATCACCGCGGGCGACCATCCGCCGGGCACGGTCCTGCGCACCGAAGAGCTGGCAGCGGCGTTCGACGTCTCCCGCACCGTCGTCCGCGAGGTGATCCGGGTCCTGGAATCCATGCGGCTGGTGACCTCCCGCCGCCGGGTGGGCGTGACGGTCCTGCCGCCCGAGGAGTGGAACGTCTACGACCCACGGGTCATCAGCTGGCGGCTGGCCGGACGGGACCGCCCCCGGCAGCTGCGCTCGCTGACCGTGCTGCGCTCCGCCGTCGAACCGGTCGCCGCGGGGCTCGCCGCCGTCCACGCCGACCCCGCCCAGTGCGCCGCGCTCACCGAACACGCCATGGGCATGGTCGCCACCTCCCGCGGCCAGCAGCTCGACGCGTACCTGGTGCACGACACCGCGTTCCACCGCGTGGTGCTGACCGCCTCCGGCAACGAGATGTTCGCCCGGCTCGGCGATGTCGTCGCCGCGGTGCTGACCGGCCGCACCGCGCACCATGTGATGTTCACCGACCCGGACCCGGCGGCGGTCTCGCTGCACGTCCAGGTCGCCGAGGCGGTACGGGTCGGCGACGCGACGCGCGCCGAGGAGCTGACGCGTCAGATCACGGTCGGCGCAATGGCGGAACTGGACGTCCTGGTGCCGTAACGCCTGCGGACACGGCCTGGGGCGCGCCGCTCAGAACAACGGCTGCTGGCCGGGGAACGGCGGTTCCTCCGGGTCGAAGAGCTTCTCCGCGGGCGCCATCATCGGGGCGATCCGCCGCGACCCCGGGCAGGAGACCAGCTCCAGCACCGTGCGCCGCCCGGGCGGGTCGTGGCGGGCGAAGCGGCCGCCGACGACGGCGATCTCTCGGGTGCAGACGGGGCACGCGCGGCGGGGTGACGACATGCCACCAGTGTGACGCAGCCCCCGCGCGCCACCGCCCTGCGGCCGGGGCGCCCGCCACCGGACACCACGGAATCGCCCGCCGGCGAACGGACACCGGGAAGAGGCGGACGGGAAGAGGCGGACGGGAAGAGGCGGACGGGAAGAGGCAGACGGGCCCCGCGAGGCACGGAGAAAGAGGGGGGCGCGGGCAGGGCCGGGGGAACGTGCCCCGCCCGCGCCAGGTGCGCGAGGTCCTGGGTACGGGGGGAACCCGGCCCACGCGCCGCCGATGACCAGTCGGCTCACTCAGTACTGCGCCGGGCGCCGCAAAAACGTCACACCGAGGCGGGAGCGGTGCCGTCCGCGCTGGCGGAGGGCGTCGGGGTCACGGTGTCCGAGGCGGACGGTTCCGGGGAACCGGGGACGGGGGCCGGGATTTCCGGTGCGGTGGACGGTTGTCCGTCGTCGTCCTCGTCGCCGCCGTGGCCGCCGCCCTGCCCGGTGCCCGCTTTCCCGCCGCCGGCGTTTCCGTCGCCGTTCCCGCCGCCGTTGCCGTTCCCGCCGCCATTGCCGTTTCCGTTGCCGTTTCCGTTGCCGTTGCCGTTGCCGTTGCCGTGCTGCTGAAGGTAGCGGCGGCAGAACGCGTGGGCCTTCGCCGGGCCTCCGGCGGCGCGCTCCAGGCGCTGTACGGTCTCGCGGTCCAGGTCGCCGCGCTTGCCCGCCTCGTAGTCCCGGCAGAGCACGAGCACCGCCGAACGCCGCTCCGCCGAACCGTTCTTGCCGTTGCCGGGCAGGCCGGGCACCCCGCGGCCCGGGCCCTTGGGGGCGCCGGACGGCGACGGGGTGGTGCTGTGGCCGGCGTCCGGCGTCGGGGAGGTGGTGGCGTCGGTCGGCCGCTCCCCCGCCGTCGCGTCCGGGGAGCCGGGCGCCGTGGTGCCGGGGGACGGGGATGCGAGGGGGCCGGGGCTGACGTCCGTGGAGACGCTGGAGGTCGGGGCGGGCCCCGGGCGGAACGGGCTGGGCAGCACGCCCGTACCGGCCGCCACCGCCACCCCGCCGAGCGCGCAGGCCGCCAGCGCCACGACGAAACCGCGCCGGAAGGGCCGGGCGAGACCGGCGCGGGCCGGTACCGCGTGGTGGGCCCGGTGGAAGGCGGCGACGGCGGCCTCCTCCCCGGGCAGCGACGCCGGGCCGGGTCCGGCCGGGGCCGCGTCGTCGAGTAGCCGGGCGAGTTCCTGCGCGCCGTGTGCCCTGGTGCCGACCGGCTCGCCGCGCAGCAGGCGCTCCGCGGCATCGTTGTCGAGCCAGTTGTACCGGTCGTCGGCCATCACATGTCCTTCTGCGTTCGCGCGGCCGTTTCCGTCACACCCGGTACGTACGATTCCGCCACGCCGTCACGGCGTCTTCGCCCCTGTACGGGGACCCCGTCCATCGTTCCACCACCCCCGCGCGGGCCGCCCGTCGCCCGGCGGGCCGGGGCGCCCTCCGCCGCGCCGGGTCCGCAACCGTCGCCCTCGGCCGCGGGTCCGGCTTCTTCGGCGTCCCCGCTCTCCGCCCGTTCGCCGAGGAGTTCGGCCAGGCGGCGCAGCCCGCGGTGGGCCGCCGTCCGGACCGCGCCGGGCCGCTTGCCGAGGACCTTCGCGGTGCTCTTGGCATCCAGCCCGACGACGACGCGCAGCACCACCGCCTCGGCCTGGTCCTGCGGGAGCGTGGCTATCAACCGCAGCGTGCGGCCGGTGCCGAGGGCGGCGAACGCCTCGCCCTCGGTGTCGGAGAGAGCCGGGGTGTCGACGAGTTCGCTCTCGTCGCCGCCGGTCACCGGGCGGCGACCGCGCATCCGGATGTGGTCCAGGGCGCGGTTGCGGGCGATCCGGGCGGCCCAGCCGCGGAACCGGTCGGCGTCACCGCTGAACCGGCCCAGGTCACGGGTGATCTGGAGCCAGGACTCCGACGCGACGTCCTCCGCGTCCGCCTCGCCCACCAGCGTCCGCACATAGCCGAGGAGCCGGGGGTGCACCGCACGGTAGACCGCGCGGAACGCCGCCTCGTCGCCGTCCTGTGCCGCCTGCACGGCAGCGGTCAGCCGACTGTCGTCCGGCTGAATGTCGTCCCCTCGCACGGGTCCATTCCTGTCGCGTGCGGAATCTCCGCTGCCCGGTCCTTGCTGCTGCCCAACTGCCCGCTACCGGCCGCCGCCCCTGGCGACGGCCGCGGAACCCCCGGTAACCCCGGCGGTTTCGCAGACGGTATCCCGGCTGATCACCCCGGCCGCCCCCGGGCCCGGCATCCGCCACGGGCGGCCCGGGACGCACGGCGCGTACGGCCAGTACGGCGCGTACCGATCCATCGAACCCCCCGTTGACGGCGGCCCGGTCCCGGCCGCGGCAGACGTACGACAAGCGCGCCGACCGGCGCGAACTGGCACGTTACGGGCCCCGCCCGGTCGCCGTCCAGACCACTGTGGTGCGGCCTTCCACACCCCCTGTGACGCTTTTGGCGCGTACGGCGCTGTACCGGTTGAGGGGTCCGTGACGGTCCCCTCCCGCGAACGACGGCCGGGGCCTCTCCTGTGGGGGGTGGCGGCCCCGGCCGTCCCTCGCACCCCCGCCGTCAGGTTCGCGCCGGGGCCTCCCGTCAGCCCGTACCGGACACCTTCGTGGCCAGCGCCCGGAACTCCGCCCAGCTCAGCGCGGGCTTCCGCGGGTCCCACACCTTCTGTGACAGCGCCGCCAGCGGCATCCGGATGCCCTGGGCGATCTGCTGGGACGTCTGCGCGTGCGCCCGATCGCACCAGACGGCAAAGCGCGCGCCCGGGATGTGGTCCGGAGTGGTCAGGCTCGCCGGAACGTCGACGGGTGAGGTGTGCCGCAGCACCGCGGGCGTCCACTCGCGGAAGATCCGCTCACCGGTCGGATACGTGAACTGATTCGGCTCGCCGAGCACGTAGTAGAGGTACTCGTCGTTGAGGTTGACCACCTTGCGGCCCTCGCGCAGGAAACGGGCCGGGTCGTTGGCGCCGATCTCCTTGCCGGTCCAGTAGCCGACGGTGCGGTTCTTGTCCGCCTGGACGCGCGTGCCGACGAAGAACCCGTCGTTCCACGCCTCGATCCGGTCGCGTCCGGCCTTCTCGGCGGCGCGCTGCCGGTCGTTGAGCCAGCCGGTCGCCAGATCCTTGATGGTGCCGTTCGGCCCGTACTTCTTCCGGGCCGCCTGGGCCAGGCCCGGGTAGGACGCGGACGGCGAGGGGGCCGTCAGCACCTGGTACTCGTCGCCGCCCAGATGCCAGTACGCGGCGGCGCCCTTGGGCACGTCGAAGAGTTTGGCGTACTCGCCGATCAGCTCGTCGATGAGCTTCCCGGCGGCGGGCTGGGAGATGTCGATCGCCCCGCGCAGCACCCGCCCGCTCGCGTTGCGCAGCTGGAGGTCGGGGTGGTGGTCGAGGACGGCGCCGAGGTGCCCGGGCGAGTCGATCTCGGGGAGGACGCTGATGTGCCGGGAGTGCGCGAGCCGCAGGATGCGGCGGACCTCGTCCTTGGTCAGATGGTCCTTGGAGACGATCTCCGGGTGGGTGTCGCTCTCGATGCGGAAGCCCTGGTCATCGGAGAAGTGCAGCTGGAGCTGGTTGAGCTTGAGATCGCCCAGCTCCCGCACCCGGTCCTCGATCCAGCTCGCGGTGAACGGCTTGCGGGCGTTGTCCAGCAGCATCCCGCGCTGCGCCCGGTCGGGCCGGTCCTCGATCGTGCCCTCCGGCAGCCCCCCGGCAGCGCGCACCGCCTGTTTGACGGTCCGGGTGGCGTAGAAGATCCCGGCGTCGGTGGGGGCGGCGAGCGTCAGCCGGGTGTCGCGCGCGGTCAGCGTGTACACCTCGTCGGCGGTGTCGCCCGTGGGCGCATTGTCCGGCCGCTCCGGGACCCCCTTGCCGTCCTTCCCGGCGAGCTCGACCTCGACGTCCCCGGGGCGCACGGGCTGATCGCCCCAGACGACGGGCATCCCGCCCAGGTCCTGCCCGAGCAGCCGCGCCTCGTCCGCGACGGTGCTCTTCTCCCCGGCGGGCACCACGATCCGGGCGCCCTTGGAGGGCCGCCAGCCACGCCCGTCGGCCGGACGGAAGTCCCGTACGGCGGGGACGGTGCGCGGCGCGCCGGTGACCTTCTGCCAGGTGGGGGTCGGCACCGGGGAGGCCGCCCGGCCGGTGGCGCCCGGTGCCTGGGAGTCCGCCGCGTCGGCGCAGGCGGCCAGCGTGAGCGCGGCGGCCACCAGTACGGCGGGCAGCACCGCCCGGGCCACCGGCGACCGGCCGCCGGGCGGCGCGGCCCGCTCCCCCGGCGGCGCATTCTCCGGCGCCGCCTTCGGCCGTTCAGGGTGTCCGGGCCGACTCGGGTACGACATCGTGCGCTCCTCACTGCTCGGTTCTCTCCTCGCCGTGCCGCCGCTCCCCACGACCGGACCCGCCGGTACGGGGAGCGCGGGCCCCGCCGTGTCCCGGGCGCTCCGCCCACCGGGGCCGGGCCCGGGGCGGCACCCGCCCGGCATGACGGACGCCCCCGACGCGCGGCCTCCCGGGCGGACACCGTCGCTTCGCAGGCGATCCCTAGGAAAAACCTCTCTCATCCGGGTGAAATTCGCGCATCCGTCGGACAGCGCCCACCCTGCGTCGTTACGGTGGCGTTTCGGTTCATCACACCGCGCGCAGGGTGTCCGGGTCTCCGGACGGCCCCGGCCGACGCCTCCGTCGCCACGACACGCCCCGGCCGCCGCGCCCGCGATCCGAAACCGCACCGCTTCCGTGACCCGCACCGTCTCCGTCGGCCCCCGCACCCCAACCGCACGCACCACTCGCTCGTCCGAACGTCCGATCCTTCCGAGGAGCCCCCGCTGTCCGGTGACACTCCGGCCGCCCGGCCGACGATGCTGCGCCCGCCGTGCGCGCCCTGGCGCGGCATACCCTCGCAGAGCCACGGCGCCCGGCCGCCGCTTCCGGACACCGCCGTGCCCCACACCTTCAACGCCCTGCCGCCGGACGACGCCGTCGCCGCGCTGCTGACCTGCTGCGGCAGTCGCCGCTGGGCGCAGCGCCTGGCCCGGCACCGCCCATACCCGGATCTCGGCGCGCTGCTCGCCGCCTCCGACGAGGGCTGCTACGACCTCTCCGCCGCCGATCTGGACGAGGCGCTGGCCGCCGAATCGGCCTCCCCGCTGCCGCCGGCCGGTGCCCCCGGCCCGGGCACCCTCGCCGCGCACACCGCACTGCGCGCCGCCCACGCCGAGTACGAGCGCCGCTTCCGCCACGCCTTCGTCATCTGCCTCGACGGCTACGGCGAGGACGAGGTCCTGGACCAGATGCTGGCCGGGATCCGCACCCGGCTGGGCAACGACCCGGACGAGGAGCGCGCCGTCGCCGCCGATGAGCTGCGACGCACCGTGAGCGGTCGGTTGGCGCGCCTTATCGCGAGATGCCCATAACATCCCGTTTTGCTCTTGTGTGATAGCCCGTTGGTGGCTGTTTGATCACACCTGCAGGGCCCCGGGGCAATGAACCGACAAGGCGTCGCTACGATGGCCAGGGCCGGTGGACCGTACCCGGCCGGGCCGACCGACAGAGAAGCCGGCAGGCCCCAATCCCCGCTCCCGGAGGGTTTTTCCGTGCCGGCTGGAACGCTGTACCGCGGCCGGGAAGGCATGTGGTCCTGGGTGGCTCACCGAGTCACTGGCGTCCTCATCTTCTTCTTCCTGTTCGTACACGTCCTCGACACCGCTCTCGTCCGCGTCTCTCCCGAGGCGTACGACGGTGTCGTCGCGACGTACAAGACACCCATCGTCAACGTGTTGGAGTACGGCCTCGTCGCCGCGATCCTCTTCCACGCGCTCAACGGTCTCCGCGTCATCGCCGTGGACTTCTGGTCCAAGGGCCCGAAGTACCAGAAGCAGATGCTGTGGACCGTTGTGGGCGTCTGGGTCGTGCTCATGGCCGGTGCCTTCTACCCCGTGCTGCAGCACACCCTGCGCACGCTGTTCGGGAGCTGATGACGCGAGATGTCTGCTGAAACCACCTCCCCCGCGGGTGCCTCCGACGTCACCCTCTACGACGCGGACAACCCGGCGCCGGTCATCGAGCCGCCCCGTAAGCGCACCGGTAAGACCCCGAAGTCGACGCGCACCAACTTCGAGCTGTACGGCTGGCTCTTCATGCGGCTGTCCGGCATCGTGCTGGTCGTCCTGGTCCTGGGCCACCTGCTGATCCAGCTGGTGCTGGACGGCGGCGTCTCCAAGATCGGCTTCGCCTTCGTGGCCGGCCGCTGGGCCTCGCCGTTCTGGCAGGTCTGGGACCTGCTGATGCTGTGGCTCGCGATGCTGCACGGCGCCAACGGCCTGCGTACGGTCATCAATGACTACGCCCAGCGGGACAACACCCGTTTCTGGCTGAAGATGCTGCTGTACACCGCCACGGTGTTCACCGTCCTCCTGGGCACGCTGGTGATCTTCACCTTCGACCCGAACATCCGCTAACGCCGGGGCTGACGAGACCAATGAAGATCCACAAGTACGACACCGTCATCGTCGGCGCCGGTGGCGCGGGCATGCGCGCGGCGATCGAGTCGACGAAGCGCAGCCGCACCGCGGTCCTGACGAAGCTCTACCCGACCCGCTCCCACACCGGCGCGGCACAGGGCGGCATGGCCGCCGCCCTCGCCAACGTCGAGGAGGACAACTGGGAGTGGCACACCTTCGACACGATCAAGGGCGGCGACTACCTGGTCGACCAGGACGCCGCCGAGATCCTGGCGAAGGAGGCCATCGACTCCGTCCTCGACCTGGAGAAGATGGGCCTGCCGTTCAACCGCACCCCGAACGGCACCATCGACCAGCGCCGCTTCGGCGGTCACTCCCGTAACCACGGCGAGGCCCCGGTCCGCCGGTCCTGCTACGCCTCGGACCGCACCGGCCACATGATCCTCCAGACGCTGTACCAGAACTGCGTCAAGGAGGGCGTGGAGTTCTTCAACGAGTTCTACGTCCTGGACCTGCTGCTCCAGGACGTCGACGGCGTCAAGAAGTCCTCGGGCGTCGTCGCGTACGAGCTGGCGACCGGCGAGATCCACGTCTTCCAGGCGAAGTCGATCATCTTCGCGTCCGGCGGCACCGGCAAGTTCTTCAAGGTGACCTCCAACGCGCACACCCTGACCGGTGACGGCCAGGCCGCCGCCTGGCGCCGTGGGCTGCCGCTGGAGGACATGGAGTTCTTCCAGTTCCACCCGACCGGCATCTGGCGGATGGGCATCCTGCTGACGGAGGGCGCCCGCGGTGAGGGCGGCATCCTCCGCAACAAGGACGGCGAGCGCTTCATGGAGAAGTACGCGCCGGTCATGAAGGACCTCGCGTCCCGTGACGTCGTCTCCCGCTCCATCTACACGGAGATCCGCGAGGGCCGCGGCTGCGGTCCCGAGGGCGACCACGTCTACCTGGACCTCACGCACCTCCCGCCGGAGCAGCTGGACGCCAAGCTGCCCGACATCACCGAGTTCGCGCGGACCTACCTCGGTATCGAGCCCTACACGGACCCGATCCCGATCCAGCCGACCGCGCACTACGCCATGGGCGGCATCCCGACCAACGTCGAGGGTGAGGTCCTCTCGGACAACACCACCGTCGTCCCGGGCCTGTACGCCGCCGGCGAGGTCGCCTGCGTCTCCGTCCACGGCGCGAACCGCCTGGGCACCAACTCGCTGCTGGACATCAACGTGTTCGGCCGCCGCGCGGGCATCGCCGCCGCCGAGTACTCCGCGGACCACGACTTCGTCGAGCTGCCCGAGGACCCGGCGCAGAAGGTCGTCGACCAGGTCGAGCGGCTGCGGAACTCCACCGGCACCGAGCGCGTCACCGAGCTCCGCAAGGAGCTGCAGGAGTGCATGGACGCCAACGTGATGGTGTTCCGCACCGAGCAGACGATCAAGACCGCGGTCGAGAAGATCGGTGAGCTGCGCGAGCGCTACCTGAACGTGTCCATCCAGGACAAGGGCAAGCGGTTCAACACCGACCTGCTGGAGGCCATCGAGCTGGGCAACCTCCTCGACCTGGCCGAGGTCATGGCGGTCTCCGCCCTGGCCCGCAAGGAGTCCCGCGGCGGTCACTACCGCGAGGACTTCCCGAACCGCGACGACGTCAACTTCATGCGGCACACCATGGCGTACCGCGAGGTCGGCGCGGACGGCAAGGAGTCGATCCGTCTCGACTACAAGCCGGTCGTCCAGACCCGCTACCAGCCGATGGAGCGTAAGTACTGATGAGCACCCCGACTCTCGACAAGCACTCCGCGGCGCTGGACGCGGCCGAGGACACCGCTTCCCACACGGTCAAGGTCACCTTCCGGATCCGCCGGTTCAACCCGGAGGTCTCGGACGAGGCGAGCTGGCAGGACTTCGAGCTCGACATCGACCCGAAGGAGCGCGTCCTGGACGCCCTCCACAAGATCAAGTGGGAGCAGGACGGCACCCTGACGTTCCGCCGTTCCTGCGCCCACGGCATCTGCGGTTCGGACGCCATGCGCATCAACGGCAAGAACCGTCTGGCGTGCAAGACGCTGATCAAGGACATCAACCCGCAGAAGCCGATCACGGTCGAGGCCATAAAGGGCCTGACGGTCCTGAAGGACCTGATCGTGGACATGGAGCCGTTCTTCCAGGCGTACCGCGACGTGATGCCCTTCCTGATCACCAAGGGCAACGAGCCGACCCGCGAGCGCCTGCAGACCGCCGAGGACCGCGAGCGCTTCGACGACACCACCAAGTGCATCCTGTGCGCGGCGTGCACGTCGTCCTGCCCGGTGTTCTGGAACGACGGTCAGTACTTCGGCCCCGCCGCGATCGTCAACGCGCACCGCTTCATCTTCGACAGCCGTGACGAGGGTGGCGAGCAGCGTCTCGAAATCCTCAACGACAAGGACGGCGTCTGGCGCTGCCGCACGACCTTCAACTGCACGGACGCCTGCCCGCGCGGCATCGAGGTCACCAAGGCCATCCAGGAGGTCAAGCGAGCGCTGATCACTCGGCGCTTCTGATCCCGTTCCTGTCGGCCTGACGGCACGTTGTTCGCCTGACTTGGCCTGACGTCACGTGGTGGCCGATGGCCTGGGCCGGTGGCCGATGGCCTGGCTTATGTGGAGGGCCCCGCATCCGGATTCCCGGGTGCGGGGTTCTTTGCGTTTCGGGGGGCGGGGCGCGCCGGGCCTGGCGTCCATGCGCGTGGCGGAGGCCCCGCATCCACTTGGTGGGGGCGGGGCCTCCGCTTACGGGGCCGGGGCCTGCGGCCCGTCCGCTCTACCGCCTGCGGGCCGCCGACGCCCCCGCCATCACCTTCTCCAGGAACTCGTCCAGATTCCGCATCATCCGCGCGATCCGCTCCTCGACCGGCAGCGTCTCCTCGTACCGCGCCGCGAGCTGTGACCGCTTCTTCCCGCGGACGTACAGCGAACAGGCGAGATCGGCGCAGAAATACGCCCCCACGGTGTTCCCCTCGCGCCCCGAGGCCCCCGCGCGGCGGGCGGCGAGCAGGCTGACGCCGGAGCCCGGATGCCCCGTGAGGCACACCGAACAGACCGTCGTCTTCGTGAAACTCCGCCGCACGCCCTGCGGCACCCGCAGGGTGACCCCTGTCAGCCCGTCCGCGCGCGGCACCACCAGATAACTCCGGTCCGGCGCCCCCTGATCACGCCACCCGAAAAAGTCGAGGTCCTCCCACGGCAGCTCCCCCCACTCCCGGGGCAGATTGACCCGGCCCGCCTCCCCCTTCGAACAGTTCACGAAGGACGCACGGATCTCTTTTTCGCCTACGGGGTCCATGACCGGGAACGTAGCAGCGGGAGCCCGGGCGCGTCGTCCGGTTTTCTCCGTCCCCGGCCCGCACCACGGCTGAGGCCGCCGCCCCTGTATCGGGCGGCGGCCTCAGCCGTGAACGCGGCCGTAGCCGCGGTTTCCTTCGTACGAGCGTGGGCTTCGTATGCGCGTCCTCGTATACGGGGGGGTGTCGAGGCTCAGCCCCAGGACTGGCTACCCGCGTTGCTCCGGCGACGCACCAGCGCCACACCACCGATCACCACACCGAGCACAATCACCACACCCAGCCCGATACCGCCGTACAGCAGCACCGCCTTCTTCCCACCCATCGGCGGGTCGGGGTCCTGCCCCTTGTCCGCACCCGCCACGACGGGCGTCTTCGACGCCTTTCCTTCCGGCATCGGCAGGGGGCCTGCGGCCGGGCCGGCGGGGATGTCACGCCGCAGCGCCGGGCCGGGCTGGATGTAGCCGTAGCCGTAATGGGCGTCGGGGAGCTTGAGGTTCTTGTCCTTCTCCGCCTGCGCCAGCCCGGCGGTCTTCACCAACCGGTTGGCGATCTGCCCGGGCGTGAGGTCCGGAAACTTCTCCTTGAGGAGCGCGGCGGCGGCGGAGACGTAGGCGGTGGCCGCCGAACTGCCGTCCGCAGTCCGGTAGTCGGCATCGCTCTTGCCCATGGCGACGGGGATCTTCACCCCTGGGGCGAGGAGGTCAAGGGTGGAGTTGTAGTTGTTGGAGTCGGACGCCTCACCGAATTCGTCCACCGCCCCGACACCAATCGCCCCCGGGCACGCGGCCGGGTACTCCTTGTCCGTCACGGCGTCGTTACCGACACCGGCCACCACCACAGCGCCCTTCTCCAAGGCGTAGTGGATCGCCGGGCAGATATCCGTCGACTGCGTCTCGATGAAGGACATGTTGATGACGTCCGCACCATGCTCGGCCGCCCAACGGGTAGCCGCCGCGGCGTTCTTGTACGTCGGCACCGGCATGATCTTGGCCTCCGGAGCCAACCCCTTCAGGCCCTGGGAGCCGTCCGGCCCGTGTCCGTGCCCGGCGATGATCCCAGCCATCGCTGTACCGTGGTCACGGATGTCCTCGCCGTCGGCCAGGGAGTCGGAGCCGTCGCCCTGCGAGGTGTTCGCGAAGTTCTTCCCCGTGACGAACTGCCCGGTCAGGTCCTGGTGGGTCTCCCGGAACCCTCCGTCGAGGACGGCAACGGTAACGCCCTTGCCGGTGGCCGACGCCCACAACTGCTCTGCGTCGAAGGCCGTCAGCGGCCACTGGTTGCTGCGAACGGAGTCCGCGTGTGCGGCTCCACTCGCGGACAGCAGCAGCGCTCCCGTCAACGCGGCGCCCACCGTGGCGCGCAATGTCCGGGTGACCCTCATCTTCGCTCCCTCTCGCTCTGCTGTCTGGACGGCGTCTCCGGTCGGGCTCGCGCCCCGCATTCGGGAGCTTCGGGCCCGACCGTCACGTGTACAACCGGGACTTGGAGTCATTCGATGACGCGAGGCGCCACCTTACGCTGCGAAGTCCACGTCTCTTCGTCCTCGACAAGGTAGTCAGGACGCTGATTGGTGGGACCCTCGTTCTTCCGCTTGCCCTTGTCCTTCCCACCGGCTCCGGCACCGACCATGCCCTTGCCTGCCTGGGAGCCGCCTCGACTGCGATGCAGGCCGGCACCGCCTTGCTTCGCTCCACCCGCGGGACCACCTGGCTTGCCGACCACACCGCCCCTCGTGCGAGCTTGCGCTCCGCCACGAGCAGCCGCGGATGCGCCTTTCCCTCCGGATGCTCCGAGCCCCCCGCCGCCACCTGAGCGGCCGGCTCCACCGGGCGTACCGGAGCCCCGACCACCGCCGGAGGCGCTACCTCCGCCCGGCACGCCGATGAAGCCTGGCGGGACCATGCCTCCCGAGGCACCCCCGGGCACACCGATCGAATGGCCGCCCGGGGTACCGCCTCCGGTCACTCCTCCAGCAACCGGAGGCGGGGGGAGAGTTCCGCCTTGCAGACCGTCCAGGCCGGTGTGTACAGGAAGTTCCGGACGCTTAATCGTGGGGCCGTCGAAGCCAGGGGGGACAGCGTGTCCACCTCCGCCATTCGGCATCTTCGGGTCCACCGACGACGGCGTCGGCCGGGGACCGCCGGTGACCGGCATGTTCACCGGCGGCGGGGAATGCCTGCTGGAAGGCTCCTTCGGCCAGTCCCCTTGGACACCGCCCGGGTCGACCCCGTCTTCCAACACCTTTGAGTGACCGTCATAGTTGGCGGCCAACTCGTCCAAGACGATGACGGCCTCTACCTGGCGCTCCTTGCTCAGAGAAAGCTCATTCCGATTGAGCTCCAGCGCCATGCGCGCGTCCATCTTGGGGTTCGCCATGTCCTTGTGGAACTGGGCGTCGTCCCCGGAAGAATTGAAGGCGCTCTCGACCTTTCCAGGATCTTTGATCTTCGCCATGGCCTGCTGAGCCTTGCGAAGGCTGTGCGCCACGCCCGTTTCCGGCCCGGGCCCGCGCGTGCCGATGAGGGTGCGTTCCACTACCCGTGCATGCTGGTACGTCTTGTCGATCTTCTTCAGCACCTTGGCGGCTTCGCGGCGGAACGCATTGGCCGCCGTCCCCTCCCAATGCTCTGATGCGTGGTCGACAGCAGTCATGAACGCCTTGCGGATGCCTCCTGCACCGTCTTGTCCCGCCAGCTGGTCGGCGGAGGTACGCCAGTGTTCGCCGGATGACTCGATGATATCCGGCTTGGCATGCTCGACCAGCGAGCGCAGCTCGTTGATGCCCCTGTGGTGAAAGTTCGATGGAGAAGTTGGCGTGAGCCGATGCCCCTGGAAGGACTTGAGGCGGTCCGACCGCTCCTCAGTCTTCCGGTTCCTCTCCATCATCTGGGCACTCTTGTACTCCCCAGCCGCGTCAACCATTCAGGCTCCCCCTCGTCACCGTCACGCGGATACGTTCTTGCTTGACCTTCCTGGTCAGCCGTTCATCGACGTTTTGGTCTTGTGCTCCTGGTCCTCGTAGGAACCACGGCTGGCCTCAGTCTTCTCGCCGAAATCGTGGATCACGTCCTGGAGCGCATTGATCACATCCGTCATGTAGCCCTGCATACGCCCATGCGCGCCAGCGAGCTTCCCACGCTCGATGAAGTCTCCACCGAAGGCCGAATCCGGGATGTGTGTGCTGTACTTCACCTTCTGACTGGGTTCGTCCATCTCCTTCCGGAGGCGCTTGAGCTGACGCACCACGTCATGCAGTTCGTCGAGATCGACCTTGAACTTTTCAGTCATCACTACCCCCGTTGCCCTTCGGTCCGCGCCCCGGCAAGCGTTCTCTAAGGGCAGCGTAAAGAGTGTCAATACTAGGGAGTTAGGACCCGTTCGGGCAACATCGAAAGTCCTGATGTGTCCGATTTAGTGCCAAATGGCGCCACGCCCCGTAGGGCTGTTGTTACCAACCTGAGGCAACCTTCCGCGCGGTCGGTACATCGGGGTGGGTGATCGCCTTCCGGCGCCGAAGGCGCGGGTCAACTCGGCCTGTCGCGTGGTGAAGTTGGTGGTCAGGGGGTGTCGACGCCTCGCTCGCCGCCCCCGTCGGTACCCGCGCCGGTAAGCACGGAGGTGAGGGCGGGATACTGGAAGGGCCCCTTCGCCGTAGTAAAGGAGCTTGTTCGTGAAGCTCAGTCGTTCCGTTTCGTGGTTCCTGCTCGCCTTTGGTGTGTGGTCCTGGGTGGTGTGGGTCACCTTCGTCAAGAACCTGGTCAAGGATGCCAGTGGGCTCGCCTTTGACGGGGCGGGGAATCCGACCGGGTATTTCTGGGTGCATCTCGTGTTGGCGATTACCTCTTTCCTTCTGGGAACGGCCATCGGTGTGATCGGTTTCCGCGGGCTGCGGGCGAACGCGCGCCTGCGGGAGAATTCATAGCGGTCCGGAGACGGTTGCCGCGCGCCCTCGGCTGCCGAGGGCGCGGCCGCAACCCGTTGGGCGTTCGCGCCATCTAGGAGGGGGAGGGCGACAGCGGCGGCACCGGTCCGGCCTGTTCTTCTGCCGGTCGCTTTCCTTGTGTCGAGTACCGCTGAAAGGTGATCCAGGTGAGCCAGCTTCAGAGCCCCGGGGCCGATGAGGACCGGGGCGCGGGGCGGGAGAGCGGCACGCTGGCCCGTCCTGGGGCGGGATTTCGCAGGGTGCCCGGCGCGGGCACAGAGGTGGCGGGTACGTTCGCGAGCGTGTCGATGATGTCCTCCTCCTTGATCCCCTCGCTCGCGCCTCGGGGCGCCGCGTTCGCCCCGAGCAGTGCCCACCCGGGCTCGGGCACTCCCCGTCCGGGCTCAGCCGGCGCCTCGGGCGGTGCGGTCCCGGGGCCCCGTACGGCGCGCGCGTCCCGGGCCGCGCGGGTCCCCGCCCCGCGCGGTCCGCGCGCCGTCTCCGCGCTCGCCGTGTCCGCGCTGCTGGTGCCGCCCGTGGTGCTCGGCGGCGGAAGCGCGTACGCCGCGGACGGGGGCGGGGCGAAGCGGGCGAAGGAGCCCGCGCCGCCCGCGGTGATGTCGCGGGTCGGGGGTGAGCGGCTGGGCGTGCCGGGGGTGCAGGTGCGGCTGAAGGGCGGGGCGCCGAAGGTGCCGCAGGGGATCACGGCGCGGTCGTGGATCGTGTCCGATGCGGAGTCGGGTGAGGTGCTGGCGGCGAAGAACCCGCACTGGCAGCTGCCGCCCGCCAGCACGTTGAAGATGCTGTTCGCCGATACGGTTCTGCCGAAGTTCCCCAAGGACGAGAAGTACAAGGTCAAGCCCGCGGATCTGCAGGGCATGGGCGCGGGCAGCAGCCTGGTCGGGATAAAGGAGAACCTGACGTACGCCGTCCACGACCTGTGGCTCGGGGTGTTCCTTCGGTCCGGGAACGACGCGGTGCACACGCTCGCGGCGATGAACGGCGGTACCGAGGCGACGGTCACGGAGATGCGGCAGCGGGCCAAGGATCTGAACGCCGTCGACACCCATGTCGTCACGCCGGACGGGTACGACGCACCGGGCCAGGTCTCCAGCGCGTACGACCTGAGCCTGTTCGCCCGCGCCGGGCTGCAGAACGCCGACTTCCGGGAGTACTGCGCGACGGCGAATGCGCAGTTCCCCGGGGATGTGAACAAGAACGGCAAGCGGATGTCGTTCGGGATCCAGAACACCAACCGGTTGCTGAGCGGCGATTACGACCTCAAGCCGTATCCGGGGATCGCCGGGGTGAAGAACGGCTACACGACGAACGCCGGGAACACGCTCACCGTCGTCGCCCAGCACGGTGCGCGGAAGCTGCTGGTCACCGTCATGAACCCGGCGAAGCAGGAGCGCAACGAGGCGTACAAGGAGGCCGCGGCGCTCTTCGACTGGGGGTTCTCGGCGGCGGGCAAGGTCGAGCCGGTCGGGCGGCTGGTCGGGCCGCGGAGCGAGGAGGGGGACGCGACGGCCGCCGGGCACCACGGCGCCGGTGGCGACGACGCCAAGCCCGGCAAGGGCGGCGCCTCCGCCGCGCCGGAGGCGGCCGATTCGTCGGGCGGTGCGTGGACGGCGGCCGGGGTCGCCGGTGGTGCGCTGGTCCTGGTGGGCGCGGTGGCCCTTTTCGTCCGTCGGCGTCGGCCGTTGCCGGAGGCGGTACGGCGGGGGGCGCGGCGGCGTCGGTGAGGTGGGGCGGGGGGGGCGCGGCGGCGTCGGTGAGGTGGGGCGGGGGGCGCGGCAGCTTCGGTGAGGTGGGGCGGGGGAGCTGAGCCCGTCAGCTGTGGTGAGCCGGGCCTGCTCCCGTAGGGCCGGTCCCGTAGGGAGAATCCCGTAGGGGTTCAGCGGCCCCCTTGCGGGCCAACTACCCGCTGGACCAGCGGATTTAACGCTTCTGGTCGACCCCCCGAGAAGTTGGCCCGCCACCCTCCTCCGGCTTCCCGCCGCCCTCCTTCGGCCTCCCGCCGCCCTCCTCCGGCTTCCCGGTGGCCTCCTCCGGCTCCCCGGCCTCCTTCCCCGGCTTCTCTCCCTCGGGCCTGTCACCGTCCGGCCCCTCCACCGGCCCCTCCACCGGCCGCTCCTCATCCGCTTCCGCAGCCGGACCCTGTGTGGCCGTCCACGCCGCGCAGAAGACCAGCAGCTTGGCCGTGAAGTTGATCCACAGCAGGAGGGCGATCGGGGTGCCGAAGGCGCCGTACATGCTCTTCGAGGCAACGCCCTTGAGGTAGCCGCTGAGCAGGAGTTTCAGGAGTTCGAAGCCGACGGCGCCGATGAGTCCGGCGACCACGACGGCGCGGTGCGGGGGGCGGACGCCGGGCAGCCGGGTCAGGACGTAGATCAGCAGCAGGAAGTCGGCCAGGACGGCGATGCAGAATCCGGCGGCGGTCAGCAGGGCGCTGCCGGTCCCTCCCTCGGCCAGTCCCATGGCGTCGGCGGCGTGGCCGACGGCGGCGGAGGCGAAGGCGGAACAGGCGACGGAGAGCAGGGCGACGCCGCCGAGACCGATGAGGACGGCGCCGTCGCGGAGCTTGCCGAGGAAGAAGTTGGTGTCCTCGTCCTCTTTCTCCCAGACGGCGCGGAGGCAGTCGCGCATCGCCTGGATCCAGCCGATGCCGGTGAGGAGCAGGGCGGCGCCCGCGATGAGGCCGACGGTCCCGGCGTTGTCGACCAGCGCGCCGAGGTCGAGCTGGCCGGAGATGCCGGGGATCTGCGCGGCAAGCCGGGTCTCCAGGGTGTGGAGTTGACTCGTGCTGAGGACGGTGGCGCCGATCGCGGCGCCGACGGTGATCAGCGGGAAGAGCGCGACGAAGCTGGTGAAGGTGATCGCGGCGGCCAGCCGGGTCCAGTGCACCCGCTGTATCCGCGTCCAGGCCCGCCACAGGTGGGTGGTCATCAGCCAGGTCACCGCCGGTCCGATCAGCGGCAGCCTGCTCAGCCGGTCCATGGCGTTCCCCTCCAGTCCATGGCGTTCCCCTCGTCGCCTCGTCAGGCCGGTGATCCGGAACCTTAGCGTCCGCGTACCCCGGAATCGGGTGCGTACGGGGGCCGGGTCCGGGCCGTCGCACGGCGGCGGCCACCCGTTCGGGCGAGACGCGGACGGGGCGGGCGGTGCGGACGACTAGTAGGGATGTCACACCGTTTACGGTCACCGCATGAACGACGCCTGTGGGAGCCCGCGGTCGCTGCTGGTGCTCGGCGGGACCTCCGAGATCGCACTGGCCACCGCGGCGCGGCTGGCAGCCCGCCGCACCCGGACGATCTGGCTGGCCGGACGCCCGTCGCCGGGCCTGGAGGAGGCGGCGGACCGGCTGCGGGCGTACGGCGCGAAGGTGCGGACCGTCGCGTTCGACGCGTTGGACACGGGCAGCCACCGGGCGACGCTGGAGGCGGTCTTCGCCGAGGGCGAGCTGGACATGGTGCTGCTGGCGTTCGGCGTGGTCGGGGACCAGCCGCGCGACGAACGCGACGCCCGGCACGCGGTACGGCTCGCGCAGACCAACTACACCGGCGCCGTCTCCGCCGCGCTCATCTGCGGCCAGGAGCTACGGCAGCAGGGGCAAGGCTCGCTGGTCGTCCTGTCGTCGGCGTCCGGCGAACGGGCCCGGCGCTCGGACTTCCTCTACGGGTCGAGCAAGGCGGGTCTGGACGCGTTCGCGCAGGGGCTTGGCGACGCGCTGCACGGGTCCGGGGTGCACGTCATGGTGGTGCGGCCCGGCCGGGTGCGGACGCGGATGACGCCGGAGCTGTCGTCGGCGCCGCTGGTGACCACGCCGGAGGAGGTCGCCGAGGCGATCGAGACGGGGCTGCGCCGCAGGTCGGAGGTGGTGTGGGTGCCGGGGAAGCTGCGGTATGCGATGGCGGCGCTGCGGCATGTGCCACGGCGGACGTTCCGGCGGTTGGCGTTGTAGCCGGGCGGGCGGAGCGCGTGCCCTCAGCCGCGTACGGGCCGGGGCCCCGGGGAACCAGGCCCCGCGCCGTCAGCCGTGTACAGGCCGGGCCGCGCGCCACGGGCCGTACGGGGCCAGGGCCCGCGCCGTCACCCCGTACGGCCGTCGTGAAGCGCCCCGGCGCCGTTCAGCAGGACGGCGCCGGCGGCCGCGTCAGATCGGCCTGGCGGGGGACGGTCGCGGTGCGCGGCCCGAAGGGGTACTCGCGCTCCAGGCGCCACACCGCGTCGTCGCCCTGTTCGTAGAGGGCGAAGCCGCCGATGGTCCAGGTGGCCCGGAAGTCGCGGAGTTCGTGCTGGGCGCGGTCCATCGCGGCGTCGTCGAGGTGGTGGGCGACGGTGACGTGCGGGTGGTACGGGAACTGCAGTTCCCGGGCGCAGGGGCCGCCCGCGGCGCGGACCCGGGCCTGGAGGGCGGCGCAGCCCTCCTCGCCCTCGGCGACCTTCACGAAGACGACGGGCGACAGCGGACGGAAGGTGTCGGTGCCCTCCAGGCGCAGCGGGAAGGGCCGGCAGCCCGCGGCGACCTCGGCGAGGTGCCGTTCGACGGCGGGCAGCGCGTCCCGGTCCACCTCGGTCGGTGGTAGCAGGGTGATGTGGGTGGGGATGCCGTGTGCCGCGCCGTCGCCGAAGCCCTCGCGCTGCCTTTGGAGGTAGCTGCCGTAAGGCTCCGGGACCACGATCGAAACGCCCAGCGTTACGGTCCCCACTGTGTTCTCCCTCCACTGTGTGCGCTGCGCCGACGGCCGCCCCTACGGGGGCCGCACGACGGGGTGCGCCGCTTCATCCGAGGCGTCGCACCGTTACCAGTGTGACGCGTGTGGGCACCGCCCAGCGGCGGTGCGGGCCCCGGGCGGGCGGGGCGGGGCGGCCGGCGGGGCCGCTTCGGTGGTCCGTCCGGGGGCCGCCGGGCCGGTGGGTGACTGGCCCGGCGGGGTGCCGGTCAGTGCCCGGCGGGGAGGAGTCCCAGCCGGTCATAGGCGGTGGCCAGGGTCTCGGCGGCCACCGCGCGGGCCTTCTCGGCGCCCTTCGCGAGGATCGCGTCGAGCGTCGCGGGGTCGTCGAGGTATTCCTGCGTACGGTCCCGGAACGGTGTGACGAAGTCGACCATGACGCCCGCGAGGTCGGTCTTGAGGGCGCCGTACATCTTGCCCTCGTACTCCTTCTCCAGCTCGGGGATGCCGGTACCGGTGAGGGTGGAGAGGATGGTGAGGAGGTTGGAGACGCCGGGCTTGGCCTCGCGGTCGAAGCGGATGACGGTGTCGGTGTCCGTCACGGCGCTCTTGATCTTCTTCGCGGTGGCCTTGGGGTCGTCGAGGAGGTCGATGATGCCCTTCGGTGAGGACGCCGACTTGCTCATCTTGACCGCCGGGTCCTGAAGATCGAAGATCTTCGCGGTCTCCTTGACGATGTACGGGTTGGGGACCGTGAAGGTGTCGCCGTAGCGGGTGTTGAAGCGGTCCGCGAGGTCGCGGGTCAGCTCCAGGTGCTGGCGCTGGTCCTCGCCGACCGGGACCTGATCGGCCTGGTAGAGCAGGATGTCGGCGACCATCAGCACGGGGTACGTGAACAGGCCGACGGTGGTGCTGTCCTGGCCCTGCTTGGCGGACTTGTCCTTGAACTGCGTCATACGGGACGCCTCACCGAAGCCGGTGACGCAGTTCATCACCCAGGCGAGCTGGGCGTGCTCGGGAACATGGCTCTGCACGAAGAGGGTGCACTGCTCGGGGTCGAGCCCGGCGGCGAGCAGCTGGGCCACGGCGACGCGGGTGTTGCGGCGCAGCGTGGCGGGGTCCTGCGGGACGGTGATCGCGTGCAGGTCGACGACCATGTAGAAGGCGTCGTGGGACTCCTGGAGCGCCACCCACTGGCGGACGGCACCGAGGTAGTTGCCGAGGTGGAACGAGCCTGCGGTGGGCTGGATGCCGGAGAGCACACGTGGAGCTGACTGCATGGCGAAGCCATTCCCCTGGGGGCGGTGGTGGGCGACGGGCGGGCGATCGTGAGCCATGCCGTCGATTGTCTCAGGTCCGGGAAACTCCCCCGCGCGAGGTCGGCGGCGGGCGGCGGCACGCGGCCCGGGACGGCGGGCGCGGGGGCGCACCTCCGGGGCCACGGGGTGCGCGGGGAGCGCAGGTGCCCGGCGGGACGGGCGCGGCCCGGTCGGCCCGTCGGCACGAGACGCCCCACCCGGGTCCCGGCCCCGCCCCGCCGCGACCCCTCAGCGGATCACATGCGGCAGGAACCGCGCGTACTCATCCGTGATCGGGCCGGACGATTCGCGGATGCCCAGGCCCGCCGCCTCGTTCTCGACGATCCAGGCGCCGAGGACGACGCGGTTGCCGTCGAAGTCCGGCAGCGGCGCCAACTGCTGGTAGCAGCACGGGTCCTGGGGGTCGCGCGGCGCCGCCGGGGCGCCCGGCGGGTGGAGGGTGACGCCCTCGCCCTCCCGGCCCAGCAGCGGCTTGGCGGCGTAGCCGGTCGTCCCGGCCAGCTCCCGCGGCCCGTCGAGGTACGCGGGGAGGAGGTGGGGGTGGTCCGGGTACAGCTCCCAGAGGATGGCCAGCAGCGCCTTGTTGGAGAGCAGCATCTTCCAGACCGGCTCGATCCAGAGCGTGGAGCCGGTGCCGCCGCCGTTGTCGAGGGTGTCCAGGACGTGCGGTCCGAAGGCGTCGGTGGTCAGCCACTCCCAGGGGTAGAGCTTGAAACAGGCGCGGAGGAACCGCAGCCGCTGGTCGACGAAGCGGCCGGTCAGGCCGTCCCAGCCGATCTCCTCCACGGGTATCGCGGCCGTCTCCAGGCCCGCCTGGCGCGCGGTCTCCTCCAGGTAGGCGACGGTCATCAGGTCCTCGCCCAGCTCGTCCCCGGCGGAGTGCGCGAAGTGCAGCGGGGCGCCGGGCGGCAGCAGCGGGGCCTGCCGTTCCCAGGCGGCGACGAGGCGTTCGTGGAGGGAGTTCCACTGGTCGGCGCCGGGGAAGCGCTCCTCCATCCAGAACCACTGCGGGCTCGCCGCCTCCACCAGCGACGTCGGCGTATCGGCGTTGTACTCCAGCATCTTCGCCGGGCCGGTGCCGTCGTAGTGCAGGTCGAACCGGCCGTAGAGGGACGGGAGTTCGGCGCGGCGGTGCCAGGACTCGGTGATCAGCTCGGCGACGCGGGGGTCGTGGACGCCGAGGTCGGCGAGGCGGTCGTAGGTGACGAGGTGCTCGGCGGCGGCCAGGCACATCGCGTGCAGCTCCTCGACCGTCTCCTCCAGCGCCTCGACCTCGGGGAGCGTGAAGGAGTAGTACGCGCTCTCGTCCCAGTACGGGCGCAGCTCACCGTCCGGGTGGCGGGTGAGCGGGTAGATCAGCCCCTGGGCCTCGACGGTCTGCTGCCAGCCGGGGCGCGGGGCGAGGGTGTGGCGCTCCACGCTCCGCTCACCCGCCGCTGGAGCCGGAGTGGCCGAAGCCGCCGCGGCTGACCGAGCCGCCCTTGCTGAACGAGCCGCCGTCGGCGTACGAGCCGGACTTGCCGGGGCCGTAGTACCACTGGCCCTTGACGGACTGCTTGCCGGTGCGGCGGTTGCCGGTGCCGTAGTGGGACGAGGTGTCGCTGCCGGAGCGGCAGTACTTGGCGTCGACGATGTGGTAGCCGCGGGCGGCGTCGTAGCTGTTGCGGTCCACGCAGCGCTTGTCGGGCTCCGAGCCGCAGGCGGTCAGCGTCGCGGCGAGGACGCCCATACCGCCGAGGATCACCGTGCCCGAGCGCAGCCGGCGGTGTGCTTTTTCGGCCATCTTCCGTCTCCCCCGTGGAGCGTTCGTATGAATGTGCCAACTCTAAGGGCTGTCCGCGGACGGGTCGGGGGGCAGGGCCCGCAGGAGGGCCTCCAAGGCGCCCGTGAAGGCGTGTTCCGGGGGTCTCCCGTACGGGACGACGAGGCCGTCGCGGGCGGGCATCGTGCGGGCCGCCGGGTCGCGGAAGGTGTTCAGGCCGTTCAGTTCCAGACCCTGCCAACGAGCCGCCTCGACGAGGGACCGCTCGGTGCCGGGCGGGAGTTCGAGGACGGCGTGGAGTCCAGCGGCGATGCCGGAGACCTCGATGTGCGGGGCGTGCGCGGCGAGTGCTGCCACCAGACGGTCGCGGCGGCGCCGGTAGCGCAGCCGCATCCCCCGCACATGGCGGTCGTACGCGCCGCCGGACAGGAACTCCGCGAGGGTGAGGTGGTCGAGGGTGCCGGACTGCCATTCGCCGCCGCTCTTGACGGCGAGGACGGGGTCGACGAGGCGGTCGGGCAGCACCAGCCACGCCAGCCGCAGCGCCGGGGCCAGGCTCTTGCTGGCGGTGCCCAGATAGACCACGCGGTCCGGGTCGAGGCCCTGGAGCGCGCCGACCGGCTGCCGGTCGTAGCGGAACTCGCCGTCGTAGTCGTCCTCCAGGATCCAGCCGTCGTGCGCCACGGCCCAGTCGAGGGCGGCGGCGCGGCGGTCGGGGTGGAGCGGGACGCCGGTCGGGAACTGGTGGGCGGGGGTGAGCAGGGCCGCCAACACGCCGTCGTACGACGGGAGTTCGTCGGTTCGGGCACCGAGGGCGTCGACGGTGAGGGGCACGGTGCGCAGCCCGGCGCGGACGAGGACGTCGCGGTGGAAGCCGAGGCCGTACCCCTCGGTGGCGACGGCGGGGGCGGCCACGCCGGCCGGGCCGCGGACGGCCGTCAGTGCGCGGGCGACGAGGGCGAGGCCCTGTATGAACCCGGCGCAGATCACGATGCGGTCCGGGTCGGCGCGGACGCCGCGGGCGCGGGCGAGGTAGTCGGCGAGGACCGCCCGCAGCTCGGGGCGGCCCTGCGGGGCGCCGTAGCCGAGCGCGTCGTACGGGGCGGCGTTCAGCGCCCGGCGGGCGGCGGCGAGCCAGGCGGCGCGGGGGAAGGCGGAGACGTCCGGGGTGCCCGGGGTGAGGTCGAAGCGGGGCGCGGGGCGGCCGGACGGCGGGGTGCGGCGGGCGGGCACGGGGCGGGGCGGGGTGCGGTCGGCGATGCGGGTGCCGGAACCCTGGCGGGCGCTGAGCCAGCCCTCGGCGACCAGGTCCGCGTACGCCTCGGCGACGGTGTTGCGGGCGATGCCGAGGTCGGCGGCGAGGGTGCGGGAGGACGGCAGCCGGGTGCCGGGGGCGAGCCGTCCGGTGCGGGCAGCCTCGCGCAGCGCCCGCATCAGACAGACCCGCAGCCCGCCCGGTCCGGCGAGGTCCAGATGGAGGTCGCGGCCGAAGGCGTCCCAGGAAGTGGCCCAGGAATTGTCCATGGAAGTGGACCATACGCGGGTGCCACCACGGTCGTAGATTCGGTGCCATGACGACGACGAACGACACCACCAAGACCCCCTCGGACGCGGCGGAGCACGGCCCCCGGCTGCGGATGGCCGAGCTGGCCCCCGAGGTCTACAAGTCCATGATCGCGCTGGACGCGGCGGCCCGTAAGGGCATCGACCCGGCCCTGGCCGAACTGGTCAAGATCCGCGCCTCGCAGCTCAACCACTGCGCGTTCTGCCTGGACATGCACACCAAGGACGCCCGCAAGAACGGCGAGAGCGAGGAGCGGATCCACCTCCTCAGCGCCTGGGAGGAGGCGGCCGGTTACTACACCGAGCAGGAGAAGGCGGCGCTGGCGCTCACCGAGGCGGTGACCGTCCTGACCGACGGTTTCGTGCCGGACGCGGTGTACGCGCGGGCCGCCGCGCACTTCGAGGACGCCGAGATGGCCCAGCTGATCGCGCTGATCACCACCATCAACGCGTGGAACCGCTTCGCGGTGACCACCCGGATGGCCCCGGGCCAGGCGTGAATCCGGTGGCCACGACGTTGACGCCCGCCCGTTCCGGCGCGGCACCGTGCTGACGGGCGCCGCCGCGCTGCGCGCCCGCCACCACGGGCCCGGGCTGCCGCTGGTGCTGCCGGGCCCGTGGGACGCGGGGAGCGCGAAGGCGTTCGCCGACGCCGGGTTCCCCGCGCTCGCCACGCCCAGCGCCGGGGTGGCGGCCGCCCTCGGGTACGCCGACGGCGAGGTGCCGCCGGACGAGATGTTCGCCGCGATCGGCCGGATCACCCGCGCCGTGGGCGTCCCCGTCACGGCGGACGTGGAGGACGGATACGGGCTCGGCGCCCGGGAGTTGGTGGCGCGGCTGGCCGAGGCGGGGGCGGTCGGCTGCAACCTGGAGGACGGCGACCGCGCGACCGGCGGGCTCGTCGACGCCGACCGTCAGGCGGACCGGCTGGCGGAGGTCCGCGCGGAGGCGGGCGACGCGCTGGTGATCAACGCCCGGGTCGACACGTACGTCCGCGGTGCGGGCGGGGCGGCGGAGACGGTGCGGCGCGGGCGGCTCTACGCGGCGGCCGGGGCGGACTGCGTCTACCCGATCCTCGCGCCCCCGGCGGAGCTGGCAGAGCTGGCCGCCGGGATCGGCCTGCCGCTCAACGCGCTGGCCGTCCCCGACGGGCCCACGCCGCGGGAGCTGGGCGCACTCGGCGCCGCCCGGGTCACGTTCGGGCCCTGGCAGCAGCGCCGGGCGATGGCGGCGGTGGCCGCGGAGGCGCGGGGGTTGCGGGGCGGGGGCTGACGGTGCGTTCGGGGTGGGGCCGGGGGCGGCCCTATCCCGGATGCCGCAATGGGTGTGAGCACGGGGGTCTTTTCGTTGAAACTGAATCAACTACCCTATGTGCCGTTTATTTTAACGCCCGCTTTCAGGGGTCACCACCGAGGCCGAGATCATATGGGCCAAGCGGATGACGAATTCACTCAGGAAACTGGGCATTTGCTGGGTTCACGGGGGTGCCCTAGCGTGGGTTGCGCAAGGCCAGGAAGCGCAACAAAGGAGTAGCGCTCATGACAGTCACGACCAAGCAAATCATGGCCCTCGAAGACATCGAACCCGATGAGGCCACCCATGGCCGGGCAATCGATTTCACCGGGAAAGAGTTGAGTTCGGTCACCACAGCGGTGTACATCCTGGCCGGAAAGGAATACCCGACTCCGGCCAAACCCGTTCCCAACGAACCCACGAAGGCCACCGCAACGGTCCCCAATACCTGGCAGCACGGAAGCGGTCAGGTGTTCCTGAAGGGATCGCGTGACCGGCAGACCAACACCGTGGCCTTCGACGTCGTCCCGGGCTAGGGATATTCCGCTTCATCACACGCGGATAAAAGCCGGGCCGGCGGGGCGCTCGAAAAAGGGCTCGCCCCGCCGGTCCGGCAATTCCGCTACGTCGGCGGCTTGGCCGAAGTCAAGCGTTCACCGATCGCCGGCGCTCATTTCTTCGGCAACCACTGCTTCCACACGTCCGGGTGCTTCTCCACCCAGCGCTTCGCCGCCTCGTCGGCGGTCAGGCCGTCCGCGGCGATCATCTCGGAGACCTCGTTCTGGTTCTCCTTGGTCCAGTGGAAGGACTTCAGGAACGCCGAGGCCGCGCTGCCGCTCTTCGCGAAGTCGGTGTTGAAGAACTTCTTCAGCGGCGTCGTCGGATAGGCGCAGTCGATGGACGCGGGGTCCTTCGTGCCCTTCTCCGCGCAGGCGTCGGTGTACTTCGGCAGCTTCACCTCGACCATCGGCACCTGGTTGAAGAGCCACTGCGGCTCGTACCAGTACGTCAGGAAGGGCTTCTTCTCCTTGGCGAACTGCTGGATCTGGGTGATCTGCGCCGCCTCGGATCCGGCGAAGACGACCTGGTAGTCCAGGCCGAGGTTCTTCACCAGCGCCTTGTCGTTGGTGACGTAGGACGGCGAACCGTCCATCAGCTGGCCCTTGTCGCCGCTCTCCGGGGTACGGAGCTGCTTGGCGACCGCGTTGAGGTTCTTCCAGTTGGTGACCTCGGGATGCTTGTCGGCCCAGTACTTGGGGACGAACCACCCGATGTGGCCGGTGACGCCGTTGCCACCGCCGTCCGTGATCGTCTTCTTGTCCTGGACGTAGCGCTTCTCCTGGTCGGGGTGGCCCCAGTCCTCCAGGATCGCGTCGACCCGGCCCTGGCTGAGCGCGTCCCAGGCGGGGATCTCGTCCACCTGGACGGTGTCGACGTGGTACCCCAGCTCGTGTTCGAGGAGGTACGTGGCGACCGCGACGTTGGACTGCGCGCCGATCCAGGTCTGGACGGAGAGCGTCACCGACTTGGTGCCCTTGGCGGCGGCGAACGGCGACGCCTGCTTGGTCATATCGGCCTTGCCGCAGCCGGACAGCGCGAGCAGCGCCGCCCCGGCCAGCAGCGAGGCACCGGCCGTGGTGCCGATTCGGCGGGTACGGGACATGGTCAGGCTCCCTTCGCGGCGCGGCGCTCGGTCGGCTGGGTGACCCGGTCGAGCATCAGGCCCAGGCAGACGATGGCGACGCCCGCGACGAGGCCGAGGGCCAGGTCGCCGGTGGCGAGGCCGGTGACGACGTCGTAGCCGAGGGCGCCGCCGCCGACCAGACCGCCGATGATGACGACGGCGAGGACGAGGACCACGCCCTGGTTGACGGCGAGCAGCAGCGCCGGGCGGGCCAGCGGCAGCTGGACCTGGCGCAGGATCTGCCAGCGGGTGGCGCCGAGCGAGGTCGCCGACTCCATCGCCGCCGGGTCGACCTGCCGCAGCCCCTGGGTGGTGATGCGGATGACGGCGGGCAGCGCGTAGACGACGGCCGCGGCGGCCGCCGGGGCGCGGCCCACGGCGAACAGCGCGACGACCGGGATGAGGTAGACGAACTGCGGCATGGTCTGCATGACGTCCAGGACCGGGCGCAAGATCGCCTCCAGCCGCTTGCTCCCCGCCGCGAGGATGCCCGTACCGACGCCGATGACCAGCGTCACCACCAGCGCGGCGAGCACCTGCGACAGCGTGTTCATCGACGGCTTCCACACGCCCAGCACGCCGATCGCGGCCATCGCGAGGACGGCGGTCAGCGCGGTGCGCCAGGTGCCGATCAGCCAGGCCAGCGCGCCGATGATGAGCAGCGTGGCGTACCAGGGCAGCGCGGTCAGGCCGTCGCGCAGCGGGTTGAGGACCCAGTTGGTGAAGTGCGCGGCCCAGTCGGCGGTGCCGCCGACGACGGGGACGCCGGAGTAGAGGTGGTCGACCATCCACTCCTTGGCGTGGTTGACGGGCCGGGCGATGGCGACGGTCGCGCCGGTCGGCCAGACCGTCGAGCCGGCCAGCCGTCCGGCGGCCGCGGCCACCGCGGTGACGACGGCGACCCCGGCCCAGCCGCGCCAGCCGCGCAGCAGGGCGGGTCCGGCGGCGCGGGCGCCCCCGGCCTTCTCGCCCGCCGCGGCGGTGGTGCGGTCCATGACGATGGCGAGCAGCACGATCGGGACGGCGGCGGCGAGCGCGGCGCCGACGTCGACGGAGGCGAGGGCCTGGTAGACGCGGTCACCGAGACCGGCGGCGCCGATCATCGAGGCGATCACGGCCATGGACAGCGCCATCATGATCGTCTGGTTGAGGCCGAGCAGCAGCTCCTTGCGGGCCAGCGGCAGCCGGGCGGTCAGCAGCCGCTGCCGCCCGGTGGCGCCGAGCGAGGTCACGGCCTCCAGGACACCGGCGTCCGCGCCGCGCAGCCCGAGGGCCGTGAGCCGGGCCATCGGCGGCGCCGCGTAGACGACGGTGGCCAGCAGCGCGGCGGGCACGCCGATGCCGAAGATCAGCACGACCGGCAGCAGATACGCGAAGGCCGGGAGCACCTGCATGGTGTCCAGGACCGGGCGCAGCAGCCGGAACATCCGGTCCGACAGCCCGCCGGCGAGGCCGAGGAGCGCGCCGACGGCGACCGACGCGAGGACCGCGACGATCATCAGCGCGAGGGTCTGCATCGTCGGCACCCACATCCCCAGCACGCCGCTGACCAGGAAGGACAGCAGGGCGGTGGCGGCGATGCGCCATCCGGCGACGCGCCAGGCGACGAGGGTGATCCCGGCGGTCACGCCCGTCCAGCCGAGGGCGAGCAACACCAGGTACACGCCGCGTACGGAGAGGACGACGGCGTTCGAGAGGTGGCCGAGGAAGTAGACGAACAGCGGGTGGCTGTCGCGGTTGTCGATGATCCAGTCGCTGGCGCTGCCGAGCGGCTTGGACACGTCGACGGTCAGCGCCTCGGGCCACGCCCCGCCGGACCATTTGGCGTGCAGCAGCGGTACGAGGACCGCGGCGGCGACGGCGAGCAGCACCAGCTTGGCCAGGCCGCGGTGGCGCAGCAGGGCGCGCAGCGGACCGGCGGACGGGGCGTCGGGCCGGGTGGTGACGGTGGCGGCACTCATGCGCGGCCCCGTTTCACGGTGCCGGCGGGCACATTCATGGCGGCGGCGCGCTGCGCCTCGCGCCAGCGGCGCCGCAGCGCGGCACGCAGCCGCGGCAGCACCGGGGCGTGGGGGACGCCGGCGCCGCGCGGGGCGACGCCGTGGGGGGTGGCGGGGTACATCAGGCGGCCACCTCGGTGCGGGTGGTGTCCATGCGGGCGACGACGTTCAGCAGGCAGGCGTGGTCGACGATGCCCAGGCAGCGGCCGTTCTCGGCGACGCGGACGGCGCCGCCGGAACGGGCGACGGCCTCGATGGCCTCGGAGATCAGGGTGGACGGCGCCAGCGCCGGGCCCTGGTCGGCCTCGTCGCCCTCGGCCGGGCGCATGGCGCGGCGGACGGTGAGGACCTGCTCGCGGGGGACGTCGCGGACGAAGTCACGGACGTAGTCGTCGGCCGGGGAGCCGACGATCTCCTCGGGCGTGCCGAGCTGGACGATCTCGCCGTCGCGCATCAGGGCGATGCGGTCGCCGACGGTCAGCGCCTCGGCGAGGTCGTGGGTGATGAAGACCATCGTCCGGCCCTCCTCGCGGTGCAGGCGGACGACTTCCTCCTGCATATCGCGGCGGATGAGCGGGTCGAGGGCGCTGAACGGCTCGTCGAACAGCAGGATCTCGGGGTCGACGGCGAGGGCGCGGGCCAGGCCGACGCGCTGCTGCTGGCCGCCGGAGAGCTGGCCGGGGCGGCGCTTCTCCAGTCCGGCGAGGCCGACCTTCTCCACCATCTCGACGGCCCGCGCGCGGCGTTCGGCCTTGCCGACGCCCTGGATCTCCAGGCCGTAGGCGATGTTGTCGAGGACGGTGCGGTGCGGCAGCAGACCGAAGTGCTGAAAGACCATGGCGGCGCGGCGGCGGCGCAGGTCGCGCAGGGCGGTGCGGTCCATGCCGAGGACGTCCTCGCCGTCCATCTCCAGGGTGCCGCCGGTCGGTTCGATGAGCCGGGTCAGGCAGCGGACGAGGGTGGACTTGCCGGAGCCGGAGAGGCCCATGACGACGAAGACCTCGCCCTTGTGGACGTCGAAGGAGACATCGCGGACGGCGGGCGTGCAGCCGGTGCGCTCGCGCACCTCGGGGACGCTCAGGCCGGTCAGGGAGGTGTCGTCGGGGATGCGGTCGGCCTTGGGGCCGAAGACCTTCCACAGGTGGCGGGCGGAGAAGACGACGTCGCGGTCGGCGGCGTTCTCCGTGCCGGTGGCGGGTGCGGGGACGGCCGGGATCCGTGCCCCGGTGTCCTTCCCGGCGTCGGCGGTGGCTATGCCGGAGGCGTCGGCGGCGGCAGCCATCAGGCATCACCTCCCTGGGCAGGGGCTTCCTGGAGCAGTTCGGCGCACTTCTCCCCCACCATCAGGACTCCGATCATCGGGTTGACCGCGGGCATCGTCGGGAAGACCGAGGCGTCGGCGATGCGGATGTGCGACAGGCCGCGGATCTTCAACTGCGGGTCGACGACGGCGAGTTCGTCGCCCTTGGCGCCCATCTTGCAGGTGCCGGCGGGGTGGTAGACGGTGTGCGCGGCCCTGCGGACCAGCTCGCTGATCTCCGCGTCGTCGGTGACCTCGGGGCCGGGGAAGACCTCGCGCTTGAGCCACTTCTTGAACGGCTCGGCCTCGGCGACCTTCCGCGCCAGCTTGATGCCGTCGACGAGCGTCCTGCCGTCGTAGTCCTCGTCGTCCTCGAAGTACTTGAAGTCGAGGGCGGGCTTGGCCTCGGGGTCGGCGGAGGTGAGGTAAAGGCGGCCGCGGGCGCGGGACTTGGGGATGTTCGGGGTCATCGAGACGCCGTGCTCGGGGCGCTCGTAGCCCAGCCGCTCCGGATTGTCCGTGAACGGGATCTGGTAGAAGTGGAACATCAGGTCGGGACCCTTGTGGTGCGCGTCCCGCTTGATGAAGAGGCCCGCGTCGGAGTCCATCGCGGAGTTGCCGGGCAGCGGCCCGTTGGTCTCCCAGACGATGACCGACTCGGGGTGGTCGATGAGGTTCTCGCCGACGCCCGGCAGGTCCAGGACGCAGTCGATGCCCAGCGCCTCCAGGTCCTTCTTCGGGCCGATACCGGAGAGCATCAGCAGCCGCGGCGTGTCCACCGCACCGGCGCAGAGCAGCACCTCGCGCCCGGCCTCGACGAACAGCTCCTCGCCGTCCTTGGTGGTGGCGCGGACGCCGGTGGCGCGGACGCCGTCCAGCTCCAGCTTGTGGACCCAGGTCTCCAGCAGCAGCGTGAGGTGGGGGCGGTCCCCGGCCTCGATGTGCGGGTGGAGGTAGGCGACGGAGGCGGAGGAGCGCTTGTTGTTCTCCGGGTGGTACGACAGGTCGAAGAAGCCGACGCCCTCGTCGAACGGCTGGTCGTTGAAGCCGACGACCTCGGGCACGTCCAGGGCGGTCTTGACGGCCTCGACCCAGTCGGTGGCGATGGCGTTCTGGTCCTTCTTGGCGACCCGCACGATGTTGTTGCGGAGCTTGCCGAAGTAGGGGTCCATCTTCGCGGCGCCCCAGCCGGTGGCGCCCGCGGCCTCCCACTCGTCCCAGTCGGACGGCAGCGGCTTGAAGGAGATCAGCGTGTTGTGCGAGGAGCAGCCGCCGAGGACCTTGGCGCGGCTGTGCAGGATGTGGGAGTTGCCGCGCGGCTGCTCGGTGGTGGTGTAGCCGTAGTCGAGGTCGCCGCCGAGCAGGCCGAGCCAGCGGCGCAGCGTCAGGACGTCGTCACGGTCGATGTCGGTGGGGCCGCCCTCGATGACGACGACGCTGACGTCCGGGTCCTCGGTCAGGCGGGAGGCGATCACCGATCCCGCGGTGCCGCCGCCGACGATGACGTAGTCGGCCTTGACGGTGCGGGCTTCGGGGGGAGACGGGGGCATGCGGTACTCCTTCGTGCACAGTGCCTGAGCTGCTGCGTAGGGGTGCGGTGCCGCGGAGGGGTGGGGCGGCGACGCGGGGCCCGGGGGCGGCCCCGGGCGGCCGGCGCCGGGCCCCGGCGGGGGGGGCGGGGGCGGTGACGGGAGAGCCCCCCGCCGCCCGGAGGGGATCA
>NZ_JBHYGX010000048.1:37505-42629 GCF_042739975.1 Streptomyces sp. NPDC059080
GGGGGGGGGGGGGGCGGGGCGCGGCCGCGGCGGCGGGGCCCGGGGCGGGGGCCGGCGGGCGCCGGGGGGGCGGGCGGGGGCGCGGCGGCGCCGCCCCCCGCCGCGCGGCGTGATCAGCCGCCGAACCAGCGGACCGGCTCGGGCCGGAGGTTCTCGTAGATGTGCTTGGACTCGCGGTACTCGTCGAGGCCGGAGGGGCCCAGCTCGCGGCCGATGCCGGACTTGCCGAAACCGCCCCACTCCGCCTGCGGGAGGTAGGGGTGGTAGTCGTTGATCCACACGGTGCCGTGGCGCAGCCGGGCGGCGACGCGGCGGGCGCGGGCGGAGTTGCCCGAGAAGACCGCACCGGCCAGGCCGTACTCGGTGTCGTTGGCGAGCGCGACGGCCTCGTCCTCGGTGGTGAAGGTCTCGACGCTGAGGATCGGCCCGAAGGTCTCCTCGCGGACCACCTTCATCTCCCGGTGGCAGCCGTCGAGGACGGTCGGGGAGTAGAAGTAGCCGGTGGCCGGGCGGATGCCGCTGGGCTCGGGGCGGGAGCCGCCGCTGCGCAGCTGCGCGCCCTCGGCGAGCGCGGAGGCGACGTACGCCTCGACCTTGTCGAGCTGCTGCTGGGAGACGAGCGGGCCGCACTCCACGCCGTCCTCGGTGCCGCGGCCGAGCTTGATCTTCTCGGCGCGGCGGGCGAGCTCGGCGACGAAACGGTCCTTGACCGACTCCTCGATGATCAGGCGGGCACCGGCCGAGCAGACCTGACCGCTGTGGATGAACGCGGCGTTCAGCGCCTGGTCGACGGCGGTGTCGAAGCCCTCCTCGGTGGTGCAGGCGTCGGCGAAGACCACGTTGGGGTTCTTGCCGCCCAGCTCCAGGGCGATCTTCTTGGCGCCGGAGACCGCGGCGGCGCCCGCCTTGGTGCCGCTGACCAGGCCGCCGGTGAAGGAGAACAGGTCGACGTCGGGGTGGTCGGCGAGGCGCTGGCCGACCGGCACCCCGGCGCCGGTGACGATGTTGGCGACCCCGTCCGGCAGACCGGCCTCGGCCAGCAGCTTCACCAGGTACACGGTCGACAGCGGGGTGACCTCGCTGGGCTTGATGACGAAGGTGTTGCCCGCGGCGAGCGCCGGGGCGATCTTCCAGCTGGCCTGGAGCAGCGGGTAGTTCCACGGCGTGATGAGCGCGCAGACGCCGACCGGCTCGTGGACGACGACGCTGTGCACGTCCGCGGAACCGGCGTCGACGACCCGGCCGCCGCTCTCGTTCATGACGGTGTCGGCGAAGTAGCGGAAGGCGTTGGTGACGTCGTCGACGTCGACCCGGCCCTCCTCCAGGGTCTTGCCGGTGTCGCGGCTCTCGATGAGCGCGATCTCCTCGCGGTCGCGCTGGAGCAGGTCGGCGACGCGGCGCAGCAGCGCGGCGCGCTCGGCGACCGGCGTGCCGGACCAGATGCCCTCGTCGAAGGCGCGGCGGGCCGCGGCCACCGCCGCGTCGGCGTCCTCCGCACCGCCCTCGGCCACCAGCTGGATCACCGTGGCGTCGGCGGGATCGAGGACCTCCCGCGTGGCGCCGGATGCGGCGGCGCGCCACACCCCGTCTACGTGAATGGTCTCGCTTGCCGACACGCTGTTCTGCCTTCCGTCACCGGTTTTCTTCCACTGGTTCACACCAGCAACGGGGACCCCTCCCCGAAACCTCTACAGCTATGCCCAACGCTTCGGGGAAAGTGGCCCGAGTCACTCAATGTGCGACCGAATGTCCTCGTACGTACCCTGAATAGCCGTACGTCCCTACGTACGCCCCTCTCGGTGCGGAGGTGCCCACGAATGAGCAGCAGACGGCGAACGGCGACCGGTATCACCGCCCTGACCTGCGGCGCGGCCCTCCTCGGCGGTTTCGCCGGGGCCGGGACCGCCCGGGCGGGAGACTCCGGGGGCGAAGGCGACCTGGCGGGGAAGTCCGCCGAACAGGTCTCGGAGCTGGCCCGCAAGGAGCTGCTGGCGGCGACCTCGCTGCGGCTGCGCACCAGCACCAACGTCGACGCCACCCGCCTCGACATCACGATGAACCGCTCCGGTGACTGCACCGGATCCATCGGCAAGGGCCGCTACGGCAAGGTGGAGCTGATCAAGCACGGCCGCCAGGTCTGGCTCAAGCCGGACGACGCGTTCTGGAAGGGTCAGCTCTCCGCGGACGCCGCCGCCTCCGTCATCGCCCGCGTCAAGGGCCGCTACCTGCACGGCACCACCGACGACCCGCTCCCCGCGAGCATCGCCGCCGCCTGCGACCTGGCCGCCTTCCAGAAGCAGACCGCGGGCTCCGGCAGCCCCGAGTCCCCCACCCCGACCTCGCCGGGCTCCTCCCCCCAGCCGAAGCTGACCCTGCGCAAGGGCAAACCGACCGTTCAGGAGGGCACCCGGGTCCTGCCCATCGTCAAGACCCGCGGCGGCGCCAGCCAGACCCTCTACGTCACGATCGACGGCAAACACGTACCGCGCCGCCTCACCGCCGAGGTCGACCACCGGACCGCGACGATCCTCCTCAGCAACTACGGCACCCCCGTCTCGCCCAAGACCCCGACCGCCGCCCAGAGCCTCGCCATCTCCGAGGTCGAGGACCAACTCCCGGGGGCGAAGCCACCGTCCCAGGGGACCTGACCGGAGGCCGCCCCCACTCCCCTGCCCCGTGAGCAAAGAGGAACGTTTTTCGCACAAACGCACGTAACGCGGGCCCGCGCGTATCGTTGGACCGTGCGGCTGCCCGCGCCGCGCGGCAGCGGGGAGGAGCGGCACGATGACCATCAGCCTCGTACGGCGGACCGACGTAATCGAGACCGACAGGATCGACATGCCCGAGAACGGCGAACTCAGCTTGGACGAACTGTTCGAGCGCCTGGAGAAGATGCCAGTCCCCGAGGGCTACAAGGTCGAGATCGTCGAAGGGGCCGTTTTCATGTCGCCGCAGCGGGATGCACACTGGCAGACCATCCGCAGGATCGTGCGGGCACTGGAGGACCGCTTCGGCATGGATGCCGTCGTCCTCTCCGACGTCCGCATCGATTTTCCGGGCAGTCTCAACGGCTTCGCACCAGATGTCGCCAAGTTCACCGCCGACGCCGAGAAGGACGCCCACGGCCGCTGGCGCCACCAGGACATCGAGTTCGTCGCCGAGGTCGTCTCCAAGAGCACCGGCATGAACGACTACGGCCCCAAGAAGACCGCCTACGCGCGGGCCGAGGTGCCGGTGTATCTGATCGCCGACCCGTACACCGCCCGCTGCCGGGTCTTCACCCACCCGCAGGACGGCGACTACAAGAGCGACCTCACCCTCGCGTACGGCGAGCCCGTCGACCTGACCGGCACGGTCGTCGGCATCACGCTCGCCACCGACGACTTCCCCCGGGACTGACCGGCCCAGGGAGGTCCCGCCGTCAGGCCCGCCCGCTCCGGCCGCGGTCGAGATGTTCAACAGCGCTATGGGGCAGGGACGTTGGCGCATCGCGCGCGAGGCCGTCGCGGCTCGCCTCACCCGATACCGGCCCGCGAGACAGCAGTTGAGCGCCCTCAGCCGGTCCCCGGCCCCCGGTCCGGCGCGCCGTCGTGTTGCCGGGCCCGTTCCGCGGAGGGCGTGTCCGGGTCCTGGTCGGAGGGGCGGGGGCCTTCCGGGCCGTCCGGGCCGATACGGACCAGGCGTTCGACGCGTACCACCTTGAAGCAGCGGCCCGGACGGCCCTCGACGCGTACGTCGTTGCCGGGGCGCCGGGCCAGCCGGTCGCCGGCCCGCTCGTACGCCTCCCGTTCCGCACCGGCCAGTTTGAGGGTGACGGGGGCGAGGACGCGCAGCCACATCGTCAGCGCGTCGCGGGCGTCCTGCGGGGTGTCGCAGGAGGCGGTGTGCGCCTGCCATTCGCCGCCGGTGCGCTCGGCGACCATGAACGCCGCCGGGAGCAGCACCCCGCCGGGATGGCTGACGGCCGCCCGCTGCTCGTCCCGTTCGACGTCCGGCGGCGCCGAGCCCTCCGCCCGGACGAACTGCAGCAGATCGAGTTTGAGGACGCCGTCCGACATGCCCGTGCCGACCGCCGGGTCGATGACGAAGCCTTTCGTCCGGCCCGGGTGGCAGGCGTCGTCGTACGTCGCCGGGTCCGGGTCCGAGGGGCGCGGCGGCTCCGGTCCGTCGGGGCCCATCCGGACGAACTCCTCGCACCGGATGACGCGGTACCGCTCCCCCAGGACGGTCAGGTCGTCGGGCCGCTCCCGCTCCAGCCGGGCGGCGGCGGCCAGATACGCAGGCGCGTGCGCCGTGCGGGCGGAGCGCCGGGCCCGCCGCCGGAACTCGGCGGCCAGCGCGTCCCGGGCGGTCTGCGGGCCGCTGCCGCCGACGCACCGCACCTCCCAGCCGCCCTGCTCCCGCTCGCGCGCGGCGCAGAAGACCGGGCCGCCCGTCCCCAGGATCTCCGGATAGCGTTCCCGCGCCCGCCACGCCTCCTCCTCGGACAGCTCTGCCACCGGGCCGTCCTGTGCGGTGACCCTGATGGTGCGGTACGCGGGCACTTCCTCGCCGTGTTCCGTCATGCCCGCAGTGTGGGCAGCGGCCCGCCCGTAGGGCGTCGGGTCGGCGGACAAACCACCTGTGGGTGTGGTGCCGGTGCCCGGCCGGAAACCGTCCGCCGTCCGTGCGCCCGTCGCCGCCCCGGCGCGTACCCCGTCGGCGTGCCGCCGCCCGGCGACGGCGGGCCCGGGACGACAATCCGGGCATGGCTGACACGGAGACGAAGGCAGTGCTGAGCGGCGGACCCGCCGACTTCCCGGAGCGGATCGTGCCGATCGAGCCACCGGGACCGGAGATGAAGATCGCCTGGCGCAACGGCTACGAACACTTCCGCGCCACCGGCCGGTACGAGGAGACGGAGGAGGGGAGGCTGCCGGTCTACGAGTGGTGGGAGCGGACCGAGCTCCCGGGGTGAGCGGCGGGACGGGCGCGGAGTGAGCGGGGCGGCCGCCCGGCGGCGGGCCCTCCGGCACCGCGGGCCGCCTGACGCCTGACGCCTGACGCCTGACGCCTGACGCCTGACGCCTGACGCCTGACGCCTGACGCCTGACGCCTGACGCCTGACGCCTGACGCCTGACGCC
>NZ_JBHYGX010000048.1:42729-43637 GCF_042739975.1 Streptomyces sp. NPDC059080
TGACGGGCGGGCCACGGGCCGGGCGGGCCGCCGCCCCCGGCCCGCCCGTCAGGCGCCCGCTCCCCCGTCAGGCGCCCGCCCCGCCGTCAGGCGCCCGTCCCGCCCTCACCCATGCGGGACGAACGTGTTGAGCGCCGCCCGGAGCGTCGTCTCCTGCTGCGGCCAGTCCGTGGCGGGGCCGCGGACCAGCACCGCGAACTGGCGCCCGTCGTCCGTGCTGAACGCGCAGTCCACCACCTGCACCCGCTCGCCCAGCTGCGCGCTGTCGTAGGCGTAGATCAGCTTGGCGGCGTCCGGGGAGGGCGCGCCGTCGCCGAACGCGCCGCGCTCGATCTCCGTGTAGCCGGGGTTGCCCGCCAGGTTCTTCGCGGCGGTCGCGAGGGAGTGCCGGGGCGTCTCGTCCGGCTCGCGGATCTCGAAGACCTGCACCAGCCCGCGCTCGTCCGGCGACGTGTAGAACTCACCGTCCGTGCGGGAGTCGTGCTGCCAGTCCTCCGGTACGGCGAGGGTGAAGTCCTTGTCGGTGTTGTGGACGAGGTGGAAGCCCGCGGGGAGGCCGGTGCCGGTCGGCGTCGGCTCCATGGGCTCCGTGGGCAGCTCCGGGTACGACGCCCGGCCGCTGGCCGTCGAGGTGTGCGGGGCGGGTTTCGGGGCGGGCGCGCCACCCTGGCCCCACAGCAGCCAGCCGCCGCCGAAGCCCAGCCCGATGACGGCGACCGCGGCGCCCGCCGCGAGCGCGGCGGTACGGCGCGAGGACCGGCGCCCGGCGACCGTCGGCCGCTCGTCCCACGCCACGCTCCCCGGGAGCGCGTCCAGCGCGGCCTGATCGGCGTACGGGGCGGGCGCGGCCGGGGGCGCGGCGGGTGCGGCGGCAGGAGGGGCCGGGGCGGCGGCGTCCGGGGCGGGGG
>NZ_JBHYGX010000049.1:0-1740 GCF_042739975.1 Streptomyces sp. NPDC059080
GCCCCGCGGCGGCGCGCGGGGGGCGTCTCCCCCCACCCCGCGCGCCGCACGCGCGCCCCCCCGCCCCGGCGCCCCCCGCCCGCGCGGGCCCCCCCCCCCCCCGCGTCCGGCTCAGGCCGCGGGCGTCCCGCCGGGGCGACGGCCCGAGCGGCTGCGGAGCGGCCGGCGACGGCCGCCCGCCGCTCCGCCCGCGGCGCCTCCCGCGGGGTTGCGCCGCCCGCCGGCCGCGGGGCGCCGCCGGGCGGGCTGCTGCGGGGCGGGGGCGGCGAGCTGGACCTGCTCGCCCGAGGGGGTGCGGGCGCCGGTGATCCGTATCAGCTCGGCATCGCCGGGGCGGACCGTGGCGGTGTCCGGGGTGATCTTCGCCTGGCGCATCAGCCGGGTCATGTCGCGGCGCTGCCCGGGGGTGACGAGCGTGACGACGGTGCCGGACTCCCCGGCCCGCGCGGTGCGGCCGCCGCGGTGCAGATAGTCCTTGGCCTCGGTGGGCGGGTCGACGTTGACGACGAGGTCGAGGCCGTCGATGTGGATGCCGCGGGCCGCGACGTTGGTGGCGATCAGCGCCGAGGCATGGCCGGTGCGGAACTGCTCCAGGGTGCGGTTGCGCTGCGGCTGCGACTTGCCGCCGTGCAGCGCGGCGGCGCGTACGCCCTGGGCGAGCAGGTGCTTGGTGAGCCGGTCGGCGCCGCGCTTGGTGTCCACGAACATGATCACGCGGCCGTCGCGGGCGGCGATCTCGGTGGCGGTGGCGCGCTTGTCGGTGTCGGCGACGTAGAGGACGTGGTGGTCCATGGTCGTGACGGTGGCGGCCGAGGGGTCCACGGAGTGGGTGACCGGATCGGTGAGGAAACGGCGGACCAGTTTGTCGACATTGCGGTCGAGCGTCGCGGAGAACAGCATCCGCTGGCCGTCCGGGTCCACCTTCTCCATGAGGCGGGTGACCTGCGGCAGGAAGCCCATGTCGGTCATCTGGTCGGCCTCGTCGAGGACGGTGACGGCGACCTGATCGAGAGCGCAGGCGCCGCGGTCGAGGAGGTCGGCGAGCCGCCCCGGGGTGGCGACCAGCACCTCGGCGCCGCGGCGCAGGGCGTCGGTCTGCCGGTTGATCGAGGTCCCGCCGACAACGGTGGTGGTCCGCAACCCGACCGCCTCGGCGTACGGGCCGAGCGCGTCGGCGACCTGCCCGGCGAGTTCGCGGGTGGGAACCAGCACCAGCGCCAGCGGCCGCCTGCTCTCGGCCCGGCGGCCGGCGGTGCGGCTGAGCAGCGCGAGGCCGAAGGCGAGGGTCTTGCCCGAACCGGTGCGGCCACGGCCGAGGACGTCGCGCCCGGCGAGCGTCGCGGGGAGGGTCGCCGCCTGGATGGGGAACGGCTCGGTGACTCCCTGTGCGCCCAGCGCGGTCAGGAGAGCCGGGGCCAGCGGCATCTCCTCGAAGGAGGCCACGGGCGCGGGGGCCGGTGTCCGGGGGGACGTACGGGGTGCGGCGCTGCGTCGCGGTGCGGTCGCTCGTGTCACTGAAGACCCTTCGGGTGAGATGGAGGCGTGGTCGTGCCGACCGCGCACTCATCCGTGGAACGGCGCTCGGACACGAGGCGTACGGGGGGCGCGGTGGGGTGGGGCCGGGGCGGTCGTGGCATCCGCACCGTCCGCCGGGAAGGCGGGCGGGGATGCGACGGGGCGCCCCGGCCCCGGGAGACGGGGGGGGGGCCCCCCCCCGCCTGCGCGGCCGGCCCCCCCCCC
>NZ_JBHYGX010000049.1:1749-2352 GCF_042739975.1 Streptomyces sp. NPDC059080
GCCCCGCGCGGGGGGGGGGGGGGGGGGGGGGTGGGGGGGGCCCCCCCCGCCCGGGGGGGGCGGCGGGGGCCCCCCCGGTCCCCGGGGGGCGGCCCCCCGTCCGCGCATCGCGTGGGCGTCAGGCGCCGACGATGTTCTCCGCCTGCGGGCCCTTGGGGCCCTGGGTCACGTCGAAGGTGACCTTCTGGCCCTCGAGGAGCTCACGGAAGCCCTGGGACTGGATGTTCGAGTAGTGGGCGAAGACGTCGGGACCGCCGCCGTCCTGCTCGATGAAGCCGAAGCCCTTTTCCGAGTTGAACCACTTCACGGTGCCGGAAGCCATAATTTTCTCCTTCATGGGGCACGGAGCCCGCACTGCGCGGACTCCCTGTCGCCGAGATGAGTGCCCGACACCGGAGGATTCCGGTAAAAACACGGAACGCCCGGGGCTACCAGCCTCCGGGCGCACACGACGTTCATGGGTACCACAACTGCAACGCGGTTCACATTAGCACAGCCCCGGGGGGGGGCGGGCGGGGGGCCCCCCCGGCCCCCCCCCGGGGCCCCCCCCCCCCCCCCCGGGCGGGGGGCGCCGCCCCCCCCCCCCCCCCCCCGACGAGCGGG
>NZ_JBHYGX010000049.1:2362-28032 GCF_042739975.1 Streptomyces sp. NPDC059080
CGGGGCCCCACCCCCTTTTTTGGCCCACCAACACCACCCCGGGTTACAAATCCCCCCCCCCCGGGCGCCCCCGGGGGGGCCCCCCGGGGCCCCCGCCCCGTGGCGCCCCGCTCACCCGCCGTGCGGGGCGTCCCGCGGCACCGTCACCCGCACCTGGAGGCCGTGCGGCACCTGCGGGGCGAAGCGCAGGGTGGCGCCGCCCGCGGCGAGCAGGGCACGGCTGATGGAGAGACCGAGGCCGGAGCCGGAGACGTTCTGGTGGCGGCCGCTGCGCCAGAACCGGTCGCCGATCCGGGCCAGCTCGTCCTCGGTGAGGCCGGGTCCGCTGTCGGCGACGGTGATCCGTACGCCGTTGCCGCGCGGGGTGACGGCGACGGTGACGGGGCCGCCGGGCGGGGTGAACTTCAGGGCGTTGTCGACGACGGCGTCGAGGGCGCTGGAGAGGGCGACGGGGTCGGCCCAGCCGGTGACCGCGGCGTGCCCCTCGTAGGTCAGGTGCACGCCCTTGTCGTCGGCGAGCGGGCGCCAGGAGCCGACCCGCTCGGCGGCGAGGGCGGCGATGTCGGTGAGCTGGAGGTCTGCCGCGGCGTGCTCGGCGAGGGCGAGGCCGAGGAGGTCGTCGAGGACGCGGGCGAGCCGCTTGCCCTCGGCGCGCACGGAGGCGATCTCCGCGTTGCCCTCGGGGAGTTCGAGGGCGAGCAGTTCGATGCGGAGCAGCAGCGCGGAGAGCGGGTTGCGCAGCTGGTGGGAGGCGTCCGCGACGAAGGCGCGCTGCTGCTCCAGGACGTCCTCGACGTGGTCGGCCATCTCGTTGAACGAGCGGGCCAGCCGCCGCAGTTCGGGCGGTCCGGCGGTGGCGGCGACCCGGGACTTCATCCGGCCGGTGGCGATGTCGTGGCTGGCCGCGTCCAGGACCCGTACGGGCCGCAGCACCCAGCCAGTGAGGCGGAACGCGGCGGCGACGGCGACGAGCATCGCCGCGCACTCCCCGGCGGCGATCAGCAGCCAGCCGCGCAGGATGCGGTCGCGCAGCTGCCCGGTGGGCGAGTCGGTGACGACGACCGCGACGACGTCACCGTCGCGGATGACCGGCGAGGCGACCGGGATGCGGCCGGTGTCGTCCCAGGGCCAGATCTGGTCGGGGTCGTGGCTGCGGTGCCCGGCCAGCGCCTCCTTGAACGCCTGCGCGCCCTTGCCGTCGCGCGCCACGGGCCAGCCGCGCGGGGCGGCGGCCATGGGGGTGCGGTCGCGGTGGAAGACCCCGGCCCGGATGCCGTAGAGATCCTGGTAGCGGGCGAGTTCCGCGGCGAGGGTGGCACGGCGTTCGTCCTCCTCCACGCCGGACGCCTTGACGCCGGAGCGGTCGGTGACGAACTGCGCGAGGGAGGCGAACCGCGCCGCGTCGTCGATGCGGTCGATGACCACCTTCTGCTGCTCGACACCGGCGGTGATCACCGCGAGCGGGACGCCGAGGGCGAGCAGCACCCCGGCGAGCAGCACGATCAGGAGGGGGAGGAGTCGGGTACGCACGGACCGGCCGGATCCCTCAGCCGGCCGGGGAGGCGGGCGGGCGCAGCGGGGCGGCGGGGGCGACGAGGCGGTAGCCGACGCCGCGGACCGTCTCGATGAGCGCGGGCATCCGCAGCTTGGCGCGGAGCGAGGCGATGTGCACCTCCAGGGTCCGGCCGGTCCCCTCCCAGCTGGTGCGCCACACCTCGCTGATGATCTGCTCCCGCCGGAAGACCACCCCGGGACGCTGGGCGAGCAGGGCGAGGAGGTCGAACTCCTTACGGGTCAGCGAGACGGCGGTGCCGTCCACCGAGACCTGGCGGGTGGGCAGTTCGACGGTGACGGCGCCCAGCCGCAGCGCGTCGTCGGGTCCGCTCTCCTCGGCGCGCGGCTCGGCGGGACCGGGCGTCCCGCGGCGGCTGACGGCGTGGATACGGGCGAGGAGTTCGCCGGTGTCGTAGGGCTTGACGACGTAGTCGTCGGCCCCGAGGTTGAGGCCGTGGATGCGGGAGCGGACGTCGGCGCGCGCGGTGACCATGATGACGGGCACGGCGCGGATCCGGCGGATGCGGCCGCAGACCTCGAAGCCGTCCTGGTCGGGCAGGCCGAGGTCGAGCAGGACCACCGCGAACGGTTCGTCGTGGTCGGGCAGGAGCGCCTGGAGGGCCTCCTCGCCGTTGCGGGCGTGCACGACGGCGAAGCCGTGCCGTGCGAGCACCGCGGACAGGGCCGCGGCGACGTGGTCGTCGTCCTCGACGAGCAGCAGTCTCATCGGCCCGGCCTCCTCCTCGGTGACGGTGTGCGGTGGCAGTGGCGGTGTACGGGAACCACACGGCATCTACGGCGATGAACGGTGCGCACGTCAAGGGTTGGCAACGCCCCGGATGCCATCCGTTACGCAGCCGGTACGCCCGGAGGCACCGGGGCGGCTCCGGGGCGGCTCCGGGGCGGCTCCGGGGCGCGGGACACGGACCGGCGCCCCGCGCGGGCGCCCCGTGCGCCGGTGTCCCTGAACCGGGACGGCGGGTTCCGGCCGTCGCGGCCGGATCGTGATGCTCAAGTTCCGCTCAGATGTGATGACGCAGGTCGCGGGCCGTCCTAGGGTCCTGGCAACCGAGGAGGACGGAGCTACACGCCGATGAGCGAAGTATCGGGGACCGGGAGCACCGAGGCCCCCGCACCGGCCGGGGACCAGTTGGTCGTGCTGGACAACGTCAACAAGCACTTCGGCGCGTTGCACGTGCTCCAGGACATCGACCTGACGATCCACCGTGGTGAGGTCGTCGTGGTGATCGGGCCCTCCGGGTCCGGCAAGTCGACGCTGTGCCGCACCATCAACCGTCTGGAGACGATCGACAGCGGCGCCATCAGCATCGACGGCAAACCGCTGCCGCAGGAGGGCCGGGAACTGGCCAGGCTCCGTGCCGATGTCGGCATGGTCTTCCAGTCCTTCAACCTCTTCGCGCACAAGACGGTGCTGGAGAACGTGGTGCTGGGCCAGACCAAGGTCCGCCGCACGGACAAGGCGGCCGCCGAGAAGAAGGCGCGCGCCCTGCTGGACCGGGTGGGCGTGGGCACCCAGGCGGACAAGTACCCCGCGCAGCTGTCGGGCGGTCAGCAGCAGCGGGTGGCCATCGCCCGCGCGCTGGCCATGGACCCCAAGGTGATGCTGTTCGACGAGCCGACGTCGGCGCTGGACCCGGAGATGATCAACGAGGTGCTGGAGGTCATGCAGCAGCTCGCCCGGGACGGGATGACGATGGTCGTCGTCACGCACGAGATGGGGTTCGCCCGCTCCGCCGCCAACCGCGTGGTGTTCATGGCCGACGGCCGGATCATCGAGGAAGCGGAGCCGAACCAGTTCTTCAACAATCCGCGCAGCGACCGCGCGAAGGACTTCCTTTCGAAGATCCTGCACCACTGAGCCCGCGGTCGGGCCACGATGACCGTCAACACCCGTGTAGACAAAGGATGTTCACCATGAGGATGCGTAAGACGGCCACGGCGTGCGCGGCGGTGCTCGCGCTGGCGGCGACGGCGACCGCGTGCGGCGGCGAGTCGGGCACGGCGGGCGACAAGCCGGCCGGCGGCGACGTCTACAGCGGCACCTACAAGCCCGCGTCCGGCGTCAAGGTCGACTCCCCGGTGCTGCAGAAGGCCCAGAAGGCGCACCAGATCACCGTCGGCGTCAAGGCCGACCAGCCGTTCCTCGGCTTCAAGGACACGTCGGGCACGTACTCCGGCTTCGACATCGAGATCGCGAAGATGGTCGCCGCCGACCTCGGTTTCACCGAGAAGGAGATCACCTTCAAGACGATCGACTCCAACGTCCGCGAGACCGCCATCTCCAAGGGCCAGGTCGACTTCTACGTCGGTACGTACTCGATCAACGAGGAGCGCAAGAAGCAGGTCGACTTCGCCGGGCCGTATTACACCGCGGGCGCCGACCTGCTGGTGCGCCGTGAGGACAAGTCGATCACCGGCCCGATGTCGCTGCGCGGCAAGAAGGTCTGCTCCATCGTCGGCTCCACGCCGCTGCAGGAGATCAAGAAGCCGAAGTACGGCGCCGACACCACCGAGCTGTCGAAGTACTCGGACTGCGTCAAGTCGCTGCTCGACGGCCAGGTCGACGCCGTCACCACCGACGACGCGATCCTCAAGGGCTACGCGGCGCAGCGCAAGGACAAGCTGCGGGTCGTCGACAAGCCGTTCACCAAGGAGCCGTACGGCGTCGGCCTGAAGAAGGGCGACAAGGCGCTGCAGGACGCGATCACCGCCGCGCTGGAGAAGCACATCAAGAACGGCGACTACAAGACGGCGTACAACGGCACGCTGGGCAAGTCCGGTTCGCCGTTCGCCGACAACACCGCGCCGGAGCTGCCGCTTCCGCGAGGCTGACGCGCTCGCGCCCCGCTTCGGAGGGGGCCCCGCATCCGTCCGCCCACCGGGGCGGGCGGACGCGCCCTCCACCGCACTTCCAGGGCTGCGCCCCGTACGCCCGCCGCGCCGGGTGTGCGGGGCGCGCTGCCGTCCGCGCCGCGCGGGCCCCGCCCCCTTTTCGCCGCCGACCCGACCGCAACCGCGGAGACCCCATGAACGTACTCCTCGATCATTTCCCCGAGTTCCGTGACGGGTTCCTCGGAACCCTGGCGATCACCGCGGCCAGCGCGCTGCTGGCGCTGGTGCTCGGCATCCTCATAGCCGGCTTCCGGGTCTCCCCGATCCCGCCGCTGCGCGTGTTCGGGACGGCCTGGGTCACGGTGCTGCGGAACACCCCGCTCACCCTGCTCTTCCTCGTCGCCTTCTTCGTGGTGCCGCAGGTCCTCATCCCCGGCACCAGCCCGTTCATGCTGGCGACGCTGGCGCTGGGCTTCTACACCTCGTCGTTCGTGTGTGAGGCGGTGCGCTCGGGCATCTCGACGGTGCCGATCGGGCAGGCGGAGGCCGCCCGCTCGCTGGGCATGACGTTCTCCCAGACGCTGCGAATGATCGTGCTGCCACAGGCCACCCGCACGGTGCTGCCGCCGCTCAGTTCGATCTTCATCGCGCTGACGAAGAACTCCGCCATCGCGGGCGCGTTCAGCGTCGCCGAGCTGTTCAGCGTCTCGAAGCTGCTGAGCGACAAGGGTTTCGCCATCGGCTGGATCTTCCTGTGGATCGCCCTGGCCTACCTCGTCATCACCTTCGCGATCAGCGGCCTCTTCCGGGTGCTGGAGCGGCGGATGGGGGTGGCCCGGTGAGCGGGGCCGGACGGCGGATCAGTACGACGTGGGTGCCGCGCGCAGGCGGGGCGTATCGAAGCGAGGTATCGGCATGAGCGGCGCCAGCGTTCTCTACGACGCACCGGGCCCGAAGGCGAAGGCGCGCAACCGCCTGTACAGCATCGTCGGTTCGGTGGCGGTGGTGGCCCTGATCGCCTTCGTCATCGAACGGCTCAACTCCAAGGGCCAGTTCGCGCCCGAGATGTGGAACATCTTCAACTACGCGGACGTGCGGAACAATCTGCGCGACGGCGTGCTGACCACGCTGGAGGTCTTCGCGGTCGCCGCGGTCCTCTCGCTGGCGCTGGGCGTGCTGCTGGCGGTGGCGCGGCTCTCCGACCACAAGCCGGTGCGCTGGCTGGCGACCGGTTTCGTCGAACTGTTCCGCGCGATCCCGTTGCTGATCACCATCTACGTGCTGTGGGTGATCCTCCTCGCCAACCGCGACGCGCTCGGCCTGTCCGGTAACGGTCCGCAGTTCTGGGCGCTGGTGGTGGGCCTGACGGCGTACAACGGCTCGGTGCAGGCCGAGGTGCTCCGCGCGGGCATCGCGGCGGTGCCGCGCGGGCAGAGCGAGGCGGCGTACGCGCTGGGCATGCGCAAGACGCAGGTCATGACGACGGTGCTGATCCCGCAGGCGGTGCGCGCGATGCTGCCGACGATCATCAGCCAGCTGGTGGTGACGCTGAAGGACACCTCCCTCGGCTACATCATCACGTTCGAGGAACTCCTCTACACCGCCCGCCAGATGAGCACCAACATCATCGTCAACGGCTCGGACACCTATGTTCCGGTCATCATCGTGACGGGCGTCATCTACGTCGCGCTGTGCCTGGCGCTGTCCGGCCTGGCCACCTGGATCGAGCGGCGCGGCCGCCGCGCGAAGACCGGTGTCGCGCCGGCGACCGCCGCGCCCGCGGGCGACCCGGCCGCTGCCGCCGCCGACGCCGGGAAGGACACCGCCGCGGCGCCGTGACCGGCCGGTGAGCGACGGGGCGGACGAGGTGCGCGGGGGCGGCAGCGGGGGCGGCGCCGCCCCCGTCACTTGACGCGGAGGGCCGCAGTGGGTTGCATACGCTGTGTGATCACGCACCGGGCTTCAACTGCCAGTTCCCGTACCGCCGCTTCGCCCCTGCGGGGCCGGGGAGCCACCTCGTGGACCCGGTGATCGTCGTGGGGGCGGGCCCGGTCGGCCTCGCCCTCTCCCTCTCCCTCGCCCGCCTCGGCGTACCCTCCGTCGTCCTCGACGACACCACCGGCCCGGAGCCCGTCCGCCCGGCCCGTACCGCGGTGCTGCGCGAGGACACCGCCGGGTACGTGGCGCGGCTGGGCTGCGCCGCGACGCTGGCATCGGCGGGCACCCGCTGGACCGCGTGGCGCACGGTGCGCCGACGACGGATGGTCGAACGCGTGGAGTTCGGCCCCGGCGGCCTCTGGACGTCCGGCGCCGACGACGCGCCCGCCTCGCCCGTCCATCTCCCCCAGCACGCGCTGACCGGCGCGCTCCGTGCCGCACTGGAGGGCGAGGAGCTGGCGCGGATCGTCGGCGGCGGCCGGCTGGCGGAGCTGGAGCAGGACGCCGACGGCGTGAGCGCCCACGCCCGCGGCCCCGGCGGCACCTGGTGGCGCGGGAGTTACCTGGTCGGCTGCGACGGCCCGCGCTCCACCGTCCGCAAGCTGCTGGAGATCCGCTTCCCGGGGCGCACCTCCGTGGAGCGCCACGCGGTGGCCGCCGTCCGCGCGGAGCTGCCCTGGCCGGGCGAGGCGCTGCTGCACCGCGCCCCGGGGCGGCACGGCGGCGCGGAGGTCTGCGCCCGGCCGCTGCCGGACGGGGTGTGGCGGCTGGACTGGCTGCTGCCGCCGGGCCGCGATCTGGTCACCCCGGACGCGCTGGTGGCCCGGATCCGCGATTCGCTGGCGGGCTGGGCCGCCGGTCCCGCCCTGTCGGCCGACGCCGAGGACGCCCCGCAGCCGCCTCGCGGCCGCGGCCAGGCCCGCCCTGTGCCGCCGTACGAACTGCTCGACACCGGGGTGCACACCGTCCACCACCGGCTGGCGCGGCGCTGGCGACACGGGCGCGCGTTCCTCGCCGGGGACGCCGCCCATCTGCTCGGCGCGCTCGGGACGCAGGGCCTCGACGAGGGGCTGCGGGACGCCGAGAACCTCGCCTGGAAGCTGGCGCTCGCCTGGCACCACGGGGCGTCCGAGACACTGCTGGACAGCTATCAGGCCGAGCGGCGCGGCGCGGTGGCCGCCCGGCTGCGCGCCGCCGACCAGGCGCTTCCGCGGCTGCGGGACGGCGGCGCGGGACGCATGCTGCGCGCGGTGCCGGGTGCCGCGCGCGGCCACGCCACGCTGCTGACGGACGGGCATCTGGGGCGCGGGCCGCTGGGCGCGCCGCCGGTCCACGCCCCTTCGCCGCTCACCCCGGCCCCGGCGCACACCGCGGCGACGCCGGTGGGCACCCTGCCGGGCGCGCCGGTCGCCGATGTACCGGTGACGGCCGCCGACGGTTCGGTGGTGCCGCTGCGCGAACGGCTGGGGCGGGGGCTGCTGTTGGTGCTCGTCGCGCCCGGTACGGGCGTGTGGGAGCCGCGGCACTGGCGGTCCGCCGGGCTGATGCCGCGGCTGACCGGCGCGGCCGAGGGGCTGCCCCTCGCCACCGAGGTCCTGGTCGCCGAGGAGTATCCGGGGGCGGCCGCGCACACCGTGCTGCTGGTGCGCCCGGACGGCCATCTGGTCACCGCGATGTCCGGGGTCCGCCCGGCCGAGCTGTACGCCTGCGCGGACGCGGTACGCGGCGGGGCCTTCGGCGGGGCGGCACCCCAGCCGTCGGCCGGAAGCGGTGACGCGGCCCCCGGTGACGGGGTGGCCGGTGGTGCTCCGGGCGCGGAATCCGTGGTTGACCCTGTGGGAACGTCCGTGTTTCACTCCGAACATGACTGATCACGGCGCGCGTTTCTGGCGGAGGGTCCATCTCGACCTGATCCGCTACGCGGGCTGCACCTGTCGTCCGTCCTGCTGATCCGCAGTTCTTCCCCGCGCGCTCCCGGCCGTTCGGCCGTGGTGAGCGCGTCGCTTCGCGATCACTCAGGACGGTGTCCCGTGCCCGACCTCTCCACCCCTGCCCGCCCTCGGACCGCCCCTCCCACGGGCGGTCCGAGCGCCGCGGAACTCCTCGGCTTCGTCCGCCGCACCGCCGCGGACACCCCGCTCGTCGCCTCCCTCCCCCTCGACCCCGAGGGCCGCACCTGGCTCCGGCTGGACGGCCCGGACGGCAGCGAGGCGTGGCTGATCGGCTGGCCGCCCGGCACCGGCACCGGCTGGCACGACCACGGCGGCTCACGCGGCGCCTTCGCCGCGGCCACCGGTGCGCTGACCGAGGACTCCCTCACCGTCCAGCTCCCCACCGAGGGCTGGACGAGCCTGGAGCTGACCGACGGCGTCGACCGCACCCACACCCTGGCCGACGGCCGCGGCCGGGCATTCGGCCCCCACCACGTCCACCAGGTACGCAACGTCTCGCCGACCACGCACGCGATCTCGGTGCACGCGTACCACCCGTCGCTCCCCCTGATGCGCCGCTACAGCCGCACCGGTCCTCTCCTCCGCCTCGAAGAGGTGGAGCGGCCGGAGGATTGGGGGTGAGGGCGGGGGCGTACGGGGTGCGGCACGGGGGCCGGGCCGGGCGTCGGGGCGGGTCGGGTGCGGAGCGCCGCATCGCCCGAGGGGCCGGGTGCCGGGCCCGGCACCGCGGCGGCCCGCGGTCCGGGTGCGGCGCCGGGCCCCGTCTCGGGGTACATGTCGGGGCAGGCGTCGTCGCGGAGGTGCCGCAGCGCGTGCCGAGCGGCACCAACGGAGAGACGGAGGTGGGAGGTTGAGCGCCATCGACACCCTGCTGGAGCAGGCCCGTGCCCAGCTGCACCGGGTGGATCCCGGGCAGGCGGCGGCGGTGCAGCGGGCGGGCGGACTCCTCGTCGACATCCGCTACGCGGCGCTGCGCGCACGCGACGGCACCATCCCCGGGGCGCTGATCGTGGAACGCAACGAGCTGGAGTGGCGCCTCGACCCGACGGGCGACCACCGCGCCCCCGAGGCGGCCGGCCATGACCTGCACATCGTCGTCATCTGCAACGAGGGATACGCATCGAGCCTCGCCGCCGTCTCCCTCCACCAACTGGGGCTGCACCGCGCCACCGACCTGACCGGCGGCTTCCAGGCATGGCGCGCTGCGGGGCTTCCCGTCAGCCCCGGCGCGGCGCCCGCCACGGCCTGACCGGTACGGCCCGGCCGCGCCCCTGATCATGCCCCCGCTTGCCGTGCCCCGGTCGCCGGGTCACCGCGCCGGGGGGGCGGGTGTGACGGGACGACCGGTGGGGGCGGGACCAGCACACTCGGCGGCACCCGGGCCCGGCAGCGCTACTCCTGCGCCCACTGCTCCAGCAGTTCGGGGTCCTCGCCCTCCTCCTCCAGCGCCTGGCGGACCACCCGGAGGGCCAGGCCCTCGGAGTAGCCCTTGCGGGCCAGCATTCCGGCGAGGCGACGCAGCCGCTTGTCGCGGTCCAGTCCCCTGGTGCTGCGGAGCTTGCGCGCGACCAGCTCCCGGGCGGTGGCCTCCTCCTGCTCGGGGTCGAGGCGGCCGACCGCCTGGTCGATGACCTCGGACTCCACGCCCTTGGTCCGCAGCTCGCGGGCGAGCGCCCGCCGGGCCAGGCCCCGCCCGTGGTGCCGGGACTCCACCCACGCATCGGCGAACGCCGTGTCGTCGATGAGCCCGACCTCCACGAAGCGGGAGAGCACCTCCTCCGCGGCCTCTTCGGGGATGTCCCGCTTGCGCAGGGCGTCCGCGAGCTGGCTGCGGGTGAGCGGGGACCCGGTGAGCAGGCGCAGGCATATCGCCCGCGCCTGCTCCTCGGGCGTGCGCGGGGACCCCTGCCCGGCCCTCGACGGGGAGGGGTCACCGCTGTCGTCACGGCCACCACGGCCCTTACGGTGTTCGGCACCGCCCATGGCGTGACCGCCGCCGTCGGGCCATTCCGTTCGCCGCGTCATGACGGACTAGCTCTTGGCCGCGGCGGCCTTGGCACCCTTGGCGCCCTTGGCCACGGGCGCCGGGACCGACTTGGCGGGCTCGGCCGGGCCCGCGGCATCCGGGCCGGGCTCCGCCGCCGGGTCCTGCGGCTTGACGCCGATGCCCAGCTTCTCCTTGATCTTCTTCTCGACCTCGTTGGCGAGGTCCGGGTTGTCCTTGAGGAAGTTGCGGGCGTTCTCCTTGCCCTGGCCGAGCTGATCGCCCTCGTAGGTGTACCAGGCGCCCGACTTGCGGATGAAGCCGTGCTCCACGCCCATGTCGATCAGGCCGCCCTCGCGGCTGATGCCCTGGCCGTAGAGGATGTCGAACTCGGCCTGCTTGAAGGGCGGGGCCACCTTGTTCTTGACCACCTTGCAGCGGGTGCGGTTACCGACCGCATCCGTGCCGTCCTTGAGGGTCTCGATACGGCGGATGTCGATACGCACCGAGGCGTAGAACTTCAGGGCGCGGCCACCCGTCGTGGTCTCCGGCGAGCCGAACATCACGCCGATCTTCTCGCGGAGCTGGTTGATGAAGATCGCGGTGGTCTTGGACTGGTTGAGCGCGCTGGTGATCTTGCGCAGCGCCTGGCTCATCAGCCGGGCCTGGAGACCGACGTGCGAGTCGCCCATCTCCCCCTCGATCTCCGCCTTCGGCACCAGGGCCGCGACGGAGTCGATGACGATGAGGTCGAGGGCGCCGGAGCGGATCAGCATGTCCGTGATCTCCAGGGCCTGCTCACCGTTGTCCGGCTGGGACAGGATCAGCGCGTCCGTGTCCACGCCGAGCTTCTTGGCGTACTCGGGGTCGAGCGCGTGCTCGGCGTCGATGAACGCCACGGAGCCGCCGGCCTTCTGGGCGTTGGCCACCGCGTGCAGGGTCAGGGTCGTCTTACCGGAGGACTCCGGTCCGTAGACCTCCACGACGCGGCCGCGGGGGATGCCGCCGACCCCCAGCGCCACGTCGAGCGCGGTCGACCCGGTGGGGATGACCTCGATGGGTTCGTTCGGCCGCTCCCCCATGCGCATCACGGCGCCCTTGCCGAATTGCCGTTCAATCTGTGCGAGCGCGGCGTCGAGCGCCTTCTCGCGGTCAGTGCCTGCCATGGGTTCCACCCGATTTGCTTGAGTCGATCGCTTCACGTCCACGACGCTAACGCCTGCCACTGACAATCCGCCCGGACCAGGCTCCGGCCTGTGGACAACTCGGCGAGGAAGCCCCGGAACTTTCGCTCCGGCGTACAGGTCGGACCCCCATAAGAATAGATGTTCGATTTTACTGTCAAGCGCACCCTCCGGAGCCCCGGGCACGAGGTCCCGGGGCTCAGTCCGTACGAGTCACGGCGGTGGCTGGTCAGGCGTGCGGGGCCCAGAAGGCGGTCAGCCTCCCGGCGCCGGGCTCGACGTCTCGCCAGGAACCGGTGAAGGCGAGAACGGCGATCGCGGACGTCGGGAGGCCGCTGCGGTTCATCCGTGCCAGCAGATCGCCGTCCGCCTCGCCGGTGAGCGCGTCGGCGAGCTCCTGGATACCGGGGTTGTGCCCGATGACCACCAGGCTCCCGACTTCGTCACCCACCCCGTTGAGGAGCGCGACCAGCTCGCCCGGCGACGCCCTGTAGACGCGCCCCTCGTATACCGTCCTGGGCCGCTCCGGCAGCTCGGACAGGGCGAGCCGCCACGTCTCCCGGCAGCGTGCGGCGGTCGAGCACAGCGCCAGGTCCGGGAGGACGCCGGACCCGGCGAGCCAGCGGCCGGCGGCGGGTGCATCCTCGCGGCCGCGCGCCGCGAGCGGGCGCTCATGGTCGTCCCCGTCGGTCCGTTCGGCCTTGGCATGACGCAGGAGCACCACATGGCGGGTCGTCTCAGCACTCATGGCGGCCATCCTCACCACCCGACGGCCCCGGACCGGGGCGCACCGCGCGGAACTCGGCCGGGCGGGCGAATCCCGGCCCGCGCCCGGCGGCCGGTCAGCCGCCGTGGGCGGTGAGCCGGTAACCCTCCGGGCCCTCGAACGAGAACATCGGCCCGAAGGGGCTCTCCGCCATCGGCGTGAGGATCTTGATCCCGGCGGCGACGAGCCGGTCGTGGAGCTGTTGGGTGTCCGGGGTCCGGAACCAGAGCACCACGCCGAGGCCCGGTCGTGCGGCGTCGGCGAGGTCGGTGTCCGGGAACAGCGCGCGGACGGCGAACGGGATCGGCGCGGTGTCGAACACGACCGCATGGGGCGGCGAGGCCGGGGACCGGCGCAGCCCCAGGTGGCGCTCGCAGAAGGCCGCGGCGGCCTCCACGTCACGGACCTGCAGGGCGACGAAGTCGGGACCGTCGACGGCAACAGACATGGGCTTCCCTCACTCTTGTGTCAGGACTTTGACGCAGGGGAGGCCAGGGGGCGCCCCGCAGGCATGTCAAAATGCTGACATGGAAGAGAGTGCGCCGCCGGAACCGTCCCGCCCCGCGAACGATGCCACCCAGCACATCGGATACCTGCTCAAACGCGCCCAGGCGGCCCTGCGCGCCGCCATGGACAAGGCGCTGCGCAAGCACGGGCTGACCGTGCCGCAGTACGCCACGCTCGAACTGCTGGCGCTGCACCCCGGGATGTCCAACGCCGACCTCGCCCGCGCGACCTTCGTCACCCGGCAGTCCGGCAACGTCGTCCTCCGGGGCCTCCAGGAGGCCGGGCTGATCGCCCGCCCCGCCACCGCCGATCACGGCCGCGCCCGGCCCGCCCGCCTCACCGAGGAGGGCCACACCCGCCTGGCCACGGTCCAGGCCGCCGTCCACGCCGTCGAACAGCGCATGGCCGACGCGCTCCCGCCCCGGCGCGTCACGGCGCTCCTGACCGACCTCGAACGCATCGCGACGGCTCTGGAGGACTGACGACCGGCGCCCCGCACGTCCCTAAGGGCTGGACGGCTCCGTCTCCTCCGAAGGTGCCTCCGGTCCCCCGGGAGCCGCCCCAGGGCGCGCCCCTCCGGGCGCCTCGCGGTGCAGCCCCCGCCGGACCCGTGCCAGCACCTCGGAACCGCGCCGGAACCGGCGGCCGCCGTCGGCCCTCGGGTCGGTCACCTCGTACCGCTTGACGTACGCGCTCAGGAACGCCTGGAGGGTCGCCGTGGCGGGGATCGCGATCAGTGCGCCGACGGCGCCCATCAGCGCCGTGCCCGCGATGACGGAGCCGAAGGCAACGGCAGGGTGGATGTCGACCGTGCGCGCGGTGATCCGGGGTTGCAGCAGGTAGTTCTCGAACTGCTGGTAGACCACGACGAACGCGAACACCCACAGCGCATACCAGGGGTCCACGGTGAAGGCGATCAGAATGGGCAGGGCCCCTGCGAGATACGTACCGATGGTCGGGATGAACTGCGAGACCAGGCCGACCCAGACGCCCAGCGCGGGGGCGTAGGGCACCCCGAGGATCTCCAGCAGGATGTAGTGGGCGACCCCGGAGATCAGCGCCATCAGGCCGCGCGAATAGAGGTAGCCGCCCGTCTTGGCGACCGCGATCTCCCAGGCGCGCAACACCTCCGCCTGGCGGCTCGGCGGCAGCACGGAGCAGAGCGCGCGGCGCAGCCGGGGGCCGTCGGCCGCGAAGTAGAACGAGAACAGCGCCACCGTCAGCAGGTTGAACAGGCTGCCCAGCACCGTCGCGGAGACGGCGAGGACGTTGTTGGCGCTGTCCTGGACGTACTTTTGCAGCCAGTCGGAGTTGAGGAGGTTGTTCTGTACCGCCAGCCGGGACAGGTGGGTGTGGAAGGTGCTGTTCGCCCAGCTGATGACGGAGTCCAGATACTGCGGGAACTCCTCGACCATGGTCGCGATCTGGCCCGCGACCATCGACCCGAGGAGGGCGAAGAATCCCGCCGCGGTGACGAGGAGGCCGAGGAAGACCGTGCCGGTGGCGAGGCCGCGCCGCACGCCGCGCGCCGCCATCCAGTCCACCGCGGGCTCGACGGCCAGCGCGAGGAAGAAGGCGATCACGATGTTCAGCAGCAGGCCGATGAGCTGGTGGAATCCCCAGCTGGCGAGCTGGAAACAGGCCACCAGCGCGAGCGCCAGCACCATGGCGCGCGGCAGCCAGCGTGGCATTCGCGCGTCCGGCGGCTCGGGAGGTCTTCGGGCGTCGTCACTGAGCGTGTCATCAATCGCGGGCACCGGCCCAGTGTCGCGCACCCGTACGACACTCCTGACCGTCTCCCGGGACCGGCCGGTCAGCGCCGCTCGTCCGGTACGTCCATGGTGACGCAGACCACCCGCCACACCTCCTTGGCGCTCCAGCCCGCCGCCAGCGCCTCGTGGACGGTGCGGCCCCCGAGGCCGGACATCACATGGTCGCGGGCGAACGAGTCGGCGTACGCCGGTCCGAAGTGGTCCGCCATCCGCTGCCAGAAATCCGTCAGCCTCATGAATCCTGTCTCCTCATGGCCCCGGCCCCGCCCGTCCGCCGGTCCGCGGCCGGAGCGGCACCGTGGTCCCCGCAGCGTATGCCCTCCTCACCGGGGGTCGTCGCCGTCAATCCGGCGCCCCCGGTGTCCCGCCCTGGGAGGGCGTGGGCCCCGGTGCGGTGCGCCGGGGCGTGATCCGGCCCTACGGTGCGGGGCATGGCCGAAACCGCAAGCTCGTCGCCGTCCCCGCTGGCCCGTGCCGAGCGCTTCGTGTGGCTCACCGCCCGGGTGCTCGAACAGCGGCTCTTCGCGTATCACTTCCTGGGCGGCGGTGACACCCCGGTGGAGCGGGCGCTCGCCGCGTACCGCAACGACGACGGCGGGTACGGCCACGCGCTGGAGCCGGAGCTGCGCGGACCGGCCAGCCAGCCGCTGCACACCGCGCACGCCCTGGGGGTGCTGGACCGCATCGGGCGCTGCGACAGCCGCCACATCGAGCACGTCTGCCGCTATCTGACGCGGATCTCGACCAGGGACGGGGCGCTGCCCGCGCTGCACCCGTCGGCGCGTGGGTACCCGGTGGCCCCGTGGTTGCCGGTCGCCGGCGATCCGCCCAGTTCCCTGCTGGCCACCGGGCCCATGGTGGGTGTGCTGCACCGCAACGACGCCTGGCACGCGTGGCTGTTCCGGGCCACGGAGTACTGCTGGGCCGCCGTGGACTCCCTGACGGACACCCACCCCTACGAGGTCCGGGCGGCGCTCGCCTTCCTGGAGGGCGTCCCGGACCGCCCCCGCGCCGCGGCCGCCGCGCACCGTCTGGGCGCCCTGGTACGCGAACGGGGCCTGGTCGTCCTCGATCCGGCGCGGGCCGCGGACACCCCGGTCGCCCCGGGGTACGCCCCCGGGGAGCACCACTTCGCGTACGACTACGCGACCGCGCCCGGGGCGCTCGCCCGCGGCTGGTTCACGGACGCGGAGCTGGCGCGGTCGCTGGACCACCTCGCCTCGTTGCAGCGCGACGACGGCGGCTGGCCCGCCGACGCGTACGTCCGGGCGCCGGGCACCGCGGCGGAGAGCCGCCCGGTCGTCACCCTGCGAGCCCTGCTGACGCTGCGCGCGCACGGGCGGGCGCCGGGCTGAACGGTGCGGCAGGCCGCGGCGTGGGGCCGTCGGACACGGGAGGCGTGGGCGGCCGGGTGGGGAAAGCGTGGACGGCCGGGTGGGGAAAGCGTGGACGGCCGAGGTGGGGGAGGCGTAGAGGCGTAGGCGGTGGTCGCGGCGGGGCGAAGGCGCGGCGGGTGGCCGTTCCGCTCGGCCGTGGACGACTCGCCGCACCCGCGCTGAGCTGCGCGGATGCCCCGTTCCGGCGGCGTTGTCAGTGGGGCGGTGCACGATGGGGGGCATGGACGGGACAGCGCTCGATTCCTTCTCCGCCGCGACCCGCGGCTGGTTCACCGGCGCCTTCCACGCGCCGACGGCGGCGCAGGAGGGCGCCTGGAGCGCGCTGCGCGAGGGCTCGGATGTCCTGGTGGTGGCGCCGACGGGCTCCGGCAAGACGCTCGCCGCGTTCCTCGCCTCGCTGGACGCGCTGGCGAGCACCCCGCCTCCGGCGCAGCCGAAGAAGCGCTGCCGGGTGCTGTACGTCTCGCCGCTGAAGGCCCTCGCCGTCGATGTCGAACGCAATCTGCGCAGCCCGCTGACCGGTATCCGGCAGGAGTCGGCCCGGCTCGGGCTGCCGGAGCCGGACCTCACCGTCGGCATCCGCTCCGGCGACACCCCGCCCGCCGAGCGCCGCGCGCTCGCCACCCGCCCGCCCGACATCCTGATCACCACCCCCGAGTCCCTGTTCCTCATGCTCACGTCGGCGGCCCGGGAGGCGCTGGAAGGCGTCGAGACGGTGATCCTCGACGAGGTGCACGCCGTCGCCGGTACGAAGCGCGGCGCGCATCTGGCGCTGTCCCTGGAGCGGCTCGACGCGCTGCTGCCGCGCCCGGCCCGCCGGATCGGGCTGTCGGCGACGGTCCGCCCGGTGGAGGAGGTGGCCCGCTATCTGTCGCCGCGGCGCCGGGTGGAGATCGTGCAGCCGGCGTCCGGGAAGCGGTTCGACCTGTCGGTGGTCGTCCCGGTCGAGGACATGGGGGAGCTGGGCGGCTCGCCCGTACGGGAGGGCGAGGCGGGCGAGAAGCCGTCGATCTGGCCGCAGGTCGAGGAGCGGATCGCCGACCTGGTGCAGGCCCACCGATCGACGATCGTCTTCGCCAACTCCCGCCGCCTGGCGGAGCGGCTCTGCAACCGCCTCAACGAGATCGCCCACGAGCGGGCGACCGGCGAGCCGCTGCCGGAGGACCACTCCCCGGCCGAGCTGATGGCCGAGTCCGGCGCCGCCAAGGGCGCGCCGCCGGTGCTGGCCCGCGCCCACCACGGTTCGGTCTCCAAGGAGCAGCGGGCCCTGGTGGAGGAGGACCTCAAGGCGGGGCGGCTCCCGGCCGTCGTCGCCACCTCCAGCCTGGAGCTGGGCATCGACATGGGCGCGGTCGATCTGGTGATCCAGGTCGAATCGCCGCCGTCGGTGGCGTCCGGGCTCCAGCGGGTGGGCCGGGCCGGGCACCAGGTGGGCGCGGTGTCGAAGGGCATCGTCTTCCCGAAGTACCGCGGCGACCTGGTGCAGGCGGCCGTGGTCACCGAGCGGATGCGGACGGGCGCCATCGAGGCGCTGCGGGTGCCCGCCAACCCGCTCGACGTCCTGGCGCAGCAGCTCGTGGCGATGACGGCGCTCGACATCTGGGACGTCGGGGAGCTGCTGGCCCTGGTGCGCCGCGCGGCGCCGTTCGCCTCCCTTCCGGAGTCGGCGTTCACCTCCGTCCTGGACATGCTGGCCGGTCGCTATCCGTCCGACGCCTTCGCCGAGCTGCGCCCGCGTCTGGTGTGGGACCGCGTCGCGCAGACGGTGGCCGCCCGCCCCGGCGCGCAGCGGCTCGCCGTCACCTCCGGCGGCACGATCCCCGACCGCGGGCTGTTCGGCGTCTTCCTCGCCGGGGGCGACGGCAAGGGCGGCGGCCGCCGGGTCGGCGAGCTGGACGAGGAGATGGTCTACGAGTCCCGCGTCGGCGACGTCTTCACCCTCGGCACGACCTCCTGGCGCATCGAGGACATCACCCGCGACCGCGTCCTGGTCACCCCCGCCCCCGGGGTGCCGGGCCGCCTGCCCTTCTGGAAGGGCGACCAGCTGGGCCGCCCCCTGGAACTGGGCCGCGCGCTCGGCGCGTTCCTCCGCGAGATCGGGGCGCTGCCGCCCGAGGAGGCGCGGGCCCGGCTCGCCGCTGCCGGGCTCGACGACTGGGCCTGCGACAACGTCCTCGGCTACCTCACCGAGCAGCGGCAGGCGTGCGGCCATGTGCCGGACGACCGCACCGTCGTCGTGGAGCGGTTCCGGGACGAGCTGGGCGACTGGCGCGTCGTGGTGCACTCCCCCTTCGGCGCGCAGGTGCACGCCCCGTGGGCGCTCGCCCTCGGCGCGCGGCTCGCCGAGCGCCACGGCATGGACGCCCAGGTGATGCATGCCGACGACGGGATCGTGCTGCGGCTGCCCGACGCGGATCTGCTGGGCCTCGACCTCCTCGACGGGCCGGGCGGCGGCGCCGGTCCCGCGGCGGGCGCGGAGTTCGACCCGGAGCAGTCGCCGGTCGGCGCCGCCGATGTCGTCTTCGACCCCGGTGAGGTCGACCAGCTGGTCACCGACCAGGTGGGCGGCTCGGCACTGTTCGCCTCCCGCTTCCGGGAGTGCGCGGCGCGCGCTCTGCTGCTGCCGCGGCGCAGCCCCGGCCGACGCACCCCGCTGTGGCAGCAGCGCCAGCGTGCGGCGCAACTCCTCCAGGTGGCGAGCGAGTTCGGCTCGTTCCCGATCGTCCTGGAGGCGGTGCGCGAATGCCTCCAGGACGTGTTCGACGTCCCCGGGCTGGCGGAGCTGATGGGCGACATCGAGGCCCGCCGGGTCCGCCTGGTGGAGGTCACCACCCCGGAGCCGTCCCCGTTCGCCCGCTCCCTCCTCTTCGGTTACGTCGCGCAGTTCCTGTACGAGGGCGACTCCCCGCTCGCCGAACGCCGGGCCGCCGCGCTGTCGCTGGACTCCCGGCTCCTGGCGGAGCTGCTGGGCCGGGCGGAGCTGCGTGAGCTGCTGGATCCGGAGGTGCTGGCGGAGCTGGAGCGGGAGTTGCAGTGGCGCACCGACGACCGCCGCGTCAAGGACGCCGAGGGCGTCGCCGACCTGCTGCGGGTGCTGGGTCCGCTGACCGACGCGGAGCTGGCCGAGCGGGGCGCCGACCCGGCGTGGGCCGAGGAGCTGGCCGCGGCCCGGCGCGCGATCCCGGTGCGGCTGGCGGGCGCCGCGCACTGGGCCGCCGTCGAGGACGCCGGGCGGCTCCGCGACGCCCTGGGCACGGCGCTGCCGGTGGGCGTGCCCGAGGCGTTCACGGAGCCGGTGGCCGATCCGCTGGGCGATCTGCTGTCCCGGTATGCCCGCACCCACGGCCCGTTCACCTCCGAGCGGGCCGCGGCCCGCTTCGGTCTGGGCCCGGCCGTCACCGACGGCGCCCTGCACCGTCTGGCGGCGTCCGGCCGCCTGGTGCAGGGCGAGTTCCGCCCGCCCGTCGCCCACCACCACCCTTCCCTGGAAGCGCAAAGCGCTGCCCCCGTCCATGGCATCGGTCAGGAGTGGTGCGACGCGCAGGTGCTGCGGCGGCTGCGGCGCCGTTCGCTGGCGGCGCTGCGCGAGGAGCTGGAGCCGGTGCCGCCCGCCGCGCTGGCCGCGTTCCTGCCCCGGTGGCAGCAGGTCGGCACGCCCCGCCTCGCCCCGGGCGCCGCCCGTCCGTCGCAGGGTGCCGCCCCGGGGCTGCGCGGGATCGACGGACTGGTGCGCGCCGTCGAGCAGTTGCAGGGAGCGCCGGTGCCCGCGTCGGCGCTGGAGAAGCTCGTCCTGCCGTCCCGCGTCGCGGACTACTCCCCCGCGCTGCTGGACGAACTCACCGCCACCGGCGAGGTGGTGTGGGCGGGCGCGGGCGCACTGCCCGGTAAGGACGGCTGGCTCACCCTCCATCTCGCCGACACCGCGCCGCTGTCGCTGGCGTCGCCGCTTCCCCTGGAGGTGTCGGCGCTGCACACCTCCGTCCTGGACGCCCTCGCGCCCGGGTACGGCCTGTTCTTCCGCCAGCTCGCCGACCGGGTCCGTGCCACCACCCACCCCGAGGTCACCGATCCGCAACTCGCCGACGCCCTCTGGGAGCTGACGTGGTCGGGCCGTCTCACCAACGACACGCTGGCCCCGCTGCGTGCCCTTCTCGGCTCGGGCCGCACGGCCGGTTCCACCGCGCACCGCGCCCGCCGCTCCGTGCCCCGCGGCCGCTACGGCGTACCGGCGGCGCGCGGTGCCCGCCCGACCGCGTCCCGCTCCGGCCCGCCGACCGCGGGGGGCCGCTGGTCGCTGCTGCCCGCTCTGGAGCCCGATCCGACGCACCGGGCGCACGCCCTGGCCCGTACGCTCCTGGACCGCCACGGCATCGTCACCCGCGGCGCGGTCGCGGCGGAGGGCGTCGAGGGCGGCTTCTCGGCGGCGTACCGTGTGCTGGCCGCCTTCGAGGAGAGCGGGCAGGCCCGCCGCGGCTATGTCGTCGAGGGGCTGGGCGCGGCCCAGTTCGCGGTGGACGGCGCGGTCGACCGGCTCCGCGCGGTGCACAACCGCCGCGAGCGCGACGCCGCGGACGGCTTCGCCCCGCCGCCGGACCGGCGGGGCGGCGAGGGCCCGCAGCGGGCGGTGGTGCTCGCGGCCGCCGACCCGGCCAACGCCTACGGCGCGGCGCTGCCATGGCCCGAGCCGCCCGCGGGCTGCACCCACAAACCGGGCCGCAAGGCCGGTTCCCTGGTCGTCCTGGTCGACGGCGAGCTGACCCTCTACATGGAGCGCGGCGGCAAGACCCTGTTGCTGTGGCCGCTCGGCGCGGACGCGGACGGACCCCGGCCCGACGCCCGGCTGCGCCAGGCGGTCGAGGCGCTGGCCGCCCTCGCCCGCGCGGGTGCCCTGGGCACGGTCACCACCGAGCGCATCAACGGCATATCCGCGCTGACCTCCCCCTTCGCCGCCCTCCTGGAGGAGGCGGGTTTCCATCCCACGCCGCGGGGGCTGCGGTTGCGGGCGTGAGGGAAGGCGGGCTCGCCCGCGCCTGAAGGGGCTCGCATCGCGCATGCGAGGGCATGGAGGAGGCCGGCCCTGCCCTCGTCCACCCCTGGGGTGGATCCGTGCGGTACTCGGCACGGCACGCCCCGCGCCCGCCCGGTCCGCCCGAAAGCCCGCGTACCGCGCCCCGCCTCGTGCCCACGCCCCGCACGGCCCGCATGGCATCCACCCCGACCCGCCGCGGAGCGGCCACCGCACCCGCCCCGCCTCAGCCCCGTTCCCCGGGCGCCCGCCCCCGGGACAACACCGCCCACACCGGACGCACGACATCCCCGGCCCGACGCCGCCTCCCCGCCCACGGCACACAATGCACCGGCAGCAGACTCAGCCCCCAGCCGCCCACGGCCACCGCCGATTCGACCGGTCCCGCGGCGGCGGGCCACCACACCAGCCGGGCCACCGCCCACCACCACAGCGCCCCGGCCACCACCGCGATCACGACGCGCCCTCTGGCACCGGCCCGCGGACCTGGCCGACCGGCCCCCCGGCCGGCCGATGCGCACCTCGTCGCTCCGTGTCCGCTCATCGCCGCCTCCTCCCACCGGGCCGCCGTCCGGGCTCCGCCCCCGCCCCGTACGACGCTAGTGGCGCCCCGTAACGGTGCGGCAGGGCGCATCGGCGCTCCCCCGGCGCACGTCCGCGCCGCGCCCGCCCACCGGCCGGAGCCCCCGCGCACGCCCCGTACGGCCGCGCCGACGGCGCGACCGTACGGCGGGCCTCCGGCGTCCGTCAGCGGGCCTCGGCCTGGAACATCCAGTGGTGTTTCTCCAGGTCACCGGTGAGGCCGATGAGCAGATCCTGGGTGACGGGGTCGGGCGTCCCGGTCGCGTCGATCCGCTGCCGCATCCGCCCGATGACCACACCCAGCGCGGTGACCAGCGCCGCGACCCCGGCCTCGTCCTTGATCCAGCCCTCCGCGATCTCCGCGATGCCGGTGGTCTTCGCGACCGTCGCGGCCCGGCCGTCCGGCGGCACCCCCACCGCGGACGCCCGCTCGGCGACCTCGTCCGCGTGTATCCGCGCCGAGGCGACCACCTCATCGAGCTGGAGATGGACGGAGCGGAACCGCGGGCCGACGACGTTCCAGTGCACCTGCTTGGCGACGAGGGAGAGATCCACCAGATCGACCAGGGCGCCCTGGAGGGCCTTCCCCACGACGGCGCGGTCGGCATCGGACAGCGGGCTCGTGACCACAGACATCCAGCTCCTCCTCCTGGGGACGAACGCCCCGGCGCCAGAGGCCCGAAGCGTTCGGGAATGTACGGGTTCGGTCATCGTATAAACGATCGGCCGATGGCGAGCAGTCGAGCGGCCGGACCGGGCACCGTGCCCGCAGCGCCCAAGGATCCGTGCGTATGCCACCGGTCGCGCACGGCCCCGGACGGCACGGGGCCCCGCCCGGCTGCTGCCGGGCGGGGCTCCGTAAAGGGTCTGTGCGGTGCGTCAGGCGGCGACGACGTCCACGACATCGGCCGGCGACTTGATCGTCACGCGGTCCTCCGCCACACCCGTCAGGGAGGCGACGGACACGGCGTTGAACGTGGGCCGCACCGGTGCGGGCACCGGGTCGGTCGCGGCCGCGGACGCGGCAAGTTCGGCGAGCGCCAGCTCGTCGCTGACCTCACGCATCAGCTCGGACATGCGCACATCCAGCGCGTCACAGATCGACGAGAGCAGTTCGGACGACGCTTCCTTCTGTCCTCGTTCGACCTCGGACAAATAGCCGAGCGACACCCGGGCGGAGGAAGAGACCTCGCGCAGGGTGCGGCCTTGGCGCTGACGCTGTCGGCGCAGCACGTCACCCAGCAGGCGACGAAGCAGAATCATCGCTGGCTCCCTCCTCGGACCTCGGATCCGGATCCTTCTCGCCCCACCGTACCGCCTCCGGCCATGGCCGTGCCGGGCGCGAGTACGTGTTCACTCAGGGCTGTAAACATGCCTTCCCCCCGTGTTGTTCCGTATCCTGTGCCCCCGTATTTTCTGTCAGTTCGCCGAGCAGCAGCCCCACCGCGGCCTCGACGCTGTCCCTGCGGATCTCCTCGCGATCGCCCTCCAGGGCCAGCCGCCGCACCGCGGCCGCCTCCCCGGGGCCGCAGACCGCGACGTAGACGGTGCCCACCGGCTGCCCGTCCTGCGGATCCGGACCGGCCACCCCGGTGGTGGCGACGCCCCAGTCGGCGCCCAGCAGCCGCCGCACCCCGCAGGCCATCTGCCGCGCGACCTCGCCGTCCACCGCGCCCCGCGCGGCGAGCAGTTCCCCGTCGACGCCCAGGACGGAGCGCTTGACGTCGGTGGCGTACGCGGTCACCGCGCCGCGCACCACCCGCGAGGCCCCGGGCACGGCGGTCAGCCCGGCGGCCACCAGACCGCCGGTGAGCGATTCGGCCGCCGCGAGGGTCTCGCCCCGCGCCGCGAGCAGCTCCAGCGCCCGCGCCGCCGCCCCGCCCGCCGGGCCGGTCACCGTACGGCGTCCCGCTCGGCGCGCTCGCGGGCCAGACCTGCCCGGCGCAGCGCGACGGCCTGGCGTACGTAGTCGAGGCCGGTCGCGACGGTCAGCGCCACGGCGACCGCCATCACCCACCAGCGGAACGTGGCCAGCGGGCCGGTGAGCACCAGGACGTACATCCCGACCGCGATGCCCTGCGCCAACGTCTTGATCTTGCCGCCACGGCTGGCCGGAATCACCCCGTGCTTGATCACCCAGAACCGCAGGAGCGTGATACCCAGCTCCCGGAAGAGGATCACGCCCGTCACCCACCACGGCAGATCGCCCAGCACCGACAGGCAGATCAGCGCCGCGCCCATGATCGCCTTGTCGGCGATCGGGTCGGCGATCTTCCCGAAGTCGGTGACGAGGTTGTACGACCGCGCCAGGTGCCCGTCGAAGACGTCGGTGATCATGGCGACGGCGAACGCGGCCCAGGCGAACGCACGCCACACCGGGTCCCTACCGTCGCCGTGCATCAGCAGCAGGACGAAGGCCGGTACCAGGACCAGCCGGAGCATCGTCAGGACGTTGGCGATGTTCCACAGCCCGGCCTGCCGGACCGCCGCCGGGCGCGGCCCGCCGGTGGCGGAAGCCGGCAGCGGCGTCATCTGCCCGCCCCCTCGGCGCCCTCGGCCGAACACACCTCGGCGACCAGGTCCACGCCCTCGCTGGCGACGACCTTCGCCTCGGCCATCCGGCCGGGCGTCAGGCCGTCCGCACCCCGCAGCAGCGTCACGCCGTCGGTCTCGGGCGCCTGGTGGGCGCCCCGGCCCACCACGCCGTCCTCGTCGTCGATCCGGTCGACCAGCACCCGCACCGTGTCGCCGATGCGCTCCTCGGCGCGCTGCGCGGTCAGCTCCTCGGCCAGCCGCGACACCCGCGCCAGCCGCTCGGCGACCACGTCCGGATCGATCTTGTCCGCGTACGAGGCCGCTTCGGTGCCGTCCTCGTCGGAGTAACCGAAGATGCCGATCGCGTCGAGCCGCGCGCCGGTGAGGAAGCGCTCCAGCTCGGCGACGTCGTCCTCGCTCTCGCCGGGGAAGCCGACGATGAAGTTGGAGCGGGCACCGGCCTCGGGCGCCTTCGCGCGGATCTGCTCCAGCAGCTCCAGGAAGCGGTCGGTGTCACCGAAGCGCCGCATCCGGCGCAGCACCCCGGGCGCCGCGTGCTGGAAGGAGAGGTCGAAGTAGGGCGCCACCTTGTCGGTGGAGGTCAGTACGTCGATCAGGCCGGGCCGCATCTCGGCGGGCTGGAGGTAGCTGACCCGGATCCGCTCGATGCCGTCGACGGCGGCCAGCTCCGGCAGCAACGTCTCCAGGAGGCGGATGTCGCCGAGGTCCTTGCCGTAGGAGGTGTTGTTCTCGGAGACCAGCATGATCTCCTTGACGCCCTGCTCCGCAAGCCAGCGGGTCTCCCCGAGGACGTCGGAGGGGCGCCGCGAGATGAACGAGCCGCGGAACGAGGGGATGGCGCAGAACGAGCAGCGCCGGTCGCATCCGGAGGCGAGCTTGACCGACGCCACCGGACTGCTGCCGAGTCTGCGACGCAGCGGCGCCCGCGGCCCGGAGGCCGGTGCCACGCCCTCGGGCAGATCGGCGGGCGGGGTGTCCTGCGCGTGGCCGGGCAGCGCGACGGCGTCGGCGTTCTGCCGCTCTGCGGGGCTGATCGGCAGCAGCGTCCGGCGGTCGCGCGGCGCGTGCGCCTCGACGCTGCCGCCGCTCAGGATGGTCTGGAGGCGGTCGGAGATGTCGGTGTAGTCGTCGAAGCCGAGCACACCGTCGGCCTCGGGCAGCGCCGAGGCCAGCTCCTTGCCGTAGCGCTCGGCCATGCAGCCGACGGCGACGACGGCCTGGGTACGGCCCTGATCCTTCAGATCGTTGGCTTCGAGAAGGGCGTCGACGGAGTCCTTCTTGGCGGCCTCGACGAAGCCGCAGGTGTTGACGACGGCGACATCGGCATCGGCGGCGTCCTCGACGAGGTCCCAGCCGTCCGCTGCCAGGCGTCCTGCGAGCTCCTCCGAGTCCACCTCGTTACGGGCGCAGCCAAGAGTGACAAGGGCGACGGTACGGCGTTCGGGCATGGGGCTCAGCCTACTTCGTCCCGGGCGCGCCCCTCGCGTGCAGGTCCGGGGCCCCGCGGGGGGGGGGGGCCGGCGGGGCGCCCCGGCGCGGGGGAGGCCGCGGAGGCATCCCCCCCGGGCGGGGGACCAGCGGGGTGGAGGAACGGCCACC
>NZ_JBHYGX010000049.1:28042-41589 GCF_042739975.1 Streptomyces sp. NPDC059080
CCCGGGGCGCGCCCCAGCGACCCCGCGCCCCCCCCCCCCGCCCCGCCCACCCGCCCCCCCCCCCCCCCCCCCCCCCCCCCCCCCCCCCCCCCCCCCCCCCCCCGGGGGCGGAGGATGCCCGGTCTGCTCAGCCGGCCTGCGGGTCACCCGGGGTGTAGCTCAGCCGCTCCACGGAGCCCTGGTCGCCGACCTCCTTGACCTCCTTGCCGTTGACGTACAGCTGTACGGCTCCGGCGTTGCCGAGGACGAGGTCGATGCGTTCCTTGTCGGTGAAGGTCTTGGACTCGCCCTGCCGCAGCAGACCGTCCTCCAGGAGCTTGCCGTTGGCGTCCTTCGCGGAGATCCAGCTCTGGCCGTCGCGGCCGATGACCTTGATCGTCACCTTGTCCTTCGGCAGCCCGGCGATGGCGCTGTCGGAGGGCTCCGGATCGGGCCGGGGGTGCTCGGCGGGGGCGGTGTGGGGGTGCGGGGCGGGCTTGTCGGGATTGGTGTCGCCCCCGGCGACGGAGATGCCGCCGCCCTGCCCGCCGTCGCTGAACAGCGTGAAGCCGACGAAACCGACCACCGCGACGATCGCGGCGACCATCGCGGCCGTCCAGTTGGGGCGGCGCCGCTCGGGCCGGATCCGCTCGGCCTCGAAGAGCGGCGCGGCGGGCGTCGGCTCGGGACGGCCGCCGTGCTCGGCGTCGTACTGCTCGATCAGCGGACCGGGATCGAGATGGACGGCGCGGGCGAGCGTACGCAGGTGGCCCCGGGCGTAGACGTCGCCGCCGCAGCGTGAGAAGTCGTCCTGTTCGATCGCGTGGACAAGGGGGATACGCACCCGTGTCGACGCGCTGACCTCTTCGACGGTCAGCCGCGCCGCGACACGGGCCTGCTGGATGGCTCGACCGACGGAAGGCCGGTCGTCAGTTGGGGAGTTGCCGATGGACACGGGGGCGCCTTTCGAGCGTGTAGCCACCTGCTGGACGTTCAGTCTAGGGGTGGAACGAAAGGGACGGGCAAGCGGGCGGACGGAGTCTGTACGCCATCGGTACGCCGTCGGCGATGCCTCCGGCTCCGCTGGTGAAGCATCGTTCCCTCACCTCCCTCAACTTGACGTATCGGCAGGAGAAACGGTTGCTTTGGCGCCCGCACGCATGACGCGTACGGGTGAATCGCTCGGGTTTTCTACCCGGAAGCCTCCCCCCGGATAACTCCGAGCACTCCGTCCAGCTCATCCGGCTTCACCAGGACATCGCGGGCCTTGGACCCCTCGCTCGGCCCGACGATGCTGCGCGACTCCATCAGATCCATCAGCCGGCCCGCCTTGGCGAAGCCCACCCGCAGCTTGCGCTGGAGCATGGAGGTGGAGCCGAACTGCGTCGAGACCACCAGCTCCGCGGCCTGGCACAGCAGGTCGAGGTCGTCGCCGATGTCCTCGTCGATCTCCTTCTTCTGCTTGCCTCCGACCGTCACGTCGTCACGGAAGACCGGCGCCATCTGATCCTTGCAGTGCTGCACCACCGCGGCCACCTCGGCCTCGGTGACGAACGCGCCCTGCATCCGCACCGGTTTGTTGGCACCCATCGGCAGGAAGAGACCGTCGCCCTTGCCGATCAGCTTCTCGGCGCCCGGCTGGTCCAGGATGACGCGGCTGTCGGCGAGCGAGGACGTCGCGAAGGCGAGCCGGGAGGGAACGTTCGCCTTGATCAGGCCCGTGACGACGTCGACGGACGGCCGCTGTGTGGCGAGCACCAGATGGATACCGGCCGCGCGCGCCAGCTGCGTGATGCGGACGATCGCGTCCTCGACGTCCCGCGGCGCGACCATCATCAGGTCCGCCAGCTCATCCACGATGACCAGCAGATACGGGTACGGCGACAGCTCGCGTCCACTGCCCTGGGACGGCTTGACCTTGCCGCCCCGGACCGCCTCGTTGAAGTCGTCGATATGGCGGTAGCCGTACGCCGCAAGGTCGTCGTAGCGCAGATCCATCTCGCGGACGACCCACTGCAGCGCCTCCGCCGCCCGCTTCGGGTTGGTGATGATCGGCGTGATCAGGTGCGGGATGCCCTCGTACGCGGTGAGCTCGACGCGCTTGGGGTCGACCAGCACCATCCGGACGTCCTCCGGGGTGGCCCGGACCATCACGGAGGTGATCAGACAGTTGATGCACGAGGACTTGCCGGAACCGGTGGCGCCGGCGACCAGCATGTGCGGCATCTTCGCCATGTTGGCCATGACGTAGCCGCCCTCGACGTCCTTGCCGAGCGCCACCAGCATCGGGTGTTCGTCGCCCGCCGCGTCGGCCAGCCGCAGCACATCGCCGAGGTTGACCATCTCGCGGTCGGTGTTGGGGATCTCGATGCCCACCGCGGACTTGCCGGGGATCGGGCTGATGATCCGCACATCCGGGCTGGCCACCGCGTACGCGATGTTCTTCGCCAGCGCGGTGATCTTCTCGACCTTGACGGCCGGGCCCAGCTCGACCTCGTACCGGGTGACCGTCGGGCCACGAGTGAAGCCGGTGACCGCCGCGTCGACCTTGAACTCCTGGAAGACGTTGGTCAGCGCGGCCACTATCGCGTCGTTGGCGGCGCTGCGGGTCTTGCCCGGGCCGCCCCGGGAGAGGAGGTCCAGCGAGGGCAGGGAGTAGGTGATGTCGCCCGCCAGCTGGAGCTGCTCCGCGCGGGCGGGCAACGCGCCGTCCGGCTCCGGCGGCGCCTTGGTGAAGTCCGGCACCGACGGCGGACCGTCCACCGACGGCTGCGCCGCGCGCGCCGGGGGCACCGCGCCGGACGGGGTGTCCCCCTCGCCGCTGCCCCGGCGCTCGCCGGAGATGCTGCTGCTGAGCCCGGCGACCAGCGGGGACGGCTGGACGCCGTGCAGCACCGCGCCGTCCAGCGCCGCCGCGGCCTCCGCCGCGACGTCCACCGCGTCCTTGGGCCGCGCCACGGCAGGCGGCGCCACGGCGGGCGGCGCCTGCTCCTTGCGGGGGCGCCGCCGCTCGGCCAGCGCCTCCGCCTCCAGCGCGTCCGGGTCGCCCGCCTCCGCGGCGACGGCGCGGCGCGGGCGGCGCGCCGGACGCTCCGCCCACTCCTCCTCGTCGTCCGCCCAGTCCGCCCACTCCGCCTCCGGCTCGGTCTCCAGCACGCCGAGCCGCGCGCCGAGCGCGCGCAGTCGCCGCGGGATGGCGTTGACCGGCGTGGCCGTGACGACCAGCAGGCCGAAGACCGTCAGCAGCACCAACAGCGCCACTGCCAGCGTCTGCCCGAGGGTGAAGATCAGGGGTTTGGAGACCGCCCAGCCGACATAGCCACCGGCGTCCCGCACCCCCACCGCGTTGTCCCGGCCCGGCGACCCGCAGGCGATCGCGACCTGCCCGAGGACGCCGATGACCAGCGCGGAGAGCCCGATCACGATCCGGCCGTTGGCCTCGGGCTGCTCGGGATGGCGGATCAGCCGGATGGCGATCCCGGCCAGCAGGACCGGCACCACCAGGTCGAGCCGCCCGAACGCGCCGGTCACCAGCAGCTCGACGAGATCGCCGACGGGACCGCTGAGGTTGGACCAGGTACCGGCCGCGACGACCAGCGCCAGGCCGAGCAGCATCAGCCCGAGGCCGTCCTTGCGGTGCGCAGGGTCGAGGTTCTTCGCGCCGCGACCCACCCCGCGGAACACCACCCCGCACGCCCGGCCGCAGCCCCGCAGAAGACGGACGATGCCGCCGGTCGGGGACGGCGCCGGTGGGGGGGGCGCCTTCTTCACCGGTGCCCTCTTGGCGGGCGCCTTCCGGGCCGGCGCCTTCTTCGCAGCGGTCTTCTTCGCCGGCGGCTTACCCGCAGCCGCCTGCTTCGCCGCGGGCTTCCTGGCGGCGCCCCCGGACGCTCCGGCGCGCTGCTTCGAGGGGCCCGCCGTGCGCTGGGGTCCCTTGCCGGACGTACGTGAGGCCATGGTGACGAGATTACAGGCGCCGCCGGAGCTGACACGAGCGCACGCCGCTTCACCCGAACGTGTCGTACCGGTATGTCAGGCCGGGCGTACCGCCAAGCGTGTGAGCGGCCGTCAGCCGAACGGCGGCGGCCCGGCGGTCAGCCCGCGGCGCCGCCCACGCCGGGCTCCAGCGCGTCCAGCGCCCGCCGCAGCCCGGTCAGCTTCCGCTCCAGATGGGCGGCGGTCGCCACCGCCGCCGCGTCCGCCGACTCGTCCAACTGCTTGGACAGCGCCTCCGCCTGCTCCTCGACCGCCGCGAGCCGCGCCGACAGCTCCGCGAGCAGCCCGGCCGACTCCTTCGCCTCGTCGACGCGCCCGCCCTCCAGCTGGAGCCGCAACAGCGACGCCTGCTCCCGCAGTTGGCAGTTCTTCATGTACAGCTCGACGAAGACCGAGACCTTCGCGCGCAGCACCCACGGGTCGAACGGTTTGGAGATGTAGTCCACCGCGCCGGCGGCGTAGCCCCGGAAGGTGTGGTGCGGGCCGTGGTTGATCGCGGTGAGGAAGATGATCGGGATGTCACGGGTGCGCTCGCGGCGCTTGATGTGCGCCGCGGTCTCGAAACCGTCCATCCCCGGCATCTGCACATCGAGCAGGATCACCGCGAAATCATCCGTGAGCAGCGCCTTGAGCGCCTCCTCCCCGGACGATGCCCGCACCAGCGTCTGATCGAGCGCGGAGAGGATCGCCTCCAGCGCCAGCAGATTCTCCGGCCGGTCATCGACCAGGAGGATCTTGGCCTTCTGCACCATGGCCCGACCTCCTCGCCCCGGCATGGGGCCTCCCCTGTCCGAAGGACTTGGGGAAGAACCGGACGCCGCCCCAAGGGGCGACTCCGTCATGCCGCCCGTCCTTGTGCCGGTCATCGTAGCTGCACCCCGCTCGTCGCCACACCCTGTCACCGCGATGTCACCGTGTACGTAGCGGAAACGCCGGAGGGGGCCCGAAGGTTCCCCCGCCACGCGTCGCGCCACGCCCGCGGCCACCGTGCCTCAGCACCCGGTGATCCTCTTCCGCTTCCATACTGGACGCTCCGTCACCTCGCGCGCATCCATTGCTCCATGACCGACAACAGATGGTCGGTGTCGACCGGCTTGGTGACGTAGTCCGACGCCCCGGACTCGATGCTCTTCTCCCGGTCGCCCTTCATCGCCTTGGCGGTCAACGCGATGATCGGCAACCCGGCGAACTGCGGCATCCGCCGGATCGCCGTCGTGGTCGCGTAGCCGTCCATCTCCGGCATCATGATGTCCATCAGCACCAGGACGACATCGTCGTGCTGCTCCAGGACCTCGATGCCCTCCCGGCCGTTCTCCGCGTACAGCACCGACAGACCGTGCTGCTCCAGGACACTGGTCAGCGCGAAGACGTTCCGGATGTCGTCGTCGACGATCAGCACCTTCTCGCCGTGGAAACCGCCGTTCGCGGCCGGTTGCACCAGGTCCTGGCCGTTGCCGAGCCAGGGCTCCTCGGCCGGTCGCACCGGGGCCGGCTGCGCAGGCGCCGCGCCGTGGGGCCGCTGCGGCGCGGGCAGCGCCGCCCGGTACGCGCCGCCGGTCAGCCCGCGCCGTCGCCGCCGGCTCAGCGCGCCGACCGACGCCTGCTCCTCGGCCACCCGCGCCGCCTCCTCGGCCGCCAGCCGCCCGACCTCCGTCTCTCGCGCCTCGGCGTCCATCGCCAGGCCCCCGGCCACCAGCGCCGGGTAGCCCTGCGGCGGCAGCCCGCCCGGGTTCTGCGGCAGGTACAGCGTGAACGTCGAGCCGCGGCCCGGTTCGCTCGCGGCGTGGATCTCGCCGCCCAGCAGCCGCGCGATCTCCCGGCTGATCGACAGGCCCAGGCCCGTACCGCCGTACTTCCGGCTGGTCGTGCCGTCCGCCTGCTTGAACGCCTCGAAGATCACCCGCATCTTGCTGGACGCGATGCCGATACCGGTGTCGGTCACCGAGAAGGCGATCATCTCGGCGTCCGGGTCACGCAGCGAACCGTGCTCAAGCAGCTGCTCGCGGATGGCCACCGGCACATCCGCGCCCGCCGGCCGGATGACCAGCTCGACGTTGCCGCTGTCGGTGAACTTCACCGCGTTCGACAGGAGGTTGCGCAGCACCTGCAGCAGCCGCTGCTCGTCGGTGTGCAGGGTGGACGGCAGATCCGGCGAGACCCGGACCGCGAACTCCAGGCCCTTCTCGGCGGTCAGCGGGCGGAACGTCGCCTCGACGTAGTCAACAAGCTGGACCAGCGCGATCCGCGTCGGCGAGACGTCCATCTTGCCCGCCTCGACCTTCGACAGATCGAGGATGTCGTTGATCAGCTGAAGCAGATCGCTGCCCGCCCCATGGATCGTCTCGGCGAACTCCACCTGCTTCGGGGAGAGGTTCCCCTCGGCGTTGTCGGCCAGCAACTTGGCGAGAATCAACAGGGAGTTGAGCGGCGTACGCAGCTCGTGCGACATGTTCGCCAGGAACTCCGACTTGTACCGCATCGACACCGCGAGCTGCTCGGCGCGCTCCTCCAGAACCTGCCGCGCCTCCTCGATCTCGGTGTTCTTCACCTCGATGTCGCGGTTCTGCGCCCGCAGTTGCTCGGCCTTCTCCTCCAGCTCGGAGTTGGACAGCTCCAGCGCCTTCTGCCGGCTCTCCAGCTCGGCGGAACGCTCCTTCAGCTGCTCGGTCAGCTCCTGCGACTGCTGGAGCAGCACCTCGGTCTTGGTGTTGACCGAAATGGTGTTGACGCTTGTCGCGATCATCTCGGCGATCTGGCTGAGGAAGTCCTTCTGGATCTGGGTGAACGGCTGGAACGACGCCAGCTCGATCACGCCGAGCACCTTGTCCTCGAAGAGCACCGGCAGCACGATCACATTCGCCGGGGGCGCCTCCCCCAGCCCGGACGCGATCTTCAGATAGCCGGAGGGCACGTTCTCCACCAGGATCGTGCGGCCCTCCTCGGCGGCCGTCCCGATCAGCGTCTCGCCCGGCTTGAACGTCGTCGGCATCGCGCCCATCGCGTAGCCGTACGACCCCATCAGCCGCAGCTCGTACGCACCGGCCTCGCCGCCGTCCGCGCCCAGCTCCTGCCCGTCGGGCCGGGCAGCGAGGAAGAACGCGCCGTGCTGGGCGGAGACCGCGGGCGACAGCTCGCTCATGATGAGCGTGGCGACGTCCTTGAGATCCCGCCTGCCCTGCATCAGACCGGAGATCCGGGCGAGGTTGCCCTTGAGCCAGTCCTGCTCCTCGTTGGCGAGCGTCGTCTCACGGAGCGTGGCGATCATGGTGTTGACGTTGTCCTGGAGCTCCAGGATCTCCCCGGCCGCGTCGACGTCGATACGGACGTTGTGATCGCCGAGGGTGACCGCCGCGGCGACCGCGGCGATGGCCCGCACCTGACGGGTGAGGTTGCCCGCCATCTCGTTCACCGACTCGGTCAGGTCCTTCCAGGTGCCGGCCACGCCCCGCACCTGCGCCTGACCGCCCAGCTGCCCCTCCGTACCCACCTCACGGGCCACCCTGGTGACCTGCTCGGCGAAGGACGACAGCTGGTCGACCATGGTGTTGATGGTGGTCTTCAGCGCCAGGATCTCGCCCCGCGCGTCCACGTCGATCTTCTTCGTCAGATCGCCCTTGGCGACCGCGGTGGTGACCATCGCGATGTTGCGGACCTGGCCGGTGAGGTTGTTGGCCATGGAGTTCACCGACTCCGTGAGGTCCTTCCACGTCCCCGCGACGCCCGGCACGCGCGCCTGGCCGCCGAGGATGCCGTCGGTACCCACCTCACGCGCCACCCGCGTCACCTCGTCGGCGAACGACGAGAGCGTGGTGACCATGGTGTTGACGGTGTCGGCGAGCTGCGCGACCTCACCGCGCGCCTCGACCGTGACCTTCTTCGTCAGGTCACCGTTGGCGACCGCCGCCGAGACCTGCGAGATGTTCCGCACCTGGATCGTCAGGTTGTTGGCCATCAGGTTGACGTTGTCGCTGAGGTCGAGCCAGATACCGGTGGCGCCCGGCACCCGCGCCTGACCGCCGAGCTGCCCCTCGGTGCCCACCTCGCGGGCGACCCGCGTGACCTGCTCGGCGAACGACGAGAGCTGATCGACCATCGTGTTGACGGTGGTGACCAGTTCGAGGATCTCGCCCTTGGCGTCGACGGTGATCTTCTTCGACAGATCGCCGTTGGCCACCGCCGTCGTCACCTCGGCGATGTTGCGCACCTGCGACGTCAGGTTGTTCGCCATGAAGTTGACGGACTGGGTCAGGTCCTTCCAGGTGCCGCTGACGCCCTGCACCTCCGCCTGGCCGCCGAGAATGCCCTCGGTACCGACCTCCCGGGCCACCCGGGTCACCTGCTCCGCGAACGACGACAGCTGGTCCACCATCGTGTTCAGGGTGTTCTTCAGCTCCAGGATCTCGCCCCGGGCATCCACATCGATCTTCTGCGAGAGGTCACCGCGGGCGACCGCCGTCGCGACCTGCGCGATGTTGCGGACCTGCGCGGTGAGGTTCCCGGCCATGCCGTTCACCGAGTCCGTCAGATCCCGCCACACCCCGGCGACGCCCGGCACCTGCGCCTGACCGCCCAGCCGCCCGTCGGTACCGACCTCCCGCGCGACGCGGGTGACCTGCTCGGCGAAGGCGGAGAGCTGGTCGACCATCGTGTTGATGGTGTTTTTCAGCTCCAGGATCTCGCCGCGCGCGTCCACATCGATCTTCTGCGACAGGTCACCGCGCGCCACCGCCGTCGTCACCTGCGCGATCTGCCGCACCTGCGAGGTGAGGTTCCCCGCCATGAAGTTGACGGAGTCGGTCAGCTCCTTCCAGGTGCCGCTGACGCCGTCCACCCGCGCCTGACCGCCCAGGCGGCCCTCCGTACCGACGTCCCGGGCCATCCGCGTGACCTGGTCGGCGAAGGACGACAGCTGATCCACCATGGTGTTCACGGTGTTCTTCAGCTGAAGCATCTCGCCGGAGACGTCGACGGTCACCTTCTGCGAGAGGTCACCGTTGGCGACGGCGGTCGTCACCTGCGCGATGTTGCGGACCTGACCGGTGAGATTGCGGAACGCGGTGTTCACCGAGTCGGTGAGGTCCTTCCAGGTACCCGCCGCGCCCGGCACCGCCGCCTGGCCGCCCAGCTCACCCTCGACGCCGATCTCCCGCGCCACCCGCGTGACTTCCGCACCGAACGCGGAGAGCTGGCCCACCATCGTGTTGACGGTGTTCTTCAACTCCAGCATCTCACCGGCGACATCGACCGTGACGGTCTGCGACAGATCGCCGTTGGCCACCGCCGTCGTCACCTGCGCGATGTCCCGCACCTGCGCGGTGAGGTTACGGAACGCGGTGTTCACCGAGTCCGTCAGGTCCTTCCAGGTACCGGCGGCGCCCGGCACCTGCGCCTGCCCGCCGAGCTGCCCCTCGGCCCCGACCTCGTTCGCCACCCGCGTCACTTCGTCCGCGAAGGTCCGCAGCGTCTCGGTCATGGTGTTCATCGTGTCGGCGAGCTGCGCCACCTCACCGCGGGCGCTGACCGTGACCCGCTGCGACAGATCGCCGTTCGCGACGGCGGTGGTGACCTGCGCGATCCCCCGCACCTGCGCCGTGAGGTTCCCCGCCATCAGATTGACGGAGTCGGTGAGGTCCTTCCACACCCCGGCGACACCGGGCACCCGCGCCTGACCGCCCAGCTCCCCCTCGGTGCCGACCTCACGCGCGACACGCGTCACCTCGGAGGCGAACGACGAGAGCTGGTCCACCATCGTGTTGACGGTGTTCTTCAGCTCCAGCATCTCGCCCTCGACGTGGACGGTGACCTTCCGCGAGAGGTCACCCTTGGCCACCGCCGTGGTGACGAGAGCAATGTCACGTACCTGCGCAGTCAGCCGCGCCGCCATCGTGTTGACGGATTCGGTGAGGTCCTTCCAGGAGCCCGACATCCCGCGCACCCGCGCCTGGCCGCCGAGCTTGCCCTCCGTACCGACCTCGCTGGCCACCCGCGTGACCTCGTCGGTGAACGCCGACAACTGGTCGACCAGACCGTTGACCGTCCGCCCGACCTTCAGGAACTCGCCGCGCAGCGGATGCTCCGAGGAGCTGTCCGAACTGCGCGACCGCAGATCCATCCGCTGTTCCAGATCGCCCTCGGACACCGCCGACAGCACCCGCCCCACCTCGGAGACGGGCCGTACCAGATCGTCGACGAGCGCGTTCGACGCGTCGATGGCCGCCGCCCAGGATCCCTCACAGGCCCCGGTCTCCAGCCGTTCCGTGAGCTTTCCCTCCCGTCCGACGACCCTGCGCACCCGGGCCAGCTCGCCCGTCAGATGCAGATTGCGGTCCGCGGCCTCGTTGAACACCGCCGCGATCTCGGCCATCACACCGTCGCCGGAGACCGTCAATCGCTTGCGGAAGTTGCCGTCCCGCATGGCGACCAGCGCGACCAACAGCCGGTTCAGGGCAGCCGTGTCCACCTCGGTCGTCCCGGTGTTCCGGGATCGTCCGCCTTTCGCGCGCGTGCTTACGCCCCGCGCCGCTGCGCCAGACTCCACCGTGTCCCTCCCGCAAGGGTCGACCGTTCCACCCGGGCTTTCTCCTGATGCCTGCCCAGTGTTTCACCATGGCCCAACCAGGCCATAACAGTTCGGCAGCATCGCATACCGTCCCGGGGCACGATCGGGGCGGAATCACCCGTGACCGGCATCCGCAGCCGCGGCGAAGGTAAGTAACCTGGCACAGGGCTGTCCACCCGCACGGCATCCCGCCCGAGACGGTGGCACACGCACGACAGGTATTCGGAGGGCGCCGCAGGTATGGGGGAGCAGATCACCGACACACTCATGAGGAGACCAGTGATCACCGCGCGGGCCGCCGCCACCTTCGAGCCGGTCGGGCGCTCGGTCGCCCAGGCCCGTGCGTTCGTCCGTGACAGCCTCCAGGGCTGGGGATACGGCGACATCGTCGACGACGCCGTCGTCCTTACCAGTGAACTGGTCACCAACGCCGTCGTGCACGCCGGAACCGCCGCCGACGTCCTGTGCCTGCGCGAGGAAAGCGGCGTCCGCATCTCCGTCGCCGACCGCTACCCGGAGCGCGAGATCCCGCTCCAGAACACCAGCCGCACCCTCGTCCACCCCGACCGCGAGGGCGGCCGCGGCCTGCTGCTGTGCGGCGCGCTCGCCGCCCGCTGGGGCGTCGAGTACTCCCCCGACCGCAAGTACGTCTGGTTCCGCCTCGACCTGCCCGAGCGTCCGGCGGGCACCCGCGCCGCCGGTCCCGCGCTCCCCGTCGACGCCCTGCCGGTCGCCGACCACCGCGTCCGCGTCGCCGTCGTCCAGATCGACCGCGGCGGCTCCATCAGCGCCTGGAACGACGACGCCTCCAGCCTCTTCGGGTACGACGGCGAGCAGGTCGTCGGCAAGCCCCTCACTGATATCGCCGCCTGGCCGCACACCCCCGGCACCGGCACCGGCATCGCCGAGGCCCTGCGCCTCTCCCGCTGGGAGGGCTCCTACGGCGTCCGCGGCGCCGACGGCCGGGTCCTCCCCGTCTACGCCTCCCACCTGCGGGTCCGCGACGCCGACGGCGAGGCGTCCACGGTCTGCCTGCTCGTCCGCGACCACGAACGCGCCCTCCTGCAGAGCCCGACGCGCACCCCCGCCCCGGACGCCGCCTCGCAGACGGCCCGGGCCGACGGCCGCCCGTCCGACCCGTTCGAGGTCTTCATCGGCTCCCCCGCCCCCGACGACCTCGACGGCCTGCTGCAGCGCACCGTCGAGCGGGCCCGCGACATGCTCGACGGCGACGCCGCCTATTTGCTGCTCGCCACCGACGACGAGACGGAGCTGGAGGTCCGCGCCTCCACCGGCCTGCCCTCCGCCCGCCAGCGCTTCGCCCGCGTCCCCGTCGAGACCGGCTCGGGCCGCTACGGCTCCGCCCGGATGCCGTCCGTCCACGAAGACCTCACCGCCGTCCCCGGCGCCGTCCCCCTCCTCAACGGCACGGGCATGCGCTCCGTCGTCACCGTCCCGCTGAAGGTCGAGGGCCGTCTCACCGGCTCGCTCGGCGTCGCCGCGGAGAGCGCCGGCCGCTACACCAACGAAGAGGCGCTGCACCTGCAGTTCGCCGCCGACCGCATCGCCCTCGCCGTCGAGCGGGCCCGCCTGACCGAGCTGGAGAAGCTCCGCCGCGGCTCCCTCTCCTTCCTCGTCGAGGCGTCCGACCTGCTCGCCGGCACCCTCGACCGGGACCAGACGCTCGCGCTGATGGCCCAGATGACGGTCCCCACCCTCGCCACCTGGTGCGCCGTCTACACCGTCGCCGACCAGGCGTCCGAGCCGGAGCTGTCGTACGTCCTGCACGAGGACGAGGACCGCATCGACGGCCTCAAGACCCTGCTGATGAAGGTCGACCCACCGGAGCCGGTACCCACCCCGGGCGCCCGGGTGTGGACCGCCCCCACCGACGCCGCGCACGACGCCGCCCTGCGCACGTCCCTGCGCAGCCTGGGCCTCGGCGATTCGGCGCGGCCCTCCACCGGGCCCGGCGCCTCCCTCGCCACCGCCTCGGCGGTCGGCGGCGAGACCGTCGTCCTGCCGCTGGTGGCCCGCAACCGCGTCATCGGCATGCTCACCCTGGGCAAACCGACCGAGGAACACTTCCGCCAGGAGATCCTGGAACTCGCCGAGGACCTCTCCCGCCGCGCCGCCCTCGCCCTCGACAACGCCCGCCTCTACTCCGAGCGCACGGCCATCAGCCAGTCCCTCCAGCGCAGCCTCCTCCCGCCGGAGTTGCCGGACGTCCCCGGCGTCGAGGTCGAGGTCATCTACCGCGCCGCCGGGGAGGGCAACGAGGTCGGCGGCGACTTCTACGACCTCTTCCCGATCCGCGACGGCGCGTACGGCTTCGCCATCGGCGACGTCTGCGGCACGGGCCCGGAGGCCGCCGCCGTCACGGGCCTGGCCCGGCACGCCCTGCGCCTCCTGGCCCGCGAGGGCTTCGGCGGCCCCGCCGTCCTGGAGCGGCTGAACGCCGCGATCCTCGACGAGGGTGCCCGCAGTCGCTTCCTGACGCTGCTCTACGGCGAGTTGTGGCCGCAGGAGGACGGCAGCGCCCTGCTGAAGGTGGTCTGCGCGGGCCATCCGCTGCCGCTCCGGCTCCGCCAGGACGGCTCGGTCGAACCGGCCGCCGAACCGCAGCCCCTCCTCGGCGTCATGGACGACCTCGAACTGTACGAACAGACCGTCACCCTCGACCCGGGCGATGTCCTGCTGTGCGTCACCGACGGCGTCACGGAGCGCCGCGAGGGCACCCGCATGCTCGGCGACGACGGTCTCACCGATGTGCTGACGACGTGTACGGGCCTGACCGCCGGCGCGGTCGCCGCCCGGGTGCTGCGCGCCGTGGAGCGTTTCGCGGCGGAGCCCGCCTCGGACGACATGGCGATCCTCGCGATGCGTGTCCCCGAAACCCCCGCCGCACAGCAGTAGAAGAGCCGTGGGGGTGCTCAGCCGGCGGGGGGGGTGCGGGCGGAGCCCGGAAGAGAGCTCACGACCGCCTACGAGACGACCCCCCCCAAGCCGGCCC
>NZ_JBHYGX010000049.1:41599-42771 GCF_042739975.1 Streptomyces sp. NPDC059080
ACCACATCTTTTTTTGCGGGGTTTTTGCGCGGGGGGGGGGGGGGGGGGGCGGGAACAACACAGTTCTTCCACCACCGCATGCAAAAGGCCCCCGCCATAGCAGCGGGGGCCTTTCCCTTCTGAGCCCCAATACGGAATCGAACCGTAGACCTTCTCCTTACCATGGAGACGCTCTGCCGACTGAGCTATTGGGGCGAGCCAGCGGAATAGATCATACATGCCCTGCGGCGAAGCTCCGAATCGCGCACGCACCGCTCCCGGAACGCGCCTGGCGGCCCGTCACAACGCGGGCTGCAACAATCCCCCGAGCGCATTGCAGGCCCCCACCATGCGGTGCAGCTCCCGCCGTTCCATTCCCGCCCGCAACGGCAATGCCAGCGTCTCGTCCACGGCCCGTTCGGTCTGCGGCAGAAACACATCCCGCCGCAGTCCCGGCATGCGGTACACCGGCGCCTGTACGGGAATCCAGCAGGCGACGCCCTTGGCCCGCAGCGCCCGCGCGAACGCGTCCCGGTCCGGGCGGCCATTGCCGGGGACCCGCACCACGTACTGCTCATAGGTGTGCCCCGCGGCGGGCGTCGGCGTCTCCACACCCTTGAGCCGTCCATCGAGGTACGCCGCGTGCGACCTGCGAGGCTCGGCCCCTTCGGACGCCGCACCCGGTTCGTCCACGACCAGTACCAACAGCCCGTGCCGTCGTCCGAGTTCCCGTATCCAGCCGTCGTCGGCCCGCCGCCCGAAGCGGTGTATCGCGACGACGGCGGCGGTACGGTGCGTCATCACGTCGGACACCGCGGCGGGATCGAGGCAGTAACTCTCGCCGTCGACATCCGCGAAGACGGGCAGCGCACCCAACTCCACCACCGCCTCCGTCACTTCGGCGTTGCCGTACGCCGGCACCACGACCTCGTCACCGGCGCACACCCCGGCCGACTTGAGCGTCTCCACTGTCCCCATGCCGCGGATCCTGGCGACGCAAGGTGAACGCGGCGTTACGCGCACACGGCCACCTGTGGCTGAACGCAAAAATGCTCCGGTCTCCGGAAACCACTGACTGGTTTCCGGAGACCGGAGCTGAAAAATTGTTCGGCGGCGTCCTACTCTCCCACAGAGTCCCCTCTGCAGTACCATCGGCGCTGAAAGGCTTAGCTTCCGGGTTCGAAATGTAACCG
>NZ_JBHYGX010000050.1:0-25105 GCF_042739975.1 Streptomyces sp. NPDC059080
GCGCGGCGATGCGGCGCGCGCCGGTGGCCCCGCCGGTCAGCGCCCGAGGAGGTCCACCGCCACATCGGCGGGGAAGCCGGTGGTCGGGCCGACCCGGCGGGCGAACTCGGTGACACCGCGCAGCTGGTCGGGGCCGAAGCGGAAGTCCAGCGTCGTGAAGTACTTCTCCAGCACCGCCTCGTCGAAGGACTCCCAGCGAGCGGCCTGCTCGGCGACCTTGGTGACCTCCTCCAGCGACACGTCCCGGGACGCGAGGAACGCCTCGTGGACCTTCTCCACGACCTGCGGCTCGCGCGCGAGGTAGTCGCGGCGGGTGGCCCAGACCGCGAAGACGAACGGCAGGCCCGTCCACTCCTTCCACATCTCCCCCAGGTCGTGGACCTGGAGGCCGAGTCGGGGCCCGTCGTGGAGGTTGGCGCGGAGCGCGGCGTCCCCGATCAGGACGGCGGCGTCCGCCTCCTGCATCATCAGGCCCAGGTCCGGCGGGCAGGTGAAGTAGTCCGGCCGGACCCCGATCCGCTCGGCGAGCAGCAGCTGCGCGAGCCGCACCGAGGTCCGCGACGTCGACCCGAGGGCGACCCGGGCACCGTCCAGCTGGTCCAACGGCTTCTGCGAGACGATCACGCAGGACATCACCGGACCGTCGCAGCCGACCGCGAGGTCCGGGAAGGCCACGAGGTCGTCGGCGGCGCGCAGGAACTCCACCAGGGTGACCGGAGCGATGTCGAGCTCCCCCCGGACGAGCTGCTCGCTGAGCTTCTCCGGGGTGTCCTTGGTCAGCTCCAGATCGAGCAGGGTGCCCGTACGGGCGAGGCCCCAATAAAGGGGCAGGCAGTTCAGAAACTGGATGTGGCCCACCCGCGGCCGGCTGCGACGGGCGTCGGCGGCGGCTTCGGCGGGGGCGTCTCCAAAGGTTGAATTGTCCACACGCGGAGGCTAGACCCGTGGGTCGGGAACCGGTACGGCGGGGGCGCATATGGCTCCCCGGGCGCCAGATGGGTGGCACTGACCCCTTCGGGTAAACGTGATCTTTGGCTCTTCCACCGCACGAGCGCACCATGCTACGCTCAGCGCAAGTTGCAGTTTGGTTTCCCTTGCAGTACAGAGCCTGCGGAGCATGTAACCCGCAGGCTTTTGTCGTTTTCAGACTTGTTTCAGGTTCTGGAGCAGGGCAACCCTTTGGCCCAAGGAGGGCTTATGGCTACCGGAACCGTCAAGTGGTTCAACGCTGAAAAGGGCTTCGGCTTCATCGCCCAGGACGGCGGCGGCCCGGATGTCTTCGTCCACTACTCCGCGATCAACGCCTCCGGCTTCCGCTCCCTGGAGGAGAACCAGCCGGTGAACTTCGACGTCACGCAGGGTCCGAAGGGCCCGCAGGCGGAGAACGTCACCCCGGCCTAAGTTGCCCGGGTCGGCCGGTAACGGCCATTGATCGCTGTTCTCAAGAGCAGTACCCAAGGAGCCCCGCTCCGCCTCTTCGGCGGCAGCGGGGCTCCTGCTTTTTTCGGCTTTTCCGCCAGCCGCAACCAGATTTCCGATTCTCCCCGCCGCAGCACCGGCATACGGCACGCAAACTGGTCATGTACCGGACGGAGACGGGAGGGGAAACGGGCGCGGAAACGGATCTGCGGCGCGGGACCGGCGGAGGGCGATTTCCTGACTCCCGAGTCAGCTGACGCGCGCGTCCGCCCGAATTCCCTGAGTTCCCGGGTCCTGTTCCGCGTTCAGCGTTCAGCGGTCCGCGGTCCGCGGTCCGCGGTCCGCGGAATCCTCCGGGAGGTTCCTCCGGCGCGGTTCTTCTGCCGGGCCTTTCTGTCAGGGTTCCGTCAGGGGCCCGTCATGATTCCGTCCGCCCGACGTCACCGGCCGGGCCGGGCGCCCACGGGCGGGCTCGCGGGCCGGGCGCCCTGGGGCGGAGCCGTCACACCCACGCACCCCGGGCTGTAACCGGCGCCCCGCTCACACCGTCACGCCGCCGCCTGCCGCTCGGCGGCCGGCTTCCGCGTCGCCAGGATGAGGGCGATCACCCAGCCCACGAACGTCGCGCCGAACAGCACATTGACGACCAGCACGATCCACCGCTCGTCCGCCTTGCGGTGGAACGCCACATAGGTCGGCAGCAGGAAGACCACCAGCGCCAGCACCGCGAGCACGATCGCCCCCACCGGCCCCAGAACCGAGAAATCCCCGAACACTTTGCACCACACTCCCCGCTCGTCCATCCGATCTTGACGTGGGCACACCGTACCGAGCCCGTATCAACACCCGCTTCCACGAGGCGCGCCCGGCCACCCGCCGCCGCCCCGTCAGCGATCCGCAAGGGCCGGGCCGCCCGCCGTCAAAAGCGCGTCAGGACAGGGCCGTTGCCCGCCGCACCCGGGGATACGTTCGGTACGCCCCGGCGGCCTCCCCGCGTCCGGGGCGGCCGACAACGTCACAGGGCAATACATCCAGGGCGTGTATCGCATGTGCTGGTCGCCAGCGCGACACCGTCGGCGGACGATCCAAAATCACGTGCGGCCTTCGCATGGTCATGCTGGGGTTATTCGCTATGAATGCTCATTTCCTCGATGAAGCCGACGTGATGGACAGGATGGAACGGAACCTGGCGGAGCATGCCTGTCACCTGCATCGGAGCATGACCGGTGCGGCCGTCACAGAGACTGATGACCTCCTGGTCGCCGACAGCGGCCTGGACGACGACACTTTCAATATCGTTGCCGCAGCCCGCTTCGCCGCCGCCACCGCACCGGCACGTATCACCGAGACCGCTCAGACGCTGGCTCGCACTGGCCGCCGTTTCTCCTGGTGGGTGGGGCCTGCCTCGACACCACTGGACCTCACCGCCCGCCTGACGGCCGCCGGTCTGCCGGCGTCCGCACGCGAGACGGCCATGTGGGCCGAGCTGGACGCCACCCTGCCGCTGCCCGCCGCCCAGGGACTGGACATCCAGACGGTGGCCACGCCCGAGCGGCTCGCCGACTACGCCGCGGTTCTCGCTGCGAACTGGGCCCCGCCCGCTGACACCGTCCGCCGCTTCTTCGCCCGGGCCGCCCCACAGGCACTGGCCGCGCACTGCCCGGCCCGTTACCTGGTCGGCTACGTGGAGGGCCGTCCGGTCTGTTCGGCCGAAGTGTTTGCTCACGCGGGGGTTGCCGGGATCTACAACATCTGCACCCTGGCCACCCACCGCCGACGCGGCTACGGCGGTGCCATCACACGCGCGGCACTCCGCACGGCCCGCGACCGAGATCACCGCATCGCGGTCTTGCAGGCGTCAGCCGACGGCGAGCCCGTCTACCACCGCCTGGGGTTCCGCTCCTGTGGCCAATTCACCGAACACACCATCACCCCCTGAACCACCTCAACTCCACTGGCCCTCCGCCCGCCTTCCTGACGGTGCGGGTCACAGCCACTCGTTGCTGGCCGCTACGTGGACAGTGGCCTCGTAGCGGTCCGCGAGCTTGTCGTATCCCGTGGCCACAGCGCGGGCCCACGGCCAATCCGTCAGATCTCCACGCGCCACGGAACCAGATCATCTCGCCTCAAGATCTGCTTCCGATACACGCCCCAGTTCTCCCTGATCCCCCAGTTCTCCCTGATCCCCTAGTTCTCCCTGATCTCGCGCACCCACCCCGTCAGCCCCGCCAGGAATCCGGCGCGTTCCTCGGGCGTGAGGGCGTCGAGGGCGCGCAGGAGGGGTTCGGAGCGGCGGGCGACGAACGCTTCGAGGGCCGGGCGGTAGGCGTCGGCGAGGGCGACCAGGATGCGGCGGCGGTTGGCCGGGTCCTCGGTGCGGGTGACCATTCCGGCACGGTTGAGGGCGCCGACCAGTTCGCTCGCGGTCGGCAGGGACACATGCAGCCGCCGGGCGATGTCGCCGACGGTCAGCGGGCCGCCGGACAGCAGCTGCGGCAGCACCGCACCGTGCCGGGCGGTCAGCCCGTTCGCCTCCATCGCCTCGCGCATCTTCTCCGGCATGAGGTCGCGTACCGCCCCGGCCCGGAAGAACGGTTCCAACAGCGGTATGAGGCCGATGACTTCGAGTTCTGCGGGGGTCGGCACCCGGGGGGCCTTCCCGGGTTCGGGCGTGTGGGGCATACTGCGAGTCTAGATGGTTTGGTTAACCAAACTGTTTGGCAAACCGAACTGAAAGGGGAGAGAGAGCATGCCGTCGACCGGATACCGCGACGCCCTCAACGACGCCCTGGAGCGGATGGACGACCTCGGCTACGAACGCGGGCAGGGCGTCGACCTGGCCAGCCACGGCCCCATGGGCGCCGAGGCGCTGGCCGCGCTCGGCCACGAGGACGACGTCGCCCAGTGGGTCGGCCGCTACCGCCGCGCCCTGGACCACCACGCCCCGCCCGCCGCCCGCTTCCCCCTCGACCCCGCCGACCCGTCGTCCTGGCGCCCCGCCCTCGGCACGTTCGACCGGGCCGGCGACTGGGAAGCCCTCTTCGCCCGGGAACTCGCCGACGCCCCCTGGCGCGACGTCCTCGTCCGCTGGTGGCCGCGGCTGCTCCCCGGCCTGTTCGCGGGCCTGACGCACGGCCTGATCCGCACCGCCCACGCCGTCCGCGGCCTCCACGCGGCCGGCGCCGACGCCACCCCGCTCCAGCTCACCGAACTCTCCCGCGGCCTCGCCTACTGGGCCGCCCGCTACACCGAACTCCCCGGCGCGCCCCGCCTGCACGGCGCCCACACCCTCCCGTCCGCCGTCGCCGCGCTCCCCCGCGACCCCCAGGACGGCGGCCTCACCCCGGGCGTGGTCCGCCGCCGCCTCGATGCCCTCACCGACCACCCCGGCTACCACGAGAGCCTGGGCCGCCTCGCCCCCGAGCACGCGCCCCGCCTGCTCGGCGACATGACACTCCAGTTCACCGACGTCTACCTCGGCCATCCCGAGGTCCCCCCGGTCCCCCTCATCCACGGCGTCACCGCCCCCGCCGCCGTCCGCCTCGTCCTGCCCCACCTCCCGTACGAGCTGTACGAACCGACGCTGGCCCGGCTCTGGCAGGTGCACACCGCGTTCCTGCTGGCGTTCACCATCGACCGGCGCGGCGAAGGCACCGACGCCTGGCGCGACGAGGTCCCCGACCTGCCGCCCCTCGGAGACCAGGCCGCCCGCGCCGCCGACCACGGCGACGAACACGTCATCAAGTTCACCGAAGCCTGCCTGCGCGAGTACGCGCTGCGCCCCGATCCCCGCTACCGGGCCGCGGCGCATGCGGCGCAGCGGCGCATACCCCGGCTCGATGCCGGGGGCGCGGTCGGCGCCATGGCCCGCCGCGCCGTCTGAGGCGAAGGTCCGGCGGGGCGCCCCGCCGGGGCCGGGGCCCGGGAAGAACCGCGGGACCGCCCTCACCTCCCCTTACGACAGAGGGGTAGGGCACTCCGGCGGGGCTCCGGGCTCCGGCGGGGCTCCGGACCGCGCCCGCTCACTCCCCCGCCGCAGCCGCGGCCGCGGCCGCCCCTCCGCACGTCGGGCACCGGTCCGTACCGTCCCAGCGGCCCCAGCCGAAATCGGCGGGCGCGAGGGGCTGACCCTCCAACTCTTCGCGTACGGCGACGCGGTAGGCCCACACCGTGCCGATGTAGGGGTGGTGGGCGTCGTGGAAGGCGGCCGAGTCCGTTCCGGCGCCGTCCGCCACCGCGCGTTGCAGCGCCCGCAGCCGCTCGAACATCGCCTGCCCGGCACTGGCCACCCCGGTGGTCGCGTCGAGGAACAGCCGCTCCCGCGCCTCGTAGATCCCCGCCTCGCTCAGCGCCGCACGGCTGGCCGCGCCCGGATCGGCCTCGGCCCCGGGGTCCTTGGCGATCGCCCGCAACCGCGCATGGCACGCCTCCGCCGCCGTGATGAACTCCAGATACCCGACCCGCCGCCGCTCCCCGGTCCCCCGATCGGCCTCGTACCGATGCCGCAGCCGGTCGGCGAGCACGGTCCCCGCCATCGCCAGCGCCCCACCACTGACCGCCCCTGCGAGCGTCCCCCAGTCCATGCCGCCCCCATAAAAAATGATCAGAACGTCGGGGCGAATCTACTCAGGGCCGGAAGGGTGGGGAATCCCCGACCCGGTCCCGCACCGACGCGAACCACGGCGCTTACGAGGCGCGTTGCCCACCCAGCCGGTCCGCCGCCTCGGCCGGTTCACGCCATGTGCCCCGCACCTGTCCGGCCGGTTTCGTCAGCCAGAGCGCCACCTCGATCGGCGGCACCTCCCCGGTCCGCCATTCCACCGCCGCCCGCCGGTACCGCTCGACCACGTCCGGCGGGCAGGTCGCGACCGGCTCCATCGGGGGCGGCGGCCGCCGGAAACCCTCCCGGCCGCGGTGCGGTGAGGACCACGCTGTTGCTGAAGCTGCTGGCCGTGCCGGGGGCGGTCCGCACCGTACGGCGGGAGCTGCGGCGCCACCTGGGGGACGAGTGCGGGGACGCGCAGCTGTGCGCCAGTGAGCTGCTGAGCAACGTGATCCTGCACGTCGGGGCGGGTGCGCCGGTGACGGTGCAGGTCACCGGCGGGGGCGACGGGCGGACGTGGCTGGCGGTGACCGATCCGGAGCCGTCGGCGCTGCCTGTGCGGCGGACCGCGTGCCGGGACGAGGAGCGCGGGCGCGGGCTGGCGCTGCTGGAGGCGGTGGCGCTGCGCTGGGGGGTGCGGCGGGGCGCCGGGAGCAAGACGGTGTGGTGTGAGCTGCTGCGGGAGTGAGAAAGCCCTGGCGGCTCGGGCATGTGGGGGATGTCCCGTAGGGGATGGGTGGGCCCCCGGTTTTGCCTCTACCCGGTGGGGGGCGGGGTACGGCGGGAGGGTCCCCGGGTTTTCCCTGATCTCCGGTCCCCGGTCCGTTGGCCCGGACTGAGACGAAGGCCGCGGCCTCGGGCTCCGCCCCCTACGGGAAACCCCGTGCCACCTCCCCCACAGAGGTGACACGGGGTTCCAGTCTGACGCGCCGCGCGGAATGGCTCCATAGGGGGTAGCGGGTTTCTTACGTCGGGGTCAGGTCGCGTGAGTCACTCCGGGTGGCACGCGCGGGCCGCCCGATCGGCGCGTACGGGGCGCACCCGGGCCACACGGGCCGTGCAGATCACCCCGCGCCCGTCCCCCTCTCGTACAGCCCCTCTGTCCACCCCGCGAATTCACGTTTCACGACCGCCCGGCGAAGCTTCCGGGACGGCGTCAGGTGACCGGCACGTTCCGTGAGCTCCACGGGGAGGCCGCGAAGCGGCGGATGGATTCGGGACGGGAGACGAGGCGGTTGGCGGCGTCGACGGCACGGGGAGCGGGGTGCGGCGGGGGCGGCGTGCGCAGCGCAGGAGCAGCGGGGGAGCAGCGGGGGAGCAGCGGGGGGAACGGTCAACTCCCTTCTGTGCAACTGTTGTTGGAGGCCCCGTCGTCGGCACGGGGCAACGTCCCGCCGACCCTTCACCTCGACCGACCAGTAACCTTACTTCGCGGTAAATCTACGCGAGGGCGATGCGCCGGCCGATGCCTCTACGCGAGGGCGATGCGCCGGCCAATGCCTGGCGACCGGCTTTGTGGGGCGGATCCGCGGCAAGGACGCCCTTCAACGCGCCGCCTGCGTACGAGAGTCGAGCTGGTGCCGCCCCGGCGCCTCCGCGACGCCCGGCCCCCACCGCTCCCCCGCCATCAACCGCCCCATCCCCGTCCAGGCGAAGTTCATCAACGTGGCGGCCGTCCGCTCCGCCGCCTCCCGGGGATCCACCGGGGCGCCCTCGTCCGAACTCCCGTCCTTCTGGCGGACGTTGGCCCACTCGGCGAGTGATTCCGCCGCGCCGACCAGGGCATGGGCGAACCCCGCCACCTCGCGGGCGGCCAGTTCGGCGGCGCAGTCCGACTCCCGGGCCGCGGCGCCGATCAGGCCGGTCACGAAGTCGACCAGCTCGGCCCGCATCGCGGTCACCTCGTGCGCGAACGGCGCGCCCTGCGTCCGCGCCTGCTGGTGCAGCACCGCCCAGCTGTCGGGGTGCGCCGCGGTGTACGCGAAGAAGCCGGTCAGGCCGCTCCACAGCTGCCGGTCGGCGGGCGCGTGCGGCTCCACCGCCGCCGTCACCGCTGTGACCAGCGCCGCCGCCTCCCGCCGGATGACGGCGCCGAACAGCTCCTCCTTGGAGTGCAGATAGAGGTAGACGAGCGGTTTGGAGACCCCGGCGAGCTCCGCGATGCCGTCCATCGAGGCGGCGCGGTAGCCGTGCCGGGCGAAGGTGATCACCGCCGCATCCAACATCTGCTGCTCACGGACCGCACGCGGCATCCGCTTGCTCTTCACCGCACCCACGCCGAACGCCTTTCCGTCCCACCCCTCGACCCACCGAAGTTTACGATCTTCCGCACGCCCATTCCCTTGACGTTGCCTCCCCTTAACGAGACGATACGTCTCGTTGCGACGCGAGACGGTGCGTCTCGCTATGCGTCAGGGCCTCATCGACCCACCGCGCGCACCCCGTCCCCGAACCGCCTCCGGAGGTCCCCCATGCAGCAGCCCACGCAGCAGTCCACGCAGCAGCCCATGCAGCAGTACGTCGAAGCCGCCCCCGGCATCCGCCTGTGGACCGAGCAGCGCGGTCCGGCCGACGCGCCGCCGCTGCTGCTGGTCATGGGCGCGCAGGCGTCCGGCCTCGGCTGGCCCGAGCCGTTCGTCGACGCGCTCGCCGAACACCACCGCGTGATCCGCTACGACCACCGCGACACCGGCCGCTCCACCTGGGCGTTCGACACCGACCCCTATCCGGTCACCGCCCTCGCCGAGGACATCGTCGCCGTCCTCGACGGACTGGGCATCGCGCGCGCCCACCTCGTCGGGCTCTCCCTCGGCGGGATGCTGAGCCAACTCGTCCTCGCCGACCACCCCGACCGGGTCAGCTCCGCCACCCTGCTGGGCACCAACGCGCTCAGCACCCGCCCGTACACCGCGCCGGACGGCACCGAGGTGCCCGTCGAGGAGCTGCCGGGCATCGCGCCGGAGGTCCTGGAGTTCTGGGCGCAGCCGATCGAGGACCTGGGCGAGGAGGCCGAACTGGACCGGCGTACCGAGCACTGGCGGCTGCTCGCCGGCAGGCAGCTGCCCTTCGACCCGGCGTGGTTCCGGGACCTGGAGCGGCGGATCATCGCGCACACCGGGACGTACACGCCGCCGAGCGCGCACTCCCGCGCCGACGACGCCGGCATGCTGCGCACCGAGGAGCTGGCCGCCAACCGCGTCCCGGTGCAGGTCATCGTGGCCCCCGCCGAGCCGGTCTTCCCGCCGCCGCATCCGCAGCACCTCGCGCAGTGCCTGAACGCCGTCCGCGTCACGGAGATCCCGGGGCTGGGGCATGCGCTGCCGCCGGCCGTCCAGGGCCCGCTCGCGACGGCGATCCTGGCGCACACGGGGGCTACGGGGTCTACGGGGTCTACGGGGTGAGCGTGCCCGTATGGCGCCGGCGCCCCCGGAACCGCATGGGTTCCGGGGGCGCCGGTGGCGCGCGCGGGCCGGGGGACGGACGGCCGCGCGGGCGGGTCAGCTAGCGGCTGCCGCGGCGGGCACCGGGGCGCCCTGCTCGACGGCGACGACCTCGCCCTCCGCGTCCGCCTCCAGGCGGCTGCCGTGGGCCGTCGCGTACGCCTCGCGGTCGAGGATCTTCTCCTTGGCGGCGACGAGGATCGGGATCACCGCCTGGCCCGCGACGTTGGTGGCGGTGCGCATCATGTCGAGGATCGGGTCGATCGCCATCAGCAGGCCGACGCCCTCCAGGGGCAGGCCCAGGGTGGACAGCGTCAGGGTCAGCATGACCGTCGCGCCGGTCAGACCGGCGGTGGCCGCCGAGCCGATGACGGAGACGAAGGCGATCAGGATGTAGTCGCCGACGCCCAGCGGCACATCGAAGATCTGGGCGATGAAGATCGCGGCGATGGCCGGGTAGATCGAGGCGCAGCCGTCCATCTTGGTCGTCGAGCCGAACGGCACCGCGAAGGACGCGTACTCCTTGGGCACGCCGAGGCGCTCGGTGACCTTCTGGGTGACCGGCATGGTGCCGACCGAGGAGCGGGAGACGAAGGCCAGCTGGATCGCGGGCCAGGCGCCCTTGAAGAACTGGACCGGGCTGACCTTGGCGACCGTCGACAACAGCAGCGGGTAGACGCCGAAGAGGACGAGGGCGCAGCCGACGTAGATGTCGACGGTGAACGTCGCGTACTTGCCGATGAGGTTCCAGCCGTACGTCGCGATGGCGTGGCCGATGAGGCCGACGGTGCCGATCGGGGCGAGGCGGATGACCCACCACAGGGCCTTCTGCAGCAGCTCCAGGGCGGAGCGGCTGATCTTGAGGACCGGTTCGGCCTTCTCGCCGAGCTGGAGGGCGGCGATACCGGCGACGGCGGCCATGAAGACGATCTGCATGACGTTCAGCTCGGTGAACGGCGTGATGACGTCGGTGGGGATGATGCCGGTCAGGAAGTCGATCCAGGAACCGGCGTGCTCGGGCGCCTGCCCGTCCTTCGGCGTCAGGCCGGTGCCCGCGCCGGGGCTGGTCAGCAGGCCGATCGCGAGGCCGATGGCGACGGCGATCAGCGAGGTTGCCATGAACCACAGCAGGGTGCGGGTGGCGAGCCGGGCGGCGTTGTTGACCTGCCGCAGGTTGGTGATCGACACCAGGATCGCGAAGAAGACCAGCGGGGCGACGGCGAGCTTCAGCAGCTGCACGAAGAGGTCGCCGATGTGCTCCAGCGTGGACGTCAGCCAGGCGACGTCACCGCTCTTGGCGACCCAGCCGAGCAGGACGCCGAGGACCAGACCGGCCAGGATCTGGACCCAGAACGGGATCTTCGGTATGCGGGACGTGGGCGCCGCGGGCGCGGAGGTCTCGGAGGACGTGGACAACGGACACACTCCTGGGACAGGTCAGGCGTCGGTGAAAGTGAAGTGAAGGTGGGGGGCGTCAGGCCGCCCGGAGGTCCGTACGCGGATCTCCGGCCGCTCGGAGGTCAGCGGCGGCAACAGGCCGCGGAGACACGGCGGCAAAGATCGACGTGCAGACGCGCCACGAGCGGGATGCCCGGGGGGAACACGTGCGCGACTGCTGTCTTCATGCCGGTTACGTTAACACTCAAGCTTTGGGGAACCCAAAGAAAATCTTTGGTCTCGCCGCCCACGGCACCGCACACAAAAGCCGAACGCCCCACCACGGAAGGGAAATTCCGAGGCGGGGCGTCCGGGACGGTGCGGCGGCGGTGTGAGGTGTCCGACACCCACGGCGGGCGGGCCGGGGTACGGCCCGGTGGCTTCAGAGAAGACCGTCCTCCTGGCGGCGGTTGGCGTCCAACCGCTCGCGCTGCCGGTCGACCCTGTCGACGATCTGCACGGACATCTGGTCCCGCTGCTTGCGCAGCAGCACCAGGCTGAGCGGCGCGGAGACCACGATGGCGACCAGCAGCAGCCAGATCATGTTGGAACCCTTGACCGCGAGCGGGATGACGCCGACGTACGCGAGCCCCCACGCCACCGCGAAGCAGGCGAGGAAGAGGCCGAGGCGGAGCGCGGTGTAGCGGAGTGTGGCGTACTTGGGGCTGCTCACGGTGCGGAACCTTCTTCTCAACGGCAACCAAAGGGTCGCCAACCAGTCAAGCACAGCGCCAGGGGCGATCTTCCGTGGCCCCGGCGGCCGTTGCCGCACCCCGGGGCAGACGTCTCTGACCACCGACAACGCCCCCCGGCCGGAGCCGGAGGGCGTTGTCGGTGAACGGCGTCAGACGCGCATCGCCTGCGGCGACTCGCGGCGCTCCGGGTCCGGGCCCGGGTACTCGCGGATCGCCTCGTAGCGGGTGTTGCGCTCGACGGGACGGAAACCGGCGTCGCGGATCAGGTCGAGCAGGTCCTCACGGGTCAGCTTGTTGGGCGTGCCGTAGTTGTCCGCGTCGTGGGTGATCTTGTACTCGACGACCGAGCCGTCCATGTCGTCCGCGCCGTGCTGGAGCGCCAGCTGCGTGGTCTGGAGGCCGTGCATCACCCAGAAGCACTTGACGTGCGGGACGTTGTCGAAGAGCAGCCGGGAGACGGCGAAGGTCTTCAGCGCCTCGGCGCCGGTGGCCATCGTCGTGCGCGCCTGGAGCTTGTTGCGGACCTTGCCGTCCTGCATGTCGACGAAGTCGTGCTGGTAGCGCAGCGGGATGAAGACCTGGAAGCCGCCGGTCTCATCCTGGAGTTCCCGCAGGCGCAGCACGTGGTCGACGCGGTGGCGCGGCTCCTCGATGTGGCCGTAGAGCATCGTGCACGGAGTCTTGAGACCCTTCTCGTGCGCGAGGCGGTGGATGCGCGACCAGTCCTCCCAGTGGGTGGCGTGGTCGACGATGTGCTGCCGGACCTCCCAGTCGAAGATCTCCGCGCCGCCGCCGGTCAGCGACTCCAGGCCCGCCTCGATCAGCTCGTCGAGGATCTCGGAGGCGGAGAGGCCGGAGATGGTCTCGAAGTGGTGGATCTCGGTGGCGGTGAACGCCTTCAGCGAGACGTTCGGCAGCGCCTTCTTCAACTCGCTGAGGGAGCGCGGGTAGTAGCGCCACGGCAGGTTCGGGTGCAGGCCGTTGACGATGTGCAGCTCGGTGAGGCTGTCGTTCTCCATCGCCTTGGCGAGGCGGACGGCCTCCTCGATGCGCATGGTGTACGCGTCCTTCTCGCCCGGCTTGCGCTGGAACGAGCAGTAGGCGCACGACGCGGTGCACACGTTGGTCATGTTGAGGTGGCGGTTGACGTTGAAGTGGACGACGTCGCCGTTCTTACGGGTGCGCACCTCGTGGGCGAGACCGCCCAGCCATGCCAGATCGTCGGACTCGTAGAGGGCGATGCCGTCCTCGCGGGTCAGCCGCTCACCGGCGTGGACCTTCGCCTCCAGCTCGCGCTTGAGGCCCGCATCCATCGACGCAGCCATCCGGTCGCCTCCAGTCTCTGCCGTGTCCGTGTCTGTCCCGTTCCGGCCCTGCGAACGAGCCGGACCGAGCCTACTCCCCCGCGCGCGGGGAGGGCGGAGGCCCCTGACGGCCCGCCGCCCCCGCCGTATCTGCTACGCGGTCTCCTCGGGCAGCTCGCCGACGCGGTTCTCCCACTTGGTGGAGAGCACGATCGTGGTCCGCGTCCGGGAGACACCCTTGGTGCCGGAGAGCCGGCTGATCGTCGTCTCCAGGCCGTCGACGTCGCCGACGCGCACCTTGAGCATGTAGGAGTCGTCCCCGGCGATGAACCAGCAGTCCTCGATCTCCTCCAGGTCGCGCAGCCGCTGGGCGACGTCCTCGTGGTCGGCGGCGTCCGAGAGGGAGATGCCGACCAGCGCGGTGACGCCGAGCCCGAGGGATTTGGCGTCGATCGTCGCGCGGTAGCCGGTGATGACTCCGGCCGCCTCCAGGCGGTTGATGCGGTCCGTGACGCTGGGCCCGGAGAGGCCGACGAGCCGGCCCAGCTCCGCGTACGAGGCCCGCCCGTTTTCGCGAAGTGCCTGGATGAGCTGCCTATCCACCGCGTCCATGCCCTCAAGCCTTCCAATCTTTATGAATTTTCGAGTCCTGCATGTAGAATCTAAGGCATACAGGGCCCGATGCCCTGCGATTCTCTCAAATGATCAAGGACGATCTTCACAGGAGTTGCCACCGTGTACTCGATCGAGATGGCCTACGCCCGCATGCGCGAGCTGCAGGACCGGGCCAATCGTTCCCGTGCTCACCAGCCCGCCGCCCCGCGGGCCCGGCGCCGTACGCTGCGCGCCGCCAAGAAGCGCTGATCCGCGCACCGCGGGCCCCGCGCCACGAGCCGGGCGGACCCCCGCGGACCTCTTCCTAACGGACACCGGGGCCCTCCTCACGGGAGGCCCGCCCCAGTTCCCCCTCCCAACGCCGGTACAGGCCGTGCGGCACCCCTGCCGCGTCGAGCGCCCGGCCGGCGACGAAGTCCACCAGATCCTGGATGTGCGTCGCCCCCGCGTAGAACGCCGGAGAGGCGGGCAGCACCACGGCGCCCGCCTCGTCCAGCGCCACCAGCTGCTTCAGCGTCGGTCCGCTCAGCGGGGTCTCCCGCACCGCGACCACCAGCGGCCGCCGCTCCTTGAGCGTCACGCTCGCCGTCCGCTGGAGCAGATCCTTCGAGAGCCCGAGCGCCACCCCGGCGACGCACGCCGTGCTCGCCGGGACGATCAGCATCCCCTTCGCCGGATACGAACCCGACGACGGGCCCGCCGCCAGATCCCCCGCCGGCCAGTACCGCACCCGCGCCAGCTCCTCCTCGGTCACCGAGAACGTCTCCGGCCCGCCGTCGGCGCCGCGCGCCAGCCATTGCCGCAGGTCCGCCTGCCAGTGGGCGTCGCGGAAGGCGATACCGGTCTCGTCCAGCAGCGTCAGCCGGGACGCCCGGCTCACCACCAGATCCACCGCCTCACCCGCGGCGAGCAATGCGCGTAGCACCGAGGCGGCGAACGGTGTGCCGGAGGCGCCGGAGACCCCGACGACCCATGGGCGGCGCGGGCCGGGAGCCGGCTGCGGGGCGCCGGGTGAACTGGTGTCGCTGGGCGTGAACTCCACGACATCGACCCTATCCGGCGGAACCACCGGCCCCGTCACGGCCGTTCTCCCCGGTGGACCCCGCCGTCCGGGCGGGGCCGCGCACCGAGGAGGCCGGACGATGAGCCGTGCGAGGCCCGCGCTCTTCCTGATGCTGGGCTGGATCGCCCTCCTGTGGGCGCTGGAGGTCGTCGACACGGTCAGCGGGCACGCCCTCGACACCTTCGGCATCCGGCCACGGGAGCTGTCCGAGCTGGCCGACATCGTCCCCGCCGCCTTCCTCCACTTCGGCTTCGGCCACCTCGCCGCCAACACCCTGCCGCTCTTCGTCCTCGGCTTCCTCGCCGCGCTGCGCACCGGCGTCCGCCGCTTCGTCGCCGCGGTCGCGCTCATCACCGTCGTCAGCGGGCTCGGCGTCTGGCTGACGGCCGCCCCGTACAGCAACACCGCGGGCGCCTCCGGCGTCGTCTTCGGCATCCTCGGCTTCCTCCTCGTCCGCGGCTTCACCGACCGGTCGCTGCCCGACGTCCTCATCGGCGTGGGCGTCCTGGTGGTGTACGGCTCGCTGCTGTGGGGCGTGCTGCCCGTGGCGAGCGAGGTCAGCTGGCAGGGCCATCTCTTCGGTCTGGTCGGCGGGGTGCTCGCCGCGTTCCTGCTCAGCGGCCGGCGGCGCACCGCCGGTCCCGCTGTCGGACCCGTCCCGTAATCTCTCGGTAGAGGCAGAGCGCCGGGCGGGCCGCCCGTCCGGCACGCAGTTCGACGGGGTGAGCAGAGATGTCCGACCAGCAACCCGGTTACGGCTACGACCCGCAGGGCCCGCCGCCGCAGCAGCCGTACGGCGCCCAGGGATGGCAGTCCGCCCCGCCCGGCGGCTACGGCTACCCGCCCGCCGGTCCGTACCCGACCCCGGGATACGCCCCGCAGCCCCCGTCAGCGCCGTCCCACTCCACCGCGATGTGGGCGCATCTGAGCGCGCTGCTGACGGTCTCCGCCGGGTCGGTGATCTGCTGCGGGATCGGCGCGTTCCTCGGCTGGATCGGCCCGATGTCGATACGCAACGACTCCCGCGGCAAGAACGACCCGTATCTGCGCCACCACACCACCGAGGCGCTGAATTTCGGTATCACCCAGGCGGTCATGGCGGTCATCGGCACCGTGCTCTACTTCGGCACGATGCTCGTCTACGGCCTGGCGGCGGACGAGACGCAGCTCGCGTCCGCCGGGCTCGCGATCCCGATGCTGACGGTCGTCGCGATGATGGCCGCCTACGGCCTCACCGGCATCATCTGCGCGATCCTCGCCACGGTGAAGGCCAAGAGCGGCGAGTGGTGGACCTACCCCCGCCTGATCGCCTGGCCGATGCTCAAGCCGTGAGCCGGGGGCCGTCGCGCCCCTCCGGTGACGGACGGACGGCGGGCCACCGCGGACCAGCAGGTACGGGTACGGCCCGGGGCCAGAAGCCCCGGGCCGTACCCGTACCCGTACCCGTACCCGTGTCGGTCCCGGTCCGTCACACCGTCAGGCCGCGCACCAGCAGGTCGGCCAGGGCACAGACGAAGAGCGCGATACCGATGAAGCCGTTGACGCTGAAGAACGCGCGGTTCAGGCGCGACAGATCGTGCGGCCGGACGATCGTGTGCTCGTAGAGGAAGGCCCCGACGACGATCACCAGGCCGATCCAGAAGAACACCCCGGCGCCGGTGGCCAGCGCGTACCAGACCAGCAGCGCGGTGGTGACGGCGTGACAGGCGCGGGCGCCGTGCAGCGCCGCCGGGATGCCGAAGCGGGCGGGGACGGACTTCACGCCGTGCGCCCGGTCGGCCTGGACGTCCTGGCAGGCGAAGATCAGGTCGAAGCCGCCGATCCAGACGCCGACCGCGAGGCCCAGGATCACCGCGTCCCACGACCAGCTCCCGCTGATCGCCAGCCACGCGCCGACCGGCCCTATCGCCTGCGCCAGCCCGAGGATCGCGTGCGGGAAGTTCGTGAACCGCTTGCCGTACGGATAGACCACCATCGGCACCACCGCGACCGGCGCCAGCGCCAGGCACAGCGGGTTGAGCAGCGCCGCCGCGCCGAGGAAGACGACGACGGCGACCAGCGCGCCGGTCCACGCCGAACGGACCGACACCGCGCCGGTCACCAGCTCGCGGCCCGCGGTGCGCGGGTTCCGGGCGTCGATCTCGCGGTCGATGATGCGGTTGGCGGCCATCGCGAACGTCCGCAGACCGACCATCGCCACCGTCACCAGCAGCAGCCGGCCCCAGTGGATGGTCCGGTCCCACTCGTACATCGCGGTCAGCGCCGCGATGTAGGCGAAGGGCAGCGCGAAGACCGAGTGCTCGATCATCACCAGGCGCAGGAACGCCGAAACACCCCCACGCCGGCGGGGACCGCTCGCGCTGCCCTCCGCAACCACCGTCTCGCCGCTCACAGGCCGTACTCCTTCCACCGACGGTCGACCAGCGCCGCCGTCCGGGGGTCCGACTCGACCATGTCCGGCCAGCCGCCGTCGCGGGTGTAGCCCTCCTCGGGCCACTTCTTCGTGGCGTCGATACCCGCCTTGCCGCCCCAGAACTGCTGGTACGAGGCGTGGTCGAGGTGGTCGACGGGGCCTTCGACGACGGTCAGGTCGCGGGCGTAGTCGGTGTTGCCGAGGGCTCGCCAGGAGACCTCGTGGAGGTTGTGCACATCGCAGTCGGCGTCGACGACGACGATCAGCTTGGTCAGCGACATCATGTGGGCGCCCCAGATGGCGTGCATGACCTTCTGCGCGTGCTTGGGGTACTTCTTGTCGATCGAGACGATCGCGCAGTTGTGGAAGCCGCCGGACTCGGGGAGGTGGTAGTCCACGATGTCCGGGACGATGATCTTCAGCAGCGGGAGGAAGAAGCGTTCCGTCGCGCGGCCCAGCGGCCCGTCCTCCGTCGGCGGGCGGCCCACCACGATCGACTGGAGCAGCGGCCGCTTCCGCATCGTCACGCAGTCGATCTTCAGCGCCGGGAACGGCTCCTGCGGCGTGTAGAAACCGGTGTGGTCGCCGAAGGGGCCCTCCGGCAGCATCTCGCCGGGCTCCAGCCAGCCCTCGATGACGACCTCCGCCTGCGCCGGGACCTGGAGCGGAACGGTCTTGCAGTCGACCATCTCGATCCGCTTGCCCTGGAGGAACCCGGCGAAGAGGTACTCGTCGATGTCGCCGGGCAGCGGCGCGGTCGACGCGTACGTGACGGCCGGGGGGCAGCCGAAGGCGATGGCGACCGGCAGCTTCTCGCCGCGGCGGGCGGCGACCTGGTAGTGGTTCCGGCTGTCCTTGTGGATCTGCCAGTGCATCCCGATGGTGCGCTTGTCGTGACGCTGGAGGCGGTAGAGCCCGAGATTACGGATGCCCGTCTCGGGGTCCTTGGTGTGCGTCAGACCCAGGTTGAAGAAGGAGCCGCCGTCCTTCGGCCAGGTGAAGAGCGCGGGAAGCGCGTCCAGATCGACGTCGTCGCCACGGAGCACGACCTCCTGGACCGGCGCGTCGTCACCCTTGATCTTCTTCGGCGGGACGTGCGTCATCCCGGCGAGCTTGCCGAACGCCTCGCGCATCCCGACGAAACCCTGCGGCAGCTCGGGCCGCAGCAGACCGCCGATCTTGTCGCTGATGTCGCCGTACGACTTCAGGCCGAGGGCCTTCAGCAGGCGGCGGTCGGTGCCGTAGACGTTCATGGCCAGCGGCATCGCCGCGCCCTTGACGTTCTCGAAGAGAAGCGCGGGACCGCCCGCCTTCTGCACCCGGTCAACGATCTCGCCGACCTCCAAGTGGGGGTCGACCTCGGCCTTGATGCGCGTGAGGTCGCCCTCACGGTCGAGCGCGCGCAGAAACGAGCGAAGATCGTCATAAGCCATACGTCCCAGTATCGGGTACGCACTACCCTGGACAGGTCACCGGGCCCCGCAGCGGGCCCGCCGCCGCGTCCGGGGGGTCCCTTCCGCAATGCTCAGGTATCTGCCGTTCATCCTGGTCCTGGCCCTGTGGATCTACGCGTTCATCGACTGTGTGAACACCCCCGAGTCGCAGATCCGCGGCCTGCCCAAGGTCATCTGGGTGCTCATCATCCTGCTCTTCGGCGAGGTGCTGGTCGGGCCGGTCGCCTGGCTCATCGCGGGCAAGGTCCGCGAGCCCGCGGGCGGCGCGCCGCGCGGGCGGGCCACCTGGGTGGCGCCCGACGACAACCCCGCATTCCTCAACTCCCTCAAGGACGAGAACAAAAAGGACGGGAACAAGAAGGACGGGAACGCGCGGGACGAGGCGCTGCTCAAGGACTGGGAGGCCGATCTGCGCCGCCGCGAGGAGGAGCTGCGCCGCCGCGACGACGGCACTCCGAACGGCCCCGGCCAGACCCCGCCGCCGTCGAAGGACTGACAGTCTGGCGGCATGGACCACCCATCGGAGCCCGGCCGCCGGGAGTGGGCGCGCGACCGCGACGCGCTGATGCGCGACGGCACGGACGACCACCCCGCCCCCGAACTGCCGGGCGACCCGCGCCATCTCCAGGAACAGGCCCGGACGATGCTGGCGACCGCGCTGGCGGAGGCGCGCGCCGGGCGCGACGAGGGCGGCGTCCCGATCGGCGCGGCGCTCTACGGTCCCGACGGCACGCTCTGGGGACGCGGCCGCAACCTCCGCGTCCAGGACGGCGATCCGTCCGCCCACGCCGAGACCGCAGCGTTCCGCGCGGCCGGCCGCCGCCCCGGCTACCGCGGCACCACGATGGTCACCACCCTCTCGCCCTGCTGGTACTGCAGCGGTCTGGTGCGGCAGTTCGGCATCTCCCGGCTCGTCGTCGGCGAGGCCCGCACCTTCCACGGCGGCCACGACTGGCTGGCCCGCCACGGCGTCCGCATCGTGCTCCTGGACGACCCGGAGTGCGTGGCACTGATGCGGGAGTTCACGCAGGCGCGGCCGGAGCTGTGGCGGGAGGACATCGGGGGCGCCGGGGCGGAGTGAGCGGGGCCGGAGCGGTCGCCGTGCGACGAGGGCCGCCCGGCGGTCCGGCCCCCCGGCGGCCGGCACGGCGCTCTGGGCGGGCGCGTTCAGCGCAGTGCCAGGAGTCCCGCGTCCGTCGGCCGGAAGCCGCAGGCGTCGCGGTAGAAGGGGCGCAGATGCTCCTCGAAGTCGACGTGGAGCCAGTCGCAGTGCGCCGCGCGGGCGCCTCGGGCGGCGGCGGCCACCAGCACGGTGCCGACGCCGGCCGCACGCACGTCCCGGGCGACCATCGTGTCGAGGAGGAAGGCGTGGACGCCGCCGTCCCAGGCGACGTTGACGAACCCGACCAGCCGGCCGCCCTGATGCGCGCAGACCCAGCCGAGGCTGTGGCGGTGCAGCCGCGTGTGCCAGTCGGTGTTTGTGCGGCCGTGGCCGAACGCCTCCGCGTGCAGGGCGTCGACGGCCGTGTTGTCGAGGTCGCCACGCCACTCGTAGGTGATCGTCATGGGCGCAGCGTAGGCAGCGGCGGAGGTGGGCCGGGCCCGTTCCCGGGTCCCCGCCGCGCCTCGTCTGCGGGTCAGGCCCCGCCGAAGTCCGGCAACGTCACCGACCCGTCCGCCGCGAGCGGGAAACCAGGATTGTGCGCGACCTCCCAGGCATGCCCGTCCGGGTCGGTGAAGACGCCGGAGTAGAAGCCGATCGGGTTGACGGCCGCGGGCTTGGTGACGGTGGCTCCGGCCCGTTCCGCCGCCGCCAGCAGGGCGTCGACCTCGGCGTCGGAGCGGACGTTGTGGGCGAGGGCGATGCCGCCGAAGCCGCCCGGCGTCCCGGGTGCCAGCCCGGCGTCCGCCGCCAGCTTCTCGCGGCCCCACAGGACCACTCCGAGGCCGCCGGCCTGGAAGAAGACGGTCTCCTCGACCTCCTGGCCGCGCCAGCCCAGGGCCTCGTAGAAGCCCCTGGCACGGGCGAGATCGGTGACTCCGAGAGTGATCAGGGTGATGCGCTGTTCCATGCGCGCACCGTATCCCGCACGCCTCGTCCGCGCGCCCGTTTCCGCCCCGCCGGGCCCCGCGGAAAAACGCCGGAGGCGGCCCCGTGACGGGACCGCCTCCGCTGATGCGTACGGGTGCGTCAGACCCCGGCGTACGAATGCAGGCCGGTGACGAAGATGTTCACGCCGTAGTAGTTGAAGAGGTAGCAGGCGAAGGCGATCAGGCCCAGCCAGGCGGCCTTGCGGCCCTTCCACCCGGCGGTGGCGCGGGCGTGCAGGTAGCAGGCGTACGCGACCCAGGTGATGAAGGACCAGACCTCCTTGGGGTCCCAGCCCCAGTAGCGGCCCCAGGCGGCCTCGGCCCAGATGGCGCCCGCGATGATGGTGAACGTCCACAGCGGGAAGACCGTGGCGTTGACGCGGTAGGCGAACTTGTCGAGCGAGGCGGCGGCGGGCAGCCGGGAGAGCACGTCGTTGCCGGCGACCCGCACCCGCACCCGGAACGTCGGCTCCTGCTGGTCCTTGCCCGCCCGGCGCAGCGTGTCCAGCCGCTCGTGCAGGGCGGCGACCCGGCCGTCGCCGAGCCGGTCCTCGTAGCGGTCGCGGAAGAGGAAGAGGAGCGTGGCGACGGCGCCCATGTAGAGGACGGCGCCGGAGATGATGGCGCAGCTGACGTGGATCCACAGCCAGTACGAGTGGAGCGCCGGGACCAGCTGGTCGCTGGCGGTGTACAGGACGGAGACCGCAAGGCCGAGGTCGAGCAGGACGGTGGTGACCAGCGGCAGCCCGATCCAGCGGACGTTCTTCTTCAGCACCAGCAGGATCAGGTACACGGCGACCGCGACGGCGGCGAACGTGGTGGAGAACTCGTACATGTTGCCCCAGGGGGCACGCTGCACGGACAGGGCGCGGGTGACGACGCCGCCGAGGTGCAGCACCCAGGCCAGCACCGTCAGGGAGATGGCGATCCGGCCGTAGAGGTCGCCCTTCTCGGTGCCGCCGGCCGCGCCGGGGCCGTCGGGGACGTCCCGGCCGCCGGGCGCGGTGCGGGTGACGACCGCGGGCCGGTCCAGCACGGTGGCGCCGCCCTTGGCCGCCGACCGGACGGTGACGGCGGCGGGCTTGACCGCCTCGGTGGTCAGCGCGGCGGCCGTGCGGCCGACCTTGCTGCGGCTGCCGAACACCCACTCGGCCAGGTGCGCGAGGAAGGCCAGGGTGTAGACGGCCATCGCACCGTAGACCAGCAGATTGCTGTTGTGCGCCAGTGTCTCGTTGGCTGCGGCCGCGATGTTCACGCGCGCGCTCCTTCGGAGGGGTCAGCGGGGTCGGCGGAGTCGGTGGGCTGCGCCGGGTCTTCGGGGCCTGCGGGGGCTTCCTCGTCCGGCGCGACCGGCGCGTCCGGGGTCAGTGCGGCGGCCAGGTCGCCGAGTTCCTCCGGCAGCCGGGCCGATTCGCTGCGGCCCAGACCGGCGATCTCGACGACGGTGATGCCGTCCGGGCCCGGCTCGGCGCGGACCCACACCCGGCGGCGCTGGATGAACAGCGAGGCCGCCAGACCCAGCAGCGCCGCCACCGCGCCGGTCAGCGCGAGACCGTTGCCCGGCTGGTGGGTGACCTTGAAGCTGGCCCAGGTCTTGACGCCGGTGAAGGTGATGGAGCCGTCGCCGTTCGGCAGCTTCATCGTCTCGCCCGGCAGCATCATCTGCGCGAGCTTGCGGTCCTTGACCTTGTACTGCTTGAGGTGCTTCTGGTCGAGCTGGTAGACGCTCTGCGAGAGCCCCGAGCCCAGCCCGAGGTCACCGTGGTACGCGGTGAGCGTCAACACCGGGTAGTCGAGCGCCGGGAACGTCGAGAACATCGAGCCGGAGCCCTTGCCGCCGAAGGTCGGCACGAAGAAGCCCTGGAAGCCCAGCTGATTGCGCTTGCCGTCCTTGGTCTGCGCACTGGGCACCTTCACCACACCGGTGGAGGTGAAGTTCTTCGGGTCCTGCGTCAGGAACGGCACCGCGCCGTCGTAGACGACCTTGCCGCGGCCGTCCTTGACCTTGACCTGCGGCGCGTAGCCGTGGCTGAGGAGGTAGACCCGCGACCCGGCGATGTCCAGCGGCTCGTTGACCTCGATCTTGGTGCGGTGCTCGGTGCCGTCGGCGCCGGTGTAGTACGTGACGTTGGCGCGGAAGGTGCGCGGCGTGCCGCGCTCCGGGCCGGTGCGCTCGTACGTCGCGTCGAAGCTGTCGAGGGTGAAGCCGAACGGCTCCATCGCGTCCGTGTCGAAGAACGGGCCGGACGTGAAGTCGTCGTACTGCGTGAGGTTGTTGGCGAAGCCGTCGCCCTCGGTGACGAGCTTGCCGCCCTCGGACTTCCACAGGTTGCCGACGGCGAACGCCACCAGCATCACGATCAGCGCGACATGGAAGACGAGGTTGCCCAGCTCCCGCAGGTACCCCTTCTCGGACGCCACCGCCGTACCGGCCCGGTGGGCGCGGAACCGCCGCTTCTTCAGCAGCCGCTGCGCCGCCGCGAGCACCGCCTCCGGCTCCGCCTCCGTACGCCAGGTCGCGTACGCGGGCAGCCGGGTCAGGCGGCGCGGCGCGCCCGGCGGACGGCCGCGGAGCTGGCCGACGAACTGCCAGGTGCGGGGCACGATGCAGCCGATGAGGGAGATGAAGAGCAGCAGGTAGATCGCGGAGAACCACACCGAGCTGTAGACGTGGAACATCCCGAGCGTGTCGTAGATGCCCGCGAGCGAGGGGTGGTCGGCCTTGAAGGAGTCGACCTTGACGGGGTCGATGCTGGTCTGCGGGATCAGCGAACCGGGGATGGCGCCTATCGACAGCAGGAACAGCAGCAGCAGCGCCACCCGCATCGAGGTGAGCTGGCGCCAGAACCACCGCACCCAGCCGACCGGGCCGAGCGAGGGGAAGCTGATCTCCTCCTTGGGGGCGGTGGAGAGCTGCGATCCGGCCGCGCCGAGATCGGAGTCGCCGTCGCGCGGGGCGCCGGACTCCGCGTCGCGAGAGGTGTCGGTCGTGGTGGACATCGGTTCAGATCCCAACGGTGGAGCTTTGCGTCCAGCTCTGCAGCCCGGACATCATTCCGTCCCAGACGCCGGTGACCAGGAGAATGCCGAGCGCGACCATCATGCCGCCGCCGATCCGCATCACCCATACGTAGTGCCGCTTGACCCAGCCGAACGCGCCGAGCATCCGGCGGAACGCCAGCGCCACGGCGATGAACGGCAGGCCCAGGCCCAGGCAGTAGGCGACGGTGAGCAGCGCGCCACGGGAGGCGCTCGCCTGGTTGAGCGCGAGGGTGTTGACGGCGGTGAGGGTGGGGCCCAGGCACGGCGTCCAGCCGACGCCGAAGAGCGCGCCGAGCAGCGGCGCACCGGCCAGGCCCATCGCGGGCTTCTTGTGGAAGCGCACCTCGCGCTGCCCGAACCGCTTGAGGACGCCGGCGAAGGCCAGCCCGAGCAGGATCATCAGGGCGCCGAGGACCCGGGAGATGATCTCCTTGTTCTCCTGGAGCCGCTGCCCGAAGAAGCCGAAGAGGGCGCCGCCGGAGACGAAGACGACGGTGAAGCCGAGGACGAAGAGCAGCGCCCCGGCGAACATCCGGCCGCGCTTGGCCTCCGCAAGGTCGGTGCCGGTGACGCCGGTGACGTACGACATGTAGCCCGGTACGAGCGGCAGCACGCAGGGGGAGAAGAAGGAGACCAGGCCGCCGAGGAGGGCGACGGGCACCGCCGCCAGCAGGGCGCCGGTCATGACGGTGTCGTTGTACGCGGCGGCGAGCGTGATCACAGGATCACTTCTCGGCGATCAGCGGCTTGAGCATCGCGCGGAGGTCGTACTCGGCGAGCGGGCCGAGGGAGCGCGCGGCGATCTTCCCGTGCCGGTCGATGGCGATGGTGGACGGGATCGACTGCGGGTTGAGGCTGCCCTTGGGGAAGCGGAGCATCAGCTTGCCGGTCGGGTCGAACAGGCTCGGGTACGGCATCTTGTGCTGGTCCTCGAAGCTGGTCGCCTGGGTCTTGTTGTCGCGGGTGTTGATCCCGACGAACTGGACGCCCTGGTCCTCGGTGTCCTTGGCGACCTTGGCGAAGTTCGGCGCCTCCGCGATGCACGGGCCGCACCACGAGCCCCAGACGTTGAGGACGACGACCTTGCCCTTGTAGTCGGAGAGATCGAGCTGCTTGCCGGTGGTGGTCTCACCCGAGATGTCCGGCACCTTCTGCCGGTCGGCCGCGTCGACCCTGGCGATGCCGTTCTTGCCCTGGACGAACCGGGTCTGCGAGGAGCCACCCGAGGTGCCCTCACCACAGGCGCTCAGCGTCAGCGACGCGAGCGCCGTCCCCGCGGCGAGCAGGGTGAGGCGACGGCAGCCGGTGAGGCGGCGGGGGACGCGGCAGGCACTCATGTGAAAAGTTTCGCATGGGCGGATTCCGGATCTTTGGCGCCCCCCTCACCGAACGGATCCCGCCACGAAAGGGCATGTCACGGCCGTGGGGGGGGGGGCGGGGGCCGGCCGGCCCCCCCCCCCCCGGCCCGCCCCCCCCCCGGGGGGGGGGCCCCCCCGGGCGGGGGGGGCCCCCCCCCCGGGCCGGGGGCG
>NZ_JBHYGX010000050.1:25115-42627 GCF_042739975.1 Streptomyces sp. NPDC059080
GCTTGGGCGTATTCGGTATTTTTGGCGCCCCCCTCCCCGACCGGATCCCGCCACTAATGGGCATGTCACGGCGGTGCGCGCCCCGCCGGACGGGCCGCGCACACCCCGCGTCAGGCCGCGCCGAGGTACGTCTTCCACCCGCCGGTGGGCCGCTGGCCGACCTCCAGGGACTGGAGCTTGGCGAGGACCGCGGGGTCCTGTGCGTCGAGCCAGTCGGTGAACTGCCGGAAGGAGACCATCCGCACGTCCCGGTTCTGCTCGTTGGCGATGTGCTTGAACGCCTCTTCGACGGCGTCCATGTAGAGGCCGCCGTTCCACTCCTCGAAGTGGTTGCCGATGAAGAACGGCGCGCGGTTGGTCTCGTACGCCCGCTGGAAGCCGGAGATGTACGAGTCGGTGGCCTGGCGGCGCCAGGCCGGGTAGTTCGCGGACGGGGCGCGGGTGGAGTTCTTGGACTGGTTGGCGAGGATGTTGTAGTCCATCGACAGCACCTCGAAGGTGTGGCCGGGGAACGGGATCTGCTGGAGCGGGTAGTCCCAGATGTTCCCCTTCTTACGGGGCCACATCTGAAGGCCGCCGGGCGAGCTGGCGTCGTAGCGCCAGCCGAGCTTCTCGGCGGTGGGCAGCAGGTTCTCCTGGCCCAGGAGGCAGGGGGTACGGCCGCCGATCAGCTCCTTGCGGTAGTCGAAGGGCAGCGGCTCCACGTCCGCGAAGCCGGTGTTCGTCCGCCACTTGGTCACGAAGTCCACGGCCTGGTCGATCTCGGAGCTCCACTGGTCGGGCGTCCAGTTCTTGACCGTGCCGGAACCGGCGCAGAAGTGGCCGTTGAAGTGGGTGCCGATCTCGTGGCCGTCGAGCCACGCCTGCCGGACACTCTTCAGGGTCACCTTGATGTGCTCGTCGGTGAGGTAGCCGATGTCGGAGGCACCGGGCGCGTTGTTGGGCGGGAGGTAGAGGTACTTCTTGCTCTCCGGCAGGAGGTAGAGACCGGAGAGGAAGAAGGTCATGGCCGCGCCGTGGTCCCGGGCGAGTTGCAGAAAGCGCGGGAAGAGGCCGTTGCCGATCTCGCCCGCGCCGTCCCAGGAGAAGATCACGAACTGTGGCGGTGTCTGGCCCGGTTCCAGCCGCTCGGGCGCCTTGGGCTGGTGGGGCTGGCGTCCGTAGTCGGCGGTCGAGCCGTCGCCGATGAGCTTCGGCCGCGCCTGGATCGCGTTCTTCGCCCGTTGTCTGCCCGATGCGGTGTCCGTACCGGTCGAGCAGCCGGCGACACCCAGCGCCGCGGCCGCCCCGATACCCATTCCCAGCAGGTTCCGCCGACTGATTGCGCGCATAGCGTCGTCCCCATCCGTGCTCGCTGATTCCAATATCCATATAAATGGACAATCAGTTAGATGGCTTGGCGAACGCAGAGGTTCCGCGCTATTCAGCTATATCTTATGACTTTTCAGGTATTCAGCGAGTCATCCTTGACAAGCCGTCAGTCCACGCAAGGGCCCCGGAACGACAACGGGGCGGCCCACGACGGGGCCGCCCCGAGGACACACGCCCACGTCACGCGCCGAACGCCTTCGCCTTCCCCTTGACCGGCTTCGCGCCCGCCAACAGATGAGACGGGACGAGGTCCCGTGCGGGTTCGCTGTAACCCACGGAAACAATCTTGTCGCCGTGGAACGTGAAGGACGTCAGGGACGCCAGCGTGCACTGCCGCTTGCGCGGGTCGTGCCACAGCCGCCGCCGCTCCGCGAAGCTCCGCACGATCCAGATCGGCAGCTGATGGCTGACCGCCACCGCCTCGTGCCCGCGCGCCGCGTCCCGCGCCGCACCGAGCGCCGCCGTCATCCGGACGACCTGCTCGATGTACGGCTCGCCCCAGGACGGGCGGAACGGGTTCGTCAGGTATTTCCAGTTGCCCGGCTTCTTCAGCGCGCCGTCGCCGACCCCGAACGTCTTCCCCTCGAAGACGTTCGCCGCCTCGATCAGCCGCTCGTCGGTCGCCGTTTCCAGCCCGAGCGCCGCCGAGATCGGCGCCGCCGTCTCCTGCGCACGCTCCAGCGGCGAGGCGACGACATGCGTGATGTCGCGGTCCGCGAGGTGCTCGGCGACCCGGTCGGCCATCTTCCGGCCCAGATCCGAAAGGTGGTACCCGGGGCGTCGCCCGTAGAGCACCCCCTCCGGGTTGTGCACCTCGCCGTGCCGCATCAGGTGCACAACGGTGAACTCTTCGCTGCTCATGTCACCCATTCATTCAGTCGTCGGTCCGTGGATACGTCGGCCCACCGGGGCGTGCGGCCGACCGGTACGCGCCGGCCGTGCGCCCCGGCGGGCCGCGCTCCGGCTCAGGCGGTCGCCCCGGCGGCGGCACGGGCCGCGGCGGGCAGCGCGGCGGCGATCCGCTCCACCGCGGCGGCGTCGTGCGCGGCGGACACGAACCACGACTCGAACGCGGACGGCGGGAGGTAGACGCCCTGGGAGAGCATCGAGTGGAAGAACGCGGTGAAACGGAACGACTCCTGCGCCTTCGCCGCGTCGTAGTCCGTCACGTCGGCGTCCGTGAAGAACACCGAGAACATGTTGCCCGCCACCTGGACACGGTGCGCCACGCCCTCCTTGGCCAGCGCCCCGGTGACCAGCGCCCGCACCTCGGCGGAGACCGCGTCGACCTTCGCGTACGCCGCGTCGTCCAGCAGCCGCAGCTGCGCGACGCCCGCCGCGGTCGCGATCGGGTTCCCGGACAGGGTCCCTGCCTGATAGACGGGACCGGCCGGCGCCAGGTGCGCCATCACGTCGGCGCGGCCGCCGAACGCCGCGGCCGGGAAGCCGCCGCCCATCACCTTGCCGAACGTCATCAGGTCCGGGGCGACACCGTCAATGCCGTACCAACCGGCCTTCGAGACGCGGAAGCCCGTCATCACCTCGTCGGAGATGTACAGCGCGCCGTTGGCCGCACAGAGGTCCTTCAGACCCTGGTTGAAGCCGGGCAGCGGCGGGACGACGCCCATGTTGCCCGGCGACGCCTCGGTGATCACGCACGCGATCTCGCCCGGATGCGCCGCGAACGCCGCCCGGACCGCCTCGATGTCGTTGTACGGCAGCACGAGCGTGTCGCCCGCCTGCGCACCCGTCACGCCCGGGGTGTCCGGCAGACCGAAGGTCGCCACGCCCGAACCCGCCGCGGCCAGCAGCGCGTCCACATGACCGTGGTAGCAGCCGGCGAACTTCACTACCTTGGCCCGGCCGGTGTAGCCGCGCGCCAGCCGGATCGCGGACATCGTCGCCTCGGTGCCGGACGACACCAGCCGCACCTGCTCGACCGGCGCGATCCGCGCGACGATCTCCTCCGCCAGCTCCACCTCACCCGCACCGGGCGTCCCGAACGACGTGCCGTGCGCGACCGCCTCCTGGACCGCCGCGATCACCTCGGGATGGGAATGTCCGAGGATCATCGGTCCCCACGAGCACACGAGGTCGACATACTCCCGACCGTCGGCATCCGTCAGGTACGGACCGGTACCGGACACCATGAACCGGGGCGTACCGCCCACGGCCCGGAAGGCCCGCACCGGCGAATTCACGCCACCGGGCGTCACCTGGGACGCGCGGTCGAACAGCGACTGCGAAACAGGGGCTTCATAAGGAAAAGTCACAGCGATCCTGACCTGCATATACGAGGGGAAAAGGGCGGCGCCACACGGACACGGCCCGGCTGACAACGGTGCGGGAAACCCAGGCGGGCGACCGATCAGGCCCACGCCGTTCCTTCTCGGTCCCGCTGAATTCCTCCCGCTCTCGGCCGGGCGTCAGCCCCCGCGTGTCTGCGAAACTGGGGCATCGTACGAATGGGTCACGCCATCCATGGTCTCAGAGGCGCGCGGGAGCGTGCGGCGGGTCGGTTTCGCGCGCCCATGACGGGGGAGATTCTGAGACGATGATCGGGTTGCGCGGCTGAGGCCGCGAGTGGTCGGGTGGGAGATATGCATCGCGGTGGCGAACTGGGCGAGGGGACCGATGACCGGGGCCCTGAGCGCGCCCAGCGCGGCCGCCACCGGCGCGACGGGATCAAGGGTGGGGACAGCAGAGGCGGCCGCATGGGGGTGACGTACAAGTACTTCGGCGCGCCCAACGGCGCCACCGCTGCCCGCGTCCCGATCTCGATGCGCCCCGAGGAACTCGGCGGCGACGAGCTGGGCATGGGCGGCATGTTCACCAAGATCAAGCCGGAGACCATGGCCGCCATGGTCCTCACCGGCATCGAGGGCGTCCCGCTCCACAAGGTCCCACCGCTCGAACTCGTCGTACTGCACCCCGACTACGCGGTGGTCAAGCTCCCGATGACGGTCGTCGACCCGCTGCGCGGCATCGGCGAGGAGTCCGTCGGCGCCGCCGCGTTCATATGGTCCACCGTCCCCGACCGCGGCGGCCCGCGCGACGCCTACACCGTCTACCAGCTGCTGCACGAGTGGCAGGACTTCAGCCACCGGCTCCATGAGGCGGGGCATCAGGCGTACTGCCTGGTGTGGCCGTGACCCCGATGCGGCCGTAGGCGTGGTGCCCGAGGGCCTGGCGGAGCGCCTGCCCAGGGCCTGATCCCGGTGACCCCGCCGGACGGCCGCGGTGACGCCCGCCCGCCGCGGCCGTCCGGCACGCCGCCGCTCAGGGGTGTGCGCCGCTCAGACGCCCGGTACGCCGCCGCTCAGGGGTGGCGCGTCGGCGAGATAGCGCTGCACCGTGGGCGCCAGCCACGCCACGACCTCGTCCCGTTCGAGGTCGACGGCGGGCGGCAGGTGCAGGACGTAGCGGCACAGCGCCATGCCCAGGATCTGCGAGGCGATCAGCGCGGCGCGCTTCGGCGCTTCCTCGGGCGCCGGGCAGACACGTGCGATCAACGGCCCTATCTGGTCCCGGAACACCTCGCGCATCCGCTCCGCGCCCGCCTCGTTCGTCACGCCGACGCGCAGCATGCCGGTCAGCGTCTCGTCGCGCTCCCAGCGCTCCAGGAAGTGGCGCACGAGGCGGGCGCCCATCTCCTCGCGCGAGACGGCCTCCAGCTGCTCCGCACGCAGATCGATCGCGGACGCGGCGGCGAACAGGCCCTCCTTGTTGCCGTAGTAGCGCATCACCATCGACGGGTCGATGCCCGCGTCGCGCGCGATGGCGCGGATCGTGGCCCGCTCGTACCCGTCAGCGGCGAAGCGCTCGCGGGCGGCGGCCAGGATCGCGGCCCTGGTGACGTCGGAGCGGCGGGGGCGGGCGCCGGAGGCCACGGTGGCGGCGCGGACGTCCGCCGCCGCGGCGTTCGGGGGCGGTACGGAAGCTGCTCGGTCGGCCATGCCCACAACTGTATGCCCACGGGCGTGGACCACGGGAGCGCCGGACCAGGGACGAGCCGCAGGCATACCGGTCCTGACCTGCGCCGGAGCGGGATCCGAGCGGGCGTCCGGCCGCGTTCGCCCACAACCGTTGACTTCGCGGGCGCGGCGGACGTACGCTTGCCAACAAGCGTTGACCAACATGCGTTGGCACCCGTCCGAGAGTGGCCGGGGCGGTTCGCGTGAGGGGTCGGTGCGGGGGCGCCGAGCAGGGTGCGCAGCGCCCCGGCCGAGTCAGGTTGGCAGTACGTGTGGCATGGGGAGGCCGCCATGAACGTCATGCACCACACCTCAGGTACGGCAGCGGGGCGGGAGCGCACGGACGGCCCGGCGGGTACGGAAGACCTGCGGGCCGTGGAAGGCCCGATGGATGCGGAATGCCCGAGGAGCGCGGAAGGCGCGGCCGAGAGGGAGAGGGGGCCGGAGGGCGCGGTGGAGCCGGGGAGCACCGCGGGGCCGGACTCCCAGTCCGCCGATGCCCTGGCCGATGTGCTGGTCGCCGGGGCGGGGCCGACGGGGCTGTTGCTGGCGGGAGACCTCGCCGAGGCGGGCGTGCGGGTGACGCTCCTGGAGCGCCGCCCGGACACCGTCAGCAACCTCACCCGCGCCCTGGTGGTCCATGCCCGCACCCTGGAGCAGTTCGACGCCCGCGGGATCGCGGACGAACTCGTCGCCATCGGGCACCCGTTGCGGCAGTTGCGTCTCTTCGGCGGCGCCGCCGTCGATGCGAGCCGGTTGCGGACGCGGTTCCCCTTCGTCCTCGCCGTCCCGCAGTACGAGGTGGAGCGGCTGCTGATCCGGCGCGCCCGGGCCGCCGGGGTCACCTTCCGGTACGACTCCGCGGTGGAGGACATCCAGCAGAGCGCATCCGGTGTGACGGTCCGCGTCCGCCGTGAGGCCGAAGGGATCCGCACCCTCCGCGCCGCCTACGTCGTCGGCACGGACGGCGTCCACAGCACGGTCCGCACCGCGCTCGGGCTGCCGTTCCCCGGCCGGCCCGTGCTCAACTCCCTGCTCCTCGCCGATGTCCGGCTGGCGGAGCCCCCGAAGCAGCCGTTCGTCCTCAAGGCCACCCGCGACGCCGTCATCCTCATCGGCTCGTTCGGCGACGGCTGGTACCGCATCACGGGCTGGAGCCCTCACCACCAGCCCGACGAGAACACCCCCGCCGCTCTGGACGAGGTCCGCACCCTCACCCGGCTCGCCCTCGGCACCGACCACGGCATGCACGACGCCCGCTGGATCTCCCGCATCCACAGCGACGAACGCCAGGTCTCCTCCTACCGCGTCGGCCGGGCGTTCCTCGCCGGGGACGCCGCACACGTCCACTCCCCCGCGGGCGGCCAGGGCATGAACACCGGCCTCCAGGACGCCGCCAACCTCAGCTGGAAACTCGCCGCCGTGCTCCACGGCCACGCTCCCGAATCCCTGCTGGACAGCTATCAGACCGAGCGCCACCCGGTCGGCACGGCGGTACTGCGCAACAGCGGCGCCCTGCTCCGCCTCGCCCAACTGCACACCCTGCCGCAGCGCGCCGCCCGGGCGGCCGCCACCCAACTCGTCAGCCACGTCCCGCCGATCAGCCGGGGCGCCATCCGCCGGCTCTCCGGCCTCGCCCTCGCCTACCCGGCGCCCCGCAAGGCCCACCCGTTGACCGGCCGCCGCGCCCCCGACCTCCACCTCGCCGACGGCAACCGCCTCTACGAGCTGCTGCGCCGGGGCACCTTCGTCCTCATCACCCCGCCCGACGAGCCGGTCGACGTTCCCGAGGACCGCCTGACCACCGCCTCCTGGCGCAGCGACCGCCGCACGGCCCTGCTCGTCCGCCCCGACGGCTACATAGCCTGGGCCGACGACACGGCCGAACCGGCCGCCCGCGCCATGGCACTTCGGGACGCACTCCACCAGTGGACGGGAGCCGGCGAGCGCCCCGCCGCCGAACGGGCCTCCGGCCGGGCTGTTGCCTGAACAACCGGGCGCGGCGGGGTGAGCTGACCGGGCATCGGGCCCTACCCCCTCGGCCGGGCGGCGGCCCGCCGAGGGGGCGGCCCGCCGACGCCGGGGCCCGGGCGCCGGCTCGCCCCCGTGCGGGTTCCGGCCCCCGCTCGGCCCGGTTCGGGCACCAGCCGGCCCGACCAGAACGGGAGGGCGGGGCTCCTACCCTGGAGCGCATGATGATCGCCCGTTCCGTGCTTCTGTTCGTCCTTGCCGCGCTCTTCGAGATCGGTGGTGCGTGGCTCGTCTGGCAAGGCGTGCGGGAGCACAAGGGCTGGCTGTGGATCGGCGCGGGCGTTCTCGCGCTGGGCGTCTACGGCTTCGCCGCCACGCTTCAGCCGGATGCCGAATTCGGCCGCATCCTGGCAGCGTACGGCGGGGTCTTCGTCGCGGGCTCCCTCGCCTGGGGCATGGTTGCCGACGGCTACCGCCCCGACCGCTGGGACGTCACCGGCGCTCTCATCTGCCTGGCGGGCATGGCCGTGATCATGTACGCCCCCCGGGGCCGCTGACCCGGTCCGGAACGCCCCTCGCAACCGAGCCGCGAACCCCAGCCCCAAGCCCGCATCCGGGCCCGAGCCCCTAGCTGAAGCCCAAGCCCGTACGGGCCCCGCGCCCCCGCCGGGCCCCGCACCAAGCTCCCACCCGCACCCGGGCCCCGCCCGCACCCCGCCCCCGCCCCTCTCCTCCCACACCCCAACCGCCCACCCCGGCAAGGGCCGTGACCCACCACCGGACGGACGTCACCCCCCCATCGCTCGGCCCCCACCCCAAGATCGCCCCGCATATCCTGAGCAGCGCACCGTGCGCCCGTCGTCGCAGCGGGTGCCTCCACCCCGTCCCGAGGAGAGCGCATGACTGCCGAGGAGCGCGCCGCAGGCGCCCGTATCGCCGTTGTCACCGGAGCCAGCAGCGGTATCGGCGCCGCGACCGCGCGGCAGCTGGCCGACGCCGGGTACCGCGTCGTGCTCACCGCGCGCCGCCGGGACCGTATCGAGGAGCTGGCCGCCGCCCTCCCGAACGCCGAGGCGTACGTCCTCGACGTCACCGACCGGGCGGCCGTCGACGCGTTCGCCGCCTCCCTCGACCGCTGCGACGTCCTCGTCAACAACGCCGGGGGCGCCCTCGGCGCCGATCCGGTGGCCACCGGTGACCCGGCCGACTGGCGCGCCATGTACGAGGTCAACGTCCTCGGCACGCTCCACACCACCCAGGCGCTGCTGCCCGCGCTCACCGCGTCCGGCGACGGCACCATCGTGGTCGTGTCGTCCACCGCCGGGCACGGCACCTACGAGGGCGGCGGCGGATATGTCGCCGCCAAGCACGGCGAACACGTCCTCGCCGAGACGCTCCGGCTGGAGCTGTGCGGTCAGCCCGTCCGCGTCATCGAGATCGCCCCCGGCATGGTGAAGACGGAGGGTTTCGCGACGACCCGGTTCCGGGGTGACACCGCGAAGGCGGCGAAGGTGTACGAGGGCGTGGCCGAGCCGCTCGACGCCGACGATGTCGCCGCCACGATCACCTGGGCCGTCACCCGCCCACCCCATGTCAACATCGATCTGCTGGTGGTCCGCCCCCGCGCCCAGGCGTCCAACTCCAAGGTCCACCGCACCTCCTGAGGTCACCGGCCAGGCCGCTCGGCGCACCGTCGCGCGGCCACCGGGAGGGCGTTCGGAGCCGCCGCGGCGGCCGCTCACCACGTCCGCACATCCCACCCACAGAAAGATCACCATGAAGATCAACATCGGGGCCCACCAGGCCACATGGAATCCGCGTCGCGGGGAACGGGGAGAGGCGTGAGTACCTTCCGTATCCCCCTTCCCCGTATCCGCCGCCGTTCCGGTCGGGCCCTCAAGCGCGTCGCCGTACTGGCCGTCGCCGCGGGCGCGCTGACCACCGGCCTCTCCGTCGGCCCGGCCTTCGCCGCCATGGGCGACAACCTCGTGGACACCCCGGCCGCCTGCGCGTTCTACGAAGGCCGGCAGACCGCCGCCTTCGGTGACCAGGGTGACCGTGTGTCGCAGATCCAGTGCCTGCTCGCCAACCGCAAGTACCTGGGCTGGAACCGCCTCAGCGGGCACTTCGACGCCCCCACGCTCGTGGCCGTCGTCAACTTCCAGCGGAACTACGGTCTGGTGCCGGACGGCGCCGTGACCCCCGAGACCTGGAACGCCCTGTACCACGCCGGTACCTACGCGGCCTGACCTCTCCCCCGTCCCACCCCGTAAGGGCCGTCTTCGGGCGGCCCTTACGGCCGTCCGGGGCCGCTCAGTCCAGCCCGCCGATGCCGATCAGCGCCAGGGTGATGTTGTCCGGCCCGCCCGCCTCGATGGCGGCCTTCCACAGGGTGAACGCGGCCTTGCTGTTGTCGTCCGCGTACCGGCGCAGCACGTCGTCGATCTCGTCCTCCGGTACGGGATCGGTGAGGCCATCGGTGCAGATCAGGTACCGCGCGTCCGGGATGTGCGGGACGGCGGCGATGTGCGGGACGACGGGGGTGTAGCGCAGTCCGCCGCCCAGGGACTGGGTGAGGAGCGAGGTGGTGCGGCGCCCCTGGGACAGCGGCGGGTTGTCGTCGACGCTGAGCCGCCGCGGTCCGCCCGGCCCGGCGTCGAGCACCCGGCTGTCGCCGACGTTGAAGGCGAGGACGGAGTCCGCCAGGGCGACCACACCGGCGACGGTGGTACCCATGGTGGCCAGTGCACGGTTGCGGTCGGCGGCGTCGTAGACCGCGCGGTTGCAGACCGAGAGGGCGTCGCGCAGCGCGTCCTCGGAGGTCAACGAGGCGCTGGACATGGAGAGTTGGCGTACGGTCAGCTCGCTGGCAACCTCGCCGCCCGGCTGGCCGCCGATGCCGTCGGCGACCGCCACGACCAGCGGGTGGCCCAGCGGGAAGACCAGCGTCTGCGGGTTCTCGGTGACGGTCCCGCAGAGCGTCCAGGGGCCGGCCACCAGGCTGTCCTCGTTATGCTCACGGACCAGCCCCGTGTGGCTCAGCGCGGTCACGGTGACGTACCGCATCGACACACTCCCCGCCGCCCGCCCCCGGCCGGGCCGCCTCGACGTCGCCTCCTGCCACGAGACGCGCCTGCCGCACGCCTCCCCTCCATTGTGTGCCCGGCCCCGGCACCCCCGCCCGACGAGGACGGGCGGGGGCGGAGAGCGGCCCGGAGAAGGAGAGAGGAAAGAAGGCAACGAAGGCGACGAAGGGAAAGAAGGGAAAGAAGGGCGGCGGAAATCCGCATTCAGCGCGCCATCCGGCACACCATTCAATTCAATGGATCAACGCGCGGGGCACGCCACCGAAGTCAGCGGCGGAACGGGATCCAGAAAAAGACGCCCGTCGCTCTTTGCAATATCCCAGGTCATGCAGAGATGCGGCGCACGCATCTGCACCTGATTTTCCCCCAGCCGGGAAACGGAGACATCCCCGACATTCCCGGAATCCTTCACCTTGTCGACCAGCGAGGTGGCGTAGGCGTCGGCTCCGTCGCCATTGACGTAACGGGCCAGGCTTTCCGCATCGCTCTTGTGCAGGTTTTCCGCCACGCCGGCGGTGAGCTGCTGGGGCGATGCCGCTCCCGGGTCGGGCTCCTTCGCGATGCCGACGACCACTACGGCGATCCATGCCGCGAAGAGGGCAAGGCCGAGGGGAAGGAGAAGGCGGCCGCTTTTTCCCTTGCCCCCTCGGGGCTGCGTCGTCGGCGTCTCGCTCTTTCGCGCTGTCGGCATCCGCCCTCCTCATTTCCCCTGCTCCGTGCACCTGGCGGCGAGTGGACGGGAATCACCTCGGTGGATGCTGCCCACCCACCGCCAGTCAAGGGTACCGGATCATATTCCGGTCAGGAGCGCCGGATCATTTGTGGATCGTGATGCATGCCTTGGTGCCCGGGTACTTGCTCCAGTAACCGCACATCCGGGTGTTGTTCGGGAAGCTCTTGTTAATGGTTTTGGTGACCTTCTTGTCCTCCACCCGCCGGGCGCTCACGGTCGCACCCGTCCACTTCCATTTCCCGGCGGTGACGACCGGCTTGTCCTTCCAGGCGCGGTTGTTCGACTGCTTGTCGAGGGTGAACTTGTCGACCTTGAGCTTGGTCCCCTTGACGTTGAGGCAGACGGAACCCGACCCATCGGTGGAACCGGGGTTTCCGGTGCACCCCTCCGCCGAAGCGGCGGCCGGCGAAGTGGCCAGCGCCAGCAACGACACGCAGCCCACCATGGCGCTCGCGGCGAACCGTACGCGCCGAATCCGGTCTGTCATGGCTTCTCCCCTGTAGTGATGCGTTCCCTCGTTGCGGGCAGTGCGGCGCCGCGTCAACCGTACGGAATCCCCGACGGGCTGACGCGGCGCCACCTGCTCTCATCACTTTCTACTACAGAGGCGTAGGAGAGCGCCCCCTATATCGCCCGAAGCACGCCCGCCCCATGAGGGGGCCCGGCTGAAGCCGGGTGAGGTGCGACGCCCCTCACCCCTTCACGCAGACAACCTGCTTCAGCTTGGCAACGACCTGCACCAGGTCCCGCTGCTGCTCGATGACCTTGCCGATCGGCTTGTACGCGCCCGGGATCTCGTCCACGACGCCGGAGTCCTTGCGGCACTCGACGCCCGCGGTCTGCTGCTCCAGATCCTTCGTCGAGAAGCGCTTCTTCGCGGCGTTGCGGCTCATCCTCCGCCCCGCACCGTGTGAGGCGGAGTTGAAGGACTTCTCGTTGCCCAGGCCACGGACTATGTAGGACTCGGTGCCCATCGAACCGGGGATGATGCCCCACTCCCCACCACGAGCGCTGATGGCGCCCTTGCGGGTCACGAGCAGGTCCATCCCCTCGTAGCGCTCCTCGGCGACGTAGTTGTGGTGGCACATCATCAGGGCCTCACGGCGAACGCTGACCACGGCGGCCACAGCCAGATGCCGGAGCCGGAGCCGGACAACATGGAGTTCCCATCGACGCCCGCTCGGCTACCGGCCCGGTCCCGGCAGACGAACTCGGCCCCGAGATGCAGCTCGGTGAGCACGCGTGCCGGCGGAAGTTTGACGACAGGGCCTACCCCTCCACGCACCAGGCGCCGCACTCCTCCTGGGTGCCGGGAAAGAGTTCTACGCGGAGGTCGCCGCCGTCCTGGATGACGTAGGTGGGGCCAGTTCGGTAGGTCCAGCCGAGAGGGAGGAGGTAGTAGCGGCCGTTGCGTTCTATGAGGCGGCGGAGGCCGGTGTAGCGGTACCGGTAGTGGGCCTTGGCGCCCAGGTCCTTCACCTCCAGCCCGGGCCCCGCCAGGCTGAGGCGGTCGGTACTCAGGAGGACGACGGCTGGGTGGCGTACGAGGTTGGCGGCGGTCCGCCGGGCCTCCTGCTCGCCCAGTGCACCAGTGGCCAGGCTGAGTCCCCACATCACCAGCAGACCGGCCGCGAAGACCGGTACCGCCCGGCTCCACATTCTGAACGCGGCGGCGGACGGGACTACGGCGTCCCCGTCAGTGGCCTGGCTTTGGGCCCATGGGCTCTGGCCAAGGAGTACGCCAACCCCCACCAGAAGTGGGGCCGTCCATCTGTAGGCACCGATCCAGGGCCAGAGGAGCAAGAGGGCAAGGCCGGATCCGACCACGTAGAGGTGCGCCCGGGCGACGGCTCGCAGGGCGTTCTCCAGTGTGCGTATGAGGCGTTCCTGGCCATCCTCGCCGGTGTCCGATTGCGTGGTGGGGACGGAGACCGTAGCCAGGTGACGGGCTATCAGGACAACGAGGACGCAGACGATCGCCGTCGGGACGGTGACGAGATTCAGGCTCTGGATAGCCATCTCCGCGAAGCCGAGGCCAAGGCTGAACGCGTCCAGGCGGAAGTAGCTGTAGTAGGCCGTCATATAGACCGCACCCAGGAAGTACATGATGGCCACGAGGAAGGACGCCTGGGCCACGACGACGCCGAGGAGGCCGGCCGCCGTACGTTCCTCACCGGCTGGTGCGGAAGACACTGCAGGTAGCGCGGAGGGCGCCGGATTGGCGCTCATGTGCGGGACGGGGACGGGCAGGTCTCGCTCGGCGAAGGGGTCTCCTCCGGGGACGCCGAGCCCGTTGCTTCGGACGACTCGGACGGGGACGGCGAGCCGCCGGGGGGCGGGCAGGTCTCGTCGCCCGGCCCGCCATCGCCGCCCTCGTTGGTGCCGCCGTCGGTGCCACCGCTGGGATCCACGCCGCCGCCCGCCGGCGGTCTGTCATGCCCCTTGGGCGGCACCTCGACCGGGGGCACCGGGTCCCCTCCGTAACTGGGTCCGCCATGGCTGGTGTCACCGTCGCTGGGGTCACCCCCCTGCGCACCGCCCACTGACGCATCCTCGCCCGACGTACCCCCCTGCGCACCGCCCGCCGACGAATCCTCGCCCGACGTACCTCCCAGCGCCCCGCCGGACGCAACGCCACCCACAGCCTCACCAGCCGTTGGGGAAGAGCCGGAGGATGACGTCGGCGGTACGGAGCCTGACCCCCCGGAACCTTGGTGTGCGCAACCTGACGCGACGATGAGCGCTCCGGCGGCAGCGACGATGCGTAAGAGATATCTGTCCGCGTACGTCTCTCGGTATCCCATTCGCGGTCAGCTCTCCCCCCCTACCGGGTGCATAGAGAACAACGCTCGCCGGCAGGTCCCGGTTCCCTGGGGCCAGGTGCAGTGCTGGGCTCAGCCCTTCACACAGACGACCTGCTTGAGCTTCGCGACCACCTGGACCAGGTCCCGCTGCTGCTCCATCACCTGACCGATCGGCTTGTACGCGCCGGGGATCTCGTCCACGACGCCGGAGTCCTTGCGGCACTCGACGCCCGCGGTCTGCTGCTCAAGGTCCTTCGTGGAGAAGCGCTTCTTCGCGGCGTTGCGGCTCATGCGGCGGCCGGCGCCGTGGGAGGCGGAGTTGAAGGACTTCTCGTTGCCCAGACCGCGCACGATGTACGACTCGGTGCCCATCGAGCCGGGGATGATCCCCCACTCCCCACCACGGGCACTGATCGCGCCCTTGCGGGTCACGAGCAGGTTCATCCCGTCGTACGTTTCCTCGCTGACATAGTTGTGATGGCAGCTGATCACACCAGGGCGGTACTCGACCGTCCTCATCTGACCTTGACTATCTTCCTGCTGGCAGCTGATCACCGGGTCGAAGACCGGGCGGGCCGTGCGGAATTCCTTGCGGATGACGTCCTGGAAGAGGGCCATCATCACGGCGCGGTTGCGCTTGGCGTACTCCTGGGCCCAGAAGAGGTCGTTGCGGTACGCGGCCATCTGCGGGGTGTCGGCGATGAAAACGGCGAGGTCGCGGTCGACGAGGCCCTGGTTGTGGGGGAGCTTCCGGGCCTGGCCGATGTGGAAGTCGGCCAGCTCCTTGCCGATGTTGCGGGAGCCGGAGTGGAGCATCAGCCAGACGGCGCCGTCCTCGTCGAGGCAGCACTCGATGAAGTGGTTGCCGGAGCCGAGGGAGCCCATCTGCTTGGTGGCGCGGTCCTGGCGGAAGTGGACGGCCGCGGCGACGCCGTCGAAGCGGGACCAGAAGTCGTCCCATCCGGCCGTCGGGTACCCGTGCAGGGCGCCGGGATCGACCGGGTCGTCGTGCATGCCGCGGCCGACGGGTATGGCCTGCTCGATCCGGGAGCGGAGGCGGGAGAGGTCGTCGGGCAGGTCCGCGGCGGTGAGGGAGGTCCTGACGGCGGACATGCCGCAGCCGATGTCGACGCCGACGGCGGCGGGGCAGACCGCGCCGTGCATGGCGATCACCGAGCCGACCGTGGCGCCCTTGCCGTAGTGGACGTCGGGCATCACGGCGAGGCCCTTGATCCACGGCAGGGTGGCAACGTTGCGGAGCTGCTGCATCGCGACGTCCTCGACGGTGGACGGATCCGCCCACATCCGGATCGGCACCTGCGCACCGGGCAGCTCGGTGTACGACATACCTTCCTCATTCCCCCGAAAAGACATAGAACGCAAAACGCGGACCATCCATGCGATGCGGGACGGTCGACCGGCGCCTGCGGCAAGACGTGCGGTAGACATTGTCTCCATCGCCCGCCTCCCGGCGGCAACCGGATTTCCCGGGCATTCGCAGGAAGGAGCCCCGGACGATGCAGCGCAGGTCGTTCGTCCCCACTGCCGCATTGGCGGCCGCCGCGGCGCTGACCGTCGGCCTCACCGGCTGCTCGGGCGGCTCCTCCGCCCCGGCCGGTGACGCGAAGGGCGGTGACCCGGCGGCGCTGTCGCAGTCCGCCGAGCCAGGCCGCTACTCGACGCTCCCGGACGCGTGCCGGCTGCCCTCCGGATCGACCGTGCGCTCCATGCTGCCCGGCGACGGCAAGCGCCTGTCCGGCGACGAGGCGGCGCAGGTCTACGGCGGTCAGGCCGACGTCACGTACGACACGGACCGCCGCGTCGGCTGCCGCTGGAAGCGGGAGACCACCGCCGGGACCCGGCATCTGACGCTCGACATCCAGCGGGTCGTCTCGTACGACGCGAAGATCAGCGACGAGGACCGGGCGCGGGAGGTCTACGGCGAGCGGGCGCTGGCCGCGGGCGTGCCGCAGGAGGGCGCGGAGTCCGCGCCGCCGAGCGACGAGCCGAGCCCCTCCGCCAAGCCCGGCAAGGACGGCAAGGGCGAGAAGGCCGGCAAGGGCGGGAACGCCGACAGCACCGACGGCGCCGAGGCGCGGCGGGCGGCGGGCGGCGCCGCGGACGCGCTCACGGCGGGCAGCGCCGCGGACGCGCTCACGGCGGACGGCGGGTCCGGCGGGAAGGGCAAGGACGGCGGCAAGGGGGGCAAGGGCGGCAAGGCCGACGCCCCGAGCGGTTCGCCGTCCCCCGGCACCACCGCGCACACCCTGGACGACCTCGGCGACGCGGGTTTCCTGGAGGACGCGCTGGCCACGGCGGACTCCGGGGTGCACCGCGACATCACTGTGGTGTTTCGCACGTCGAACGTGGTCGTGACGTTCACCTACGACCAGTGGTCGACCGACAAGACGCGGGTGCCGGAAAGCCAGGAACTGCAGGACAAGGCGCATGCGCTGGCCGAGGAGCTGGCCGACTCTCTCAGCGAGTAATGCACTCTTCGCGGTGAATGATCCTTCTGTCGGGTTGTCGCCGAACAGTCCGTTTCTGTCGGTGATCTCCGGGGCGGACCGTCCGCGCGCCGCGTAGGGTCTGTCGCCGTACGCCCTGGTCCGGACACCGCTGGTGCCGTACGTTCCGGCGCACCGGAACGGCCCTGATGTGCCGGAACGACGACGAACAGCGAAGGAACCATGCACCGTTCATCCAAGCGACTCGCCAGCATTCTCGCCTGCGCGGCCGTACCGGTGATGCTCGTCGCCGGTTGCTCCGACTCCGGCTCGAAGGACGCCGCCGGCGCCTCGGACTCGGCGGCGCCCGCCACCTCCGCCGCGAAACCGTCGCCGAGCCTGGCCGCGGCGAAGTACGCGAAGCTGCCCGATCCGTGCACGGTGTTCTCCAACGGCACGCTCAAGCAGCTGCTGCCCAAGCCGAAGAACGACTCCGGCGAGAAGGGCAAGACGTCGGACCCGAACGCCAGCGCCACCTGCTCCTGGTACAGCTCGAAGTCCGAGGGCGTCGACGGCAGCCAGTTCCGCTGGCTGGACGTCAGCTTCAAGCGGTACGACTCCGAGGCGGCGGTGAACACCACCGGCGAGAAGCGCGCCGAGGAGTTCTACGCGAAGCAGGTCGACCTGGCGAAGGCCACCGAGAACGCCACGAAGGTGCAGTCCGGCGCGGTCGACGGCACCGGTGACGCGGCGACCTGGATCACGTACCACATGAAGAGCAAGGGCAACGACTACCGCAACCAGACGGTCGTCGTCCATGCCGACAACATCGTGGTGACGCTGAACTACAACGGCGCGGGTCTCGCCGGTGGTGGCACCCCCGACAGCAGCGATCTGCTGAAGGACGCCGAGAAGGCCGCGAAGGAAGCCGTCGAGGCGGCGACCGGCAAGCCCGCCGCCCCGGACGCCTCGCAGAGCGCCACCGGCAAGGCGACGGACGAGGCCAAGAAGAACGACAAGGGCTCGAAGGACGGCAAGGACGCCAAGGGATCCGACGCCAAGGACTCCAAGAGCTGACGCCGGGCGGCCGACCCCGTACGCGACTGCGCCCGCCACCCCCGAGGGG
>NZ_JBHYGX010000051.1:0-6053 GCF_042739975.1 Streptomyces sp. NPDC059080
TCAGTTGTACGCGCGTCACGTAAGACGGTCTATCGGACCGAACCCTGCCACGAAGGCACATCACACAGATTGATCACGACTCGATACGCGCCCTAGCAGGCCCCTTGCCGGCCCCTCGCCCGGCCGTCCGCCGCCACCGCCGAAGACCGAGCCACCCAGTACAACAGGCCCCACTCCATACCGGACATGGCCCCCGCCGGCCCCCGGGCCGCAAGTGGCGACCTGGCTTTGACCTCCTCGGCCGCACAGAGGACACCGGCCTTGTCTGCACAGCTGCCGAGTCGCAGGTCACCACAAGCGGCGCCCGCAGACACACACCTACGGATACATCCGCGCCCGCTCGGAACCAATTCGCCGACGGACCGCCCTCGGCCTTGTAGTCGCGGTTCCGGCGGGTGGTGCGACTGCCTCATCCCCCTGTTGAAGCGCACCGCGGTGAAAAAATAATGGGAAACCCAAGGGCCTCACCGGCCACGTCGGCGACGTCTATTCGGTGGCGTTCAGCTCGGACGGCACGACCTGACTACCCGCAGTACCGGCGAGAGGCGCGATTGCGGGGGGAAGTAAGGGTGACAAGTGTGAAAATGCCCCTGGCCTGCGATTTCAGGGGTGCTCTATGGAGGCGGTAGAGGGGCGGTAAGTCCTTGATGCTGTGGGTCGGAAGTGATCACCCCAGCCTCTCCGCTTCCACTCGTGAGAACACCAACTCGCTCTCCTCCACAACCGGCCCCCGACATCGAACCGGCGCCTGGGCCCCCCGGCGCAGCGCCGCCGGATAGCTCCCCGCCGCGTAGTCATTGGCCATCCGATACACGTGGAAGCCCCGGCTGGTGAAGGTCTTCAGAAGCCCCTCCGCCGAGAACCCCAGCTCTGCCATCCGGTGCGGCGTGACCTCCACGGCCAGTTCGACATCCGGCCGGAGCCGATCCAGAACCGGCTCCAGGCTCCGAACCACCGCCCCCTCCGCCCCCTCGACATCGACCTTGATGACGCGCGCACGGGCAATCTCGTCCGACGCCAGCACATCAGGCAGCATCCGGGCCCGCGCCTCGAACGTCGACTCCGCCTCACCCGCGTACGGCACGACACTGTTCGCCCCCATGTTGTGGGAGCTGGCGAGCGTGAACGTCAGGGTCTCCTCGCGGTCGGAGATCGCGGCGTTGACGGCGCGCAGGTTGTCGCAGCGATTGGCCGCGGCGTTCGCCGCCAGGAGTTTGTGGAACGTCGGTGACGCCTCGATGGCCACGACCTTGCCGCTTTCGCCGACGAGGTGGGAGGCGAGGAGGCTGTAGTAGCCGATGTTGGCGCCGACGTCGATGAAGGTGTCGCCGGGCTTCAGCCGGCTGGCGAGCCAACCCGTGAGGTTCGGTTCCCAGGTGCCGAAGAGGTAGAGGTAGCGCTGGATGAGGTCCTGGGTGTCCGTCGTGACGGTGGCGCCGAAGCGGGTGCGGGTGCGGCGCTTGACCGGGTGGTCGCGCAGCTCGGCGTTGAGGAAGCCGTCGAGTATCGCGGTTTTGCCGAGGGTGCCCGGCGCGTAGCGGACGTACCAGCGGGCGAGGTCTCGCTTGATCCGCGGGTGTGCGGCGGTCATCCCAACTCCCATACGTCAGACGGGGTGTGGCGTGGTGTTCCGGACTTACACGCGATCGATGGGGATCTCGTACACAATCTCGCTGTGCGCGGCGGGGATGACGATGTCGGCGGTCTCCGCCGGCCGCCCGTCTTCCGTCATGTAGGTCCGCTGGATGTGCGTGACCAGGGAGTTCTTCGTGATGCCGAGGAGGTGGGCTTCGTGGGCGGTGGCCTTGCGCGGCTCCGGCTGCTCGACCACGTGCGTGATCACGACGCCGATCTCCGCCATCCGCTCGACGACGCCCCGGCCGGCATGCGGGCCGCCCTCGGGCAGTACGACGATGGTGCCGCCGGTGATGCTGTACGGCTCCCAACTCGTCGACAGCTGCACCGGCTTCCCGTCCGCCAGGAACTCGTACTCCGTACGCACGCACGGATCGCCCTCGCTGATGCCGAGGCGGGCGGCGATGCCCGCCGGCGCCGGAACTTTCGCCTCGGTGCGGTGCTCCCAGGTGCCGCGCTTTCCGACACCCGCCATGTCCGCGCGGAAGGGCGAGCCGCCACGCTGGTCGCGGCACCAGGAGCGGACCATGCGGAGGCGTTCACGAGGCTCCGCGACGTACGTGCCTGATCCCGCGCGGCCTTCGAGGAGGCCCTGTGCGATGAGCAGTTCCTGCGCGCGGCGGACGACGTTCTCGCCGACCTGGTAGTCGGCGCCGATCTCGGAGCGGGACGGCAGCCGGGTCCCGGGCGACCACTCGCCGGTGGCGATGCGCTGCCGGAGGCGGTCAGCGACGACGAGGTAAGGCGGCTGCTCAGGCATATAGCAAATCTAGTCCACTAGCCTTAAGCTAGTTCACTAACTTTACTCTGAGTATCAATCTATGGCGGAGGGGTCGTGCCTGCACCTGCTTCCCGAGCGCAGGACATCGCGGCGCGGCTCAAAGCGGCTGCGTACGAACCTCGGATGAACCGTCGCAACGGCCGCATCCGCATCGAGGTCAGCGTGCCGGAAACCCCGTCCGAGGTGAGCTGGCGCGCGCTGCTCGCGGCGCTGGAGCGTGCCGACCGCTTCGGGATCGGCGGAGGCAAGGACGGGCTCACCGCGTGGGCCGTCATCTGGCGGACGCCGCCGCACTCCGAGCCGGGAGAGCGGAGGTCGCGGTGAACGAATGTCGGAACGGGCGGAAAGGGGGTCGGCCCTTGCGGTCGAACGAGGAAGGCACGGCTGAGGGGACGGCGGTGGGTGCGGATGGCTAAGCGGTACGAGGAGATCGCGGCGGATCTGCGCCGACGGGTCCGGAGCGGCGAATTCGGTGTCGAAGGCCGCCTGCCTTCGGAGAGCGCGCTCGTCCGCACGTACAAGGCCGGGACGCCGACCGTGCGCCAGGCGCTCGGCCTTCTCGTGGGCGAGGGGCTGATTGCGAAGTACCACGGACGCGGGACCTTCGTGCGTACGGACGTGCCGCTGATCGAGTACGCGAACGATCGGCCGTCGCAACCCGCGCTGCGGGGGCGTGTCCGTGAGCGCGGTGACGGACGCCCGGGACTCGACGTGGCCCTCAAGGTCTCCGCCACCAGTGGGGAGGTAGCGGCGTCGCCGGAGATCGCGGACCTGATGGGCGTGGAGGCGGGGACGCGGCTGCTGGAGTTCGTCCACCTCGGTCAGCGCACGCAGGACGAGTACCCGTGCAGCGTCGTGCGGTCCTACCTGCGGTACGACATGGTCGCGGGGACGCCGTGGGTGCCCGCGCTGACTCTCGCCGGCGAAACGCCGTGGGGCGACATCTATCAGCACTGGCTCGCGGCCGTCGGCGTCGAGTTGGACCACGTGGAGGAGCGGCTCACGGCCCGGCCGCCCACGGCAGACGAGGCCGCCGAACTCGGCGTCGGCCCCGGCACCTCCGTTCTGGAGATTCAGCGGGTTGCCCGGGACGTTGAAGGGCGCACGGTGGAGGTCTCCCACATGCTGATGCGCGGCGACCGCATCGCGGCGGTGTACACGACGCCCATGCCAGAGGCTTCCGCCCGTCGCTGATGAACGCTCCTGCCAGCTGTGGCCGCACCGAACCCGGTGCGGCCACAGCACGCTTCCACCGTCCTACTTGTCGAAGTCGAGATCCAGCATCCGGATCGCGTTGCCCCGGAGCAGCTTGTAGACGACATCCGGCGGGAGGCCGCCGACGTGTTCCTCGGCGACCTGCTTGGTGTGCGGCCAGGTGGAGTCGACGTGCGGGTAGTCCGTCTCGAACGTCGCATTGTCCACGCCGACGGTCTCGATCGACGCGACGCCGTGCTTGTCGCGGAAGAAGCAGCAGAAGATCTGTCGGTAGTAGTACGTGGACGGCGGGTGCGGGATGAGGTCGCGCACGCCGCCCCAGGCGCGGTGCTCCTCCCAGACGTCGTCGGCGCGCTCCAGGGCGTACGGAACCCAGCCCATCTGGCCCTCGGCGTAGGCGAGTTTGAGCTTCGGGAAGCGGACCAGCACGCCGCTGAAGAGGAAGTCCATCATCGACGCCATGGCGTTGTTGAAGCTGAGCGACGCCTCCACCGCCGGCGGCGCGTCCGGGGACGCGGCGGGCATCTGCGAGGACGAGCCGATGTGCATGCAGACGACAGTTCCGGTCTCCTCGCAGGCGGCGAAGAACGGGTCCCAGTAGCCGGTGTGGATCGACGGCAGGCCCAGGTAGGTCGGGATCTCGCTGAAGGTCACGGCCCGTACGCCGCGGGCCGCGTTCCGGCGGATCTCGGCGACGGCGAGGTTCACGTCCCACAGCGGGATCAGACAGAGCGGGATCAGTCGCCCGCGGCTGTCCCCGCACCACTCCTCCACCATCCAGTCGTTGTACGCCCGGACGCACGCGAGCCCCACTTCGAGGTCGTCGGCCTCGGCGAAGGTCTGGCCGCAGAACCGCGGGAAGGTCGGGAAGCAGAGCGACGCCTCGACGTGGTTGAGGTCCATGTCCGCCAGCCGCGCCTTCGGGTCCCAGCAGCCCTTGCGCATCTGCTCCCGGGTGATGCCGTCCAGTGTCATCTCGTCGCGGGAGAAGCCGACGGCGGCGATGATCCGCTTGTACGGGAAGAGGTTCCCCTCGTACTCCCACCAGTCGGTCAGCTGGCCGTTGGGGTCCGTGGTGAACCGGTACTTGCTCGCGACGCGCTCCAGGCCGCCGATGCCCGCGGTCAGGGGCTTCGGGCCGCGGTCGCGGTACTTCGCCGGCAGCCAGGTTTCGAAGAGATGCGCGGGCTCGATGACGTGGTCGTCCACGCTGATGATCTTCGGAATCTCGGTCGTGCCGCTTGCCTCGCTGGTCATGGAGCCCTCCCGAAGGTGCCGGCCACCTGTATCTGACGAGCCGTCAGGTGGAGGGTATAGAGCCACCCTTCAAGCAACAAGGCGATGCCGGACTTTCCCTCGTCGGCGTGAGTGCGCGCTCGAAGGTGTGGCGAACCCTCCACTCTCCACCTAAGCTAGTTAACTAGATTCACGTTAGGTCATCGCGCCTGGTGAATCCGTGCGCCTGCGTGCGTAAAAGGGCCTGGTGAGCCGTCGTTTCCTCACCACGCGCCTTGCCGCAGGGCGCTCCGGACGCCGGAAACAACTGACCCCCGCGATCGATCCGGGGGCATTGCCAACCTGAGAAAGCAGGTCGTCATGGCACACCGCATCGCCCGCTACCTCGTTCCGCCTCTGCGCCGGCTGCTGCCGGCCCGGGGCCGTCACCGAGATGCTCCGGGGAACCGTCCGACGCCTCGCAGCGCACCGCATCGGCGCGTCCTCCACGTCTGCCCGACGCCCGCCCAAGGACACGAAATCGCCCGCGACGTCGCCCTTGTCCGCCCGTACGTACTCGCCCACGAGCGACGGCAGGCGGAGAATGGCCACTGGGTCGTACGCGCCGTGACGATCAGCCTTCCGCACTGCTCCGGACAGGGGGTGTCTGCGTGAGCCGCGCGCCCTTCCGCTTGCTGCCGTGGACCGGGGAGAACGGGCAACTGTGCCTTCTGAGCGCTGATGAGGGCGCCGGGTTCATGTGGCGGCTGGCGGACAACACCGAAGCCGTGCAACTCGGCATGGCAGCCGGAGCCGTTGACCACGCCCACGAGGTGCTCGTCGCGGAACGCGCGTCTCGGGAGGAGCTGCACTACCTGGCGGGGTGCCTGGCCGAGGCCCTGACGAACGCCCTCCGGATCGCGGAGAGCCGAGGGCAGCGCCTCGGGTGGCCCGTGGCCGACGCCGATTCCGGAGGAGCGGAAGGCGGCGGGCCGACTCTCCCCGCTGACGCCTCCGGCTGAATGGCTGCCGGGCCCGCAGCCCTGGTCAGCCGGTGATGGTCAACGGAGCAAGGGGCCTGCCCCCAGCTCCATAGCTTCGTCCCCAGAGAAGCGGGGGGGGGGGGGGGGGCCCCGGGGCCAGACAGCGGCGCGCGAGGGAGGAGAGGGATGGGTGCGGCACTCAAAGATAAAGTGTGGAGAATATC
>NZ_JBHYGX010000051.1:6063-14005 GCF_042739975.1 Streptomyces sp. NPDC059080
CCACAGCCCCCGCCCGCGCCCCCCCCCCCCACCCACCCGACGCCCCCCCCCCCCCCCGGGCCCCGCACCGCGCGCGCCCGCGCGGGCGCTTCCGTGCGTTCCGGGCTGTCCGCAGCCCTGATGCCGCAGCGATTTGGCCACGCACGGGGGCCCGCGAAGCCGAGACCTTAAGATGACCGCCAGGTCATCAAGTCATGCGGATCAACTCGACTGCGACGTCACAGGAGTCAGCCCTGCCACGCAGGAAGGAGGGGTCGACCTCCACATCGGACCCCTTGCCCCACGGAGCCGTTGGCTGCGGCTTCGGCCCCGGGGACGGCGACGGCTCAGGGCTCGGCGAAGCCCCTGGCGAAGGTGGCGCCGGGTCAGGAACAGGAGTGGGCGAAGGGCCGGGGCCCACGGTGTAGGCCAACCGTGGATCAACGTGGTCACTCATCGCTATCTCCTCACATCATGTTTCCGTCCCTCTCCGGCATCACCAGGTATCGATCTCGCAAGATCCTCCTCAGCGAAGCAGGTCACCTTAACTTCTGGCCTCGGTGATATGAGGCAACAACCAAGCCAAGTTCCCGGAGCCCGTCTTGTCTCGCCGGTGCCGAGTCCGCGGAGACAGCCGCGGAATTGCCTATCTGGCCGGATCGGCTCATGCGGCTGTCGTGGCGACGGCCCACGCCCCCCCCCGCAGGGTTCGCTCATTGCTGCGGGGCGATGGATGCGCGGGGTCGATGCCGGCGTGCTCGGGAGCGGATGCTGAGGCGCCGCGCATCCCGCCGGCCGTCCCCTCATGCTGCGCCGCTTCCGCTCACGTTCCGGAAGGACGGGGCCCACAAGCCCATCGGAGGCGAGGTGGCGGAGGCCCTGCGCTCACGACATGTCCTGTGACGCGTGGCGGTCAAGGCAACCAGACGAAGGAGCAACCGGGCTGAGTGCAAGGGACGTGCGGTCAACCTGCGGCCAAAGCGGGAAGACACGGGCTTCCCACTGAGGTTCCGCCCCAGGACAGAGAGTCTTTTGCTCCGGGAAGCCCACCGGCCTTGAAAACTGTCGTGAGGTGATCCCTCGCCGTGGGTTCAAATCCCACAGCCTCCGCGGGCGGAAGGCCCCTGACCGGGGACGACCTCGGGTTCCAGGAGGCGTTGCAACACCCCAGTTCAAGGGGCGCGATGGAGTTCGAGATCCGCAAGGGCGCTTCCGCTGCATCCTTTGAACACTTTATAGCAAAGTTTCGCACACCTTTAAATGTGGCGCCGGTAAGTGGAAAATCCTCAACTCGCCCACGTGTTGGCGATTGACTTCCGTTCGGTATGGGAGCCTCGACCGCACATATCCGGACTGTGAGAGCGCAGTAACGCGGTGGCGGCAGCGTCGCGGTTGGGTGATGCACAGCCTCCTTCGGAGTCCTGGTCCGGCCCTGCGTCCTGCCACGGGTGAGCGCCAGCCGTGACACTTCTGTTGGTTGAGAGGCATGCATGCCGCCTTAAGCGTGGGAAGCGCGTCGCGCAACTGGTACTCCGCCACTCGGGTTTACCCGATCACTGGATCGTACGAACTTGGGCTGCTGTTTGAGCGTCAAAGGAAATTCGAAGGTGCGAGGAGCGCTGTCACGGGTGACGATGACGTGGGCGAGGGTGGAATCAGCTGCGGCTGAGAACTCTCGCTTCCAGAGCGTCTATGCACCTCGAAAGGAAAAGGAATGACATCGGCTACGCAAAGTTCCACGAGCGAACAGCAAGAAGAGGTAGGCGAGGAAACCGGCATCAGCCCTGTTCTCCTGGCCGCCTTGCTCTCACGGCGAGGGGAGCACGGCGAGGAGGGTGGGGAGAGCATGATCGAGCACCCGCTTCTGCTCGCCGCTCTGGCGCGCCGTCGTCGCGAGGGGGGTGGGGAGAGCCTGATGGAGCACCCGCTTCTGCTCGCCGCTCTCATGCGCGGTCGTCGCGAAGAGGGTGGGGGGAGCATGATCGAGCACCCGCTTCTGCTCGCCGCTCTGGCGCGCGGTCGTCGCGAGGGGGGTGGGGAGAGCCTGATGGAGCACCCGCTTCTGCTCGCCGCCCTCATGCGCGGTCGTCGCGAAGAGGGTGGGGGGAGCATGATCGAGCACCCCCTCCTGCTCGCCGCCCTCATGCGCCGCTGAGAAACGAAGCCAGGCCCACCTTGCCCGCTTCCCGACTGCGTCGTGAGCGCGGAGACGTGTGACGTGGTGTCAAGCTGTGCAAAGGTCCTGCCCTTCAGTTATTGCGTCGGGCAACGGCTGAAGGGCGGGGCCTATGCGAAGCCCCATCAACACGAGGAGAAAAAATGGCAGATGAACCCGGTGGCGAGGCGGAAAGGGATCCGCTGCAGTCCTTTGTCGATGAAGCCTTCGAAGAAATGATGCGGGAGGTCGGAGCCTCGCACAAAGGTGCGGGGAAATATGGCAAAGATCCTCTGACAGCGAGCCTGCTCGAATCGGCAGCAGCCTCGCTGTCGCGCCAGGCACCCTCCGGCATGTCAGAGCTTGAGAAAATCCTGTTTGCGCAGGCCCTGGCCACCGCGCTGGCCGACGCGCTTGCCCCGGCGCTAGCGGAGAACCTTGCCAAGGAAATCATGAAGACCTTGGAACGGCGCAACCCCCCGGGAGCCCACCACAAGGAATCTGACCTCTCAAGTCGCGGCGCTCGGAGTTCGCAAGAGGATACCCATCGGGTCAAGGGGAAATGACGAACACGTCGCCTGCCTGCCCGTAGCGGTTGGCCTCGAAGCTCCCATGCCCTGAGCTTGTGGCCCGGAGACACGACGGCTGACGTGGTGCCGTCCGAGGTGTTGGGGGCACCAGGCGAGAGGGGCGGCGTTCATGCAGTGGAAGGCCCATGGCGAGCGGCAGATCCACACGAATCCTGGGGTGAACCTGTGCTGGGTGGACGTCCAACGGCCGGACGGGCGCCGGATGAGACGCGCCTCAAGGCGGCGGTGACGGGCTCTCCTCGGTAGGGGCCAACTGGCCGTAGAACTCTCTGAGATGGCTGGCCAGCCGTTCGGAGTAACTGCTGAAGCCGGCTCCAGGGCTTCACGGACGAGTCGTCGGTTGGTGCCGGGCGGCGGTCACGGTCCGCGGATCCGATATGATCATGGTGCAACTTCGCCCCCGGGAACGGCGGGTGGAGCGTTGCGTCTGTGGTCCAAGGAAAGATGCCCACCAACCGGTGGGAGATGCAGGTGCAAGGCCTGCCGGGCGCTCTGGATGAAGAAGGTCCCCTCCTCGCTTGAGGAGGGGACCTTCTTCGTCGTTGCCTCGATGGCGAAGCCTGGGAGGCAGCCCTACGGCGTGAGAACTCCCGTGGCGGACCGTGCCGTTCGGCCGCAGGGTTCGGTCATGGATTCCTGCCCTCCGTGGTGCGGGAGGGGTTCCGGAGAAGTCCGTGCCTCTCCTCGGCTGTTGGACGCGCTCGGCGCTGTGAGCGTGGACGCAGCCCGTGTGGACGAGGCGTGGACGGAGCCCGTCAGCCCGTCAGCCCGTCGATGCGGAGGCCCCCGGCCGGGCCATGAATCCCTTGTTGTGCCTCGGTGAGGGCGGCGTGCACGGTGCGCCAGGCGGCGTGCACGGTGTCGCCGTACGCGATCGGGGTGAGGGGGCGCCGACGCGGTGGCCCTTCGCTGCGGCCACCTGGCGGATGCGGCGCGGGCGCTGGGCGAATCCGTGCGGGGGGATGCCCGTCTCGAACCCGACCGCACTTTCACCTGGCTGCACAGCGAGCAGCTGCCCGTCGCGCCGCCATGCCGGGAATGAGTGCGCGCCCGGCCCGGCTTGGCCTGTGCCGTTCCGGTCCCGGTCGGTTGTCAGTGCCCCGTGCCACTCTGGATCCATGACGTTGGATGAGCTCGTGCGGCTGCGGCGGGTGCGGGACCTGGTGGACCGGGAGTACGCCGAGCCGCTGGACGTACCGGCCCTGGCGCGGGTGGCGTTGATGTCGGCGGGGCATTTCTCGCGGAGTTTCCGGGCCGCCTTCGGGGAGACGCCGTACGGGTATGTCATGACGCGGCGGATCGAGCGGGCGAAGGCGCTGTTGCGGCGGGGGGATCTGTCGGTGACGGAGGTCTGTTTCGCGGTCGGGTGCACGTCGCTCGGGTCGTTCAGCTCGCGCTTCACGGAGCTGGTGGGGGAGAGCCCGAGCGCCTACCGGGCCCGTAGCCATGAGGCGGGGGCCGCGGTGCCGCCGTGCATGGCGAAGATATTTACGCGGCCGGTGCGGAAGAGGGGGAACCCCAGGGCCGGATTCGCCGATGCCGATGCCGATGCCGATGCCGATGCCGATGCCGATGCCGATGCCGATGCCGATGCCGGAGCCGGAGCCGCTGCGGCCGGGCCCGCTGCCCGCCCCGAAGGCCCCGGCACCCGGAACCCCGCCCCCGCCCCCGCCCCCGCTCCCCGTAATCCGCGGCCCCTGCGGCCCCGAAGGAACCCGTCACGAATGGAGAAGCGGATCCGGGCGTCGGACCGTAGCGTCGGGCACATGGACATCACGCTTTCGCAGTGCTTCATCGCCGTGGACGATCACGATCGGGCGCTCGCCTTCTACCGGGATGTGCTGGGGTTGGAGGTGCGGAACGATGTCGGGTTCGAAGGGATGCGGTGGGTGACCGTCGGGTCGCCGTCGCAGCCGGGGGTGAACATCGTCCTCGAACCGCCGCTCGCCGATCCGAACGCGTCGCCCGCCGACCGGCAGGCCATGGCGGAGCTGCTGGCCAAGGGGCTGCTGCGCGGGGTTATCTTCGCGACCGACGATTGCGACGCCACCTTCGAGCGGATCCGTGCCGCGGGCGGCGAGGTGCTCCAGGAGCCGGTCGACCAGCCGTACGGCGTCCGGGACTGCGCCTTCCGGGACCCGGCCGGGAACATGCTGCGCTTCACCCAGGCGCGGTCGTAGAGACGGAGACGGAGACGGAGACGTGGACGTGGACATGGGAGAGAACACCTCATCATGAGCACGAGTTCGAGGGCGGGTGCCGCCACCAGGGTGGGCAAGGCGGAACGCGCCCCGCACATCGCCGACAGTCACGGGATGATCCGGGTGCACGGTGCGCGCGTGAACAATCTCCAGGGCGTCGACATCGAGATTCCCAAGCGGCGGCTCACGGTGTTCACCGGGGTGTCCGGGTCGGGGAAGAGTTCGCTGGTGTTCGACACGATCGCGGCGGAGTCGCAGCGGCTGATCAACGAGACGTACAGCGCGTTCCTTCAGGGCTTCATGCCCAGCCTGGCGCGGCCCGAGGTCGATGTGCTGGACGGGCTGACCACCGTGATCAGCGTCGACCAGCAGCGGATGGGCGCCGATCCGCGGTCCACGGTCGGCACCGCCACCGACGCCAACGCGATGCTGCGGATCCTCTTCAGCCGGTTGGGGAAGCCGTATGCCGGGCCGCCCGGGGCGTTCGCGTTCAATGTGCCGTCGGTGTCGGCGGCAGGCGCGATCACGGTGGGGAACGGCAAGAAGGAGAAGGTCACCTTCCACAAGGTGGGCGGGATGTGCCCGGGCTGCGAGGGGCGCGGCACGGTCTCCGACCTCGATCCGGCGCAGCTCTACGACGACACCAAGTCGGTCAACGAGGGCGCGTTCACCATCCCCGGCTACACCGGCGGCGGCTGGAACTCGCGCCTCTACGCGGAGTCCGGCTTCTTCGACCCGGACAAGCCGATCCGGAAGTTCACCGAGAAGGAACGGCACGATCTGCTGCACCACGAGCCGGTGCGGATGAGGATCGCGGGGATCAACATGACCTACGAGGGTCTGATCCCGCGCATCCGGAAGTCGATGCTCGCGAAGGACAAGGAGGCGATGCAGTCGCATGTGAGGGCGTTCGTGGAGCGGGCGGTGACCTTCACGCCGTGCCCCGAGTGCGACGGCACCCGGCTCGCCGCGCACGCCCGGTCCGCGACGATCGGGGAGGTCTCGATCGCGGACGCCTGCCGGATGGAGATCCGGGACCTGGCGGACTGGGTCCGGAGCGTGCGGGAACCCTCCGTGTCCCCGCTGCTCACCGCGCTCCGGCAGACCCTCGATTCCTTTGTCGAGATCGGGCTCGGGTATCTGTCCCTGGACCGGCCCGCGGGCACGCTGTCGGGCGGTGAGGCGCAGCGCGTCAAGATGATCCGCCACCTCGGGTCGTCGCTCACCGATGTCACGTACGTTTTCGACGAGCCGACGGCGGGGCTGCATCCGCATGACATCCGGCGGATGAACGCGCTGCTGCTGCGGCTGCGCGACAAGGGCAACACCGTGCTGGTCGTCGAGCACAAGCCGGAGGTCATCGAGATCGCCGATCACGTCGTCGACCTGGGGCCCGGTGCCGGTACGGGCGGTGGCACGGTCTGTTTCGAGGGGCCGGTCGACGGGCTGCGCGGCAGCGACACGGTCACCGGGCGCCACCTCGATGACCGCGCCGCGGTCAAGGGGGCGGTGCGCGAGCCGGACGGCGTGCTGGAGATCCGTGGCGCGCATGCCAACAACCTCCGGGACGTGGACGTCGACCTTCCGCTCGGGGTGCTCACCGTGATCACCGGCGTCGCGGGCTCCGGCAAGAGTTCGCTGGTGCACGGTTCGATCCCCGAGGAGCTGGGCGTCGTCTCCGTCGACCAGAGCCCGATCCGCGGGTCGCGGCGGAGCAACCCGGCGACGTACACGGGCCTGCTCGATCCGATCCGTAAGGCGTTCGCCAAGGTCAACGGGGTCAAACCGGCGCTCTTCAGTGCCAACTCCGAGGGCGCGTGCCCGACCTGCAACGGCGCCGGGGTGATCTACACCGACCTGGCGATGATGGCCGGGGTCGCCAGCACCTGCGAGGACTGCGAGGGCAGGCGCTTCGACGCCGCGGTGCTGGAGTACCGCCTCGGCGGGCGGGACATCGCGGAGGTGCTGGCGATGCCGGTCGCCGAAGCCCTGCCGTTCTTCGCCGCGGGGGAGGCGCGAACTCCCGCCGCGTACAAGATCCTTGAGCGGCTGGCCGACGTCGGCCTCGGCTATCTCACCCTCGGCCAGCCGCTCACCACGCTCTCCGGCGGCGAACGCCAGCGCCTCAAGCTCGCCACGCACATGGCGGACAAGGGCGGCGTCTACGTTCTGGACGAGCCGACGACCGGTCTGCATCTGGCGGATGTCGAGCAACTCCTCGGACTGCTCGACCGGTTGGTCGACTCCGGCAAGTCCGTGATCGTCATCGAGCACCACCAGGCGGTCATGGCGCATGCGGACTGGATCGTCGACCTGGGGCCCGGGGCGGGGCACGACGGTGGCCGGGTGGTGTTCGAGGGGGCGCCGGCCGACCTGGTCGCCGCGCGTTCCACCGTCACCGGTGAACATCTGGCGGCGTACGTGGGGGAGTGACGGGCACGGTGCCACGGGGCCGGTCGCGCCCGCCGGAAGCGTCCCGTTGCCGCCCTGGGTGAAGCGGTGCGGTGGCCGCGGCGCCCCGACATGGTGATGCCGCTGCCCGCCGGATTCCCGGGGGGCAGCGGCATCGGCCGTCGGCGAGCGGTCAGCGGACCGAGAAGTAGTTGTTCCACGCCTGGACGAGGGCGTCGCGGACGGCCTGCGGGGCGTGCTGGGCGGCGGTGTTGAAGGTGCCGGTGACGCCGTAGTAGTAATACTGATTGTCGTTGGTCGCCATGTGATCGTCGGCGTGATTGTCGACGTGCCGACTGAAATGGATGTTGGCGAATTGCGCGAGGACGGTGCACACGTAGTACACCCAGTTTCCCGTGTTGTTCTCGCTGGAGTTACTGATGGTCCAGTCCGACATGGACACGGTGCTTCTCCCTTTCCTGGCCGGTGCGTGCGCGGTGCGGTCGGCTCGCGGGGGGGGCGCCGCCCCGGGCGGCGGGCCGGGCGGCCCCCCCGCCGCGCCGGGCCCCCCCGGCCCGCGCCCGGTGGCCCCCCCGGGCCCCGGCCGCCCGCCGGACAAGTGGCGG
>NZ_JBHYGX010000051.1:14010-15610 GCF_042739975.1 Streptomyces sp. NPDC059080
GGGCGGGGGGGGGGGGGGGGGGGGGGGGGGGGGGGGGGGGGGGGGGGGGGGGGGGGGGGGGGCGGGCCCCCCCCCCCCCCCGCGGGATGGGAATCAGACCGGGGAAAGGGAGATGTCGCCGGTCATGCTGACCGTCATGCGGTAATCCTGTGGGCTGTGCTCGACATTGGCGAGGACGAACTCCCCGTTACCGTCGTCCCACTGGCCTTTGACCTTCCAGTCGTCGTCCCACAGGATGCAGTGCCCCCGCCCCGTCTGGACGGTGAGCGGCTTGTCCTTGTGCTGCGAGATCCAGGCGTACGCGTCGCTGTACGTCCGGGGACTCACCGACGTGCTGTCTCCGGGGTGCTCCTGGTTGACGAAGGAGACGTAGGAGTTCGACTGGTTGTCGCAGCCTCTGATTCCGGTGGTCATGTAAACCCCCCTGAGTTGGTTCGTGGGGACCAGGAAACTACCGGCGGCCGGGGCGCGGAATGGCGTGCGAGGGCTTTGGCCGAGAGTGTCGAGATGGCGGTCACCGGCCTCTTGCGGAAATTTCCGGATTGCTGAGGGGAGGGGGTGTAAGGGGGTTTTCGCGGAGTGCCGGCGACGGTATTCGCCCGGGTGTTCAGCGGCGTCGGAATTCTTCGTACGTGTTCGGGGGGAACGCGCCGGACGGCGGCCGCGCGGAAAGTCGGTACGGGTGAGGGTTTGCCCTGGACGGATCGGTTCCTGCGCTGTTCGGGGGCGGTACGGTGGAACGGCGGAATCGGTTCTGTGAGAAAGGCCGGCGGAAGCGGCCCCGACCGGCTCGAAGACGCCGGAAGGCCGAAAGTGAGCGGTGGGGAGTGGGCCCGGTGGGCGGTGGAAACAAGGGCGGCGGACGGCGGTCCGGCGCGGTGACCATACGGCGGGCGACGGCCCGGGACGCCCGCCGCCTCACCCGCCTGGTGCGGAAATCGCGCGCGTACGAGGGCCCGTACGCGTCGATGGTCGCCGGGTACCGCGTCGGGCCCGACTACATCGAGACGCACCGGGTCTTCGTCGCGGAGGAACCGGGCCAGGCGGACGGGGCCGGTGGGCGGGTGCTCGGGTTCTACGCGCTGGTGCTCGATCCGCCCGAGCTGGACCTGATGTTCGTCGCCGACGAGGCACAGGGCCTGGGCATCGGGCGGCGGCTCATCGCCCACCTGCGGGAGGAGGCCCGCCGGGCCGGTCTCGCCCGGGTGCGGGTGGTCTCCCATCCGCCCGCTGAGGGGTTCTACCGGAGCGTCGGCGCCAGGTCCGTGGGCGTGGTTCCGGCCCGGCCGCCGGCGGTGCCGTGGGACCGGCCGGAGCTGGTCATCGAGGTGGCGGAGCCCACGGACGGGCAGCCGACGGCCTGGGGGACGACCGCCGGGGAGCCGGCCGGCGAGGTGTGAGGCGGGGGCCGGTGGCCGCGAGGGCCCGGCCCCGGGGGCCGGTGGCACCGGGCGGGCGCACTCTTGACACCCTCAGCGGTTGTGTGGGGGAGTAAGAAAAGCCGTTGGGTGTGGTGGGGGGGCACCCCCGCCCCCCCCGCCCGCGGCTCCACCCCCCCCCCCGCGCCCCCACGCGGGGGGGGGGGACGGGCCTCTAGCGC
>NZ_JBHYGX010000051.1:15620-28523 GCF_042739975.1 Streptomyces sp. NPDC059080
GCGGGGGGCGGGGGGCCCGCCCCGGGGGGGCGGGGGCGCCGCGGGCGGCCCAATTTCCCACCCCCCGGTGTTTTCGCGGCCACATACACACCCGCTGAGGGTGCGGTTCGTGTGCCACCCGCTCCCCCGGCGCCTGCCGTGCCCCGCCACCGTCCGCGCCCCGAAGGGGAGGTCGTCGACGTGCATCTCGCGCCCACCGCACGCCAGCAGCAGTTGCGTGCCGAACTCCGCGTGTACTTCCGGGAGTTGATGCCGGACGGGCCGCCCGACGGGGCCGCCGCGCAGCGGGCCGTGCTGCGGCGGATCGGCGCGGACGGCATGCTGGGTCTCGGCTGGCCCCGGGAGTTCGGCGGACAGGGGCGCGGTCCCGGCGAGCAGTTCGTCTTCTTCGACGAGGCGTACCGGGCGGGCGCGCCGGTCTCGATGGTCACGCTCAACACCGTCGGCCCGACCCTGATGGCGTACGGCAGCGAGCGCCAGCAGGCGTACTTCCTGCCGCGCATCCTCAGCGGCGAGATCGTCTTCGCGATCGGCTACACCGAACCGGAGGCGGGCACCGACCTGGCGTCGCTGCGGACCCGCGCGGTGCGCGACGGCGGCGACTGGCGGATCGACGGGTCGAAGATCTTCACCAGCAACGCCCGGCAGGCGGACTGGATCTGGCTGGCCTGCCGCACCGACCCGGACGCGCCCAAGCACCGGGGCATCTCCCTGCTGCTGGTGCCGACGGACGCGCCCGGCTTCTCCTGGACGCCAATCGAGACGGTCGGCGGGCTGACGACGACCGCGACGTACTACGACGGCGTGCGGGTCCCGGCCGGCAACCTCGTCGGCGCGGAGAACACCGGCTGGCGGCTGATCACCCACCAGCTCAACCACGAACGGGTCGCGCTCGCCGCCATCGGGATGCAGGCGGAGGACGTCTACGAGGCGGCGCTGGCCCATGCCCGCACACCCGATCCGGCGACCGGGCGGCGGCCCGCCGACCGCCCGTGGGTACGGGCACGGCTGGCCGAGGCGTACGCCCGGCTGTCCGCGACCCGGCTGCTGAACTGGCGGCTGGTCGGCGACGTCGGCGCCGGGACGCTCGCGCCGGGCGACGCCGCCGGGGTGAAGTTCGCCGGTACGGAGAGCGCGGTCGAGGTGTACCGGCTGTGCCAGGAGGCGGTGGGTGACGCGGCGCTGATCCGGGCCGGTTCGCCGGGCGCCTTCGGGGGCGGCGTGCTGGAGCGGATGAACCGCGCGGCGCAGATCAACACGTTCGGCGGCGGGGTGAGCGAGATCCAGCGGGAGCTGGTCGCGACCATGCGGCTGGGGATGCGGAGGGGGCGGCGGTGAACGGTGGGGACGAGGCGCGGGGCGCCCCGCACACGGCGGGGACCAGCGGCGACGGCGAGCTCTACGTGCGGCTCCAGGCGTTCGAGGGGCGGCCCGCGGCGACCGGTGGGCGGGGCAGGGACCCGGTCGACGCGGCGATGATCCGGCACTGGTGCGAGGCGATGGGCGACGCCCACCCCGCGTACCGGGGGCCGGACGCTGTCGCCCCGCCGACGATGCTCCAGGCGTGGACGATGGGCGGCCTCTCCGGGCACGAGGGCCGGTCGGCCGCGTACGACGAGCTGTTCGCGCTGCTGGACGGCGCCGGGTGCACCGCCGTCGTGGCGACCGACTGCGAGCAGGAGTATCTGCGTCCGCTGCGGCCCGGGGACGAGATCACCTTCGACGCGGTCATCGAGTCGGTGTCGCCGCGGAAGACGACGAAGCTGGGGAGTGGGCACTTCGTGACGACGCGGATGGAGGTGCGTGCGGGGGGTGAGTTGGCGGGGACGCATCGGTTCCGGATCCTGAAGTACGCGCCGGGGGTGGGGAGTGCGAGGGGATCGGCCTCCGGGGCCGGGGCCCGTAGGGGAGAGCCGGAAGCCGGGGCCGGGGCCCGTAAGGGAGAGCCGGCGGCCGGGCCCGGGGCCCGTAAGGGAACCCCCGAGTCCGCCCCCGAACCCGCCCCCGAACCCGCCCCCGCTCCCTCTCCCGCATCCCGTAAGGGGCCCCATAGGGCCGTCCCCGCCCGCCCCCGCCCCGTGATCAACCGCGACAACGCCGGTTTCTGGGCGGGCGTCGCGGAGCACCGGCTACTGGTCCAACGGTGCGGCGGCTGCGGACGGCTCCGGCTGCCCTGGTTGCCGGGGTGCGCCCGCTGCGGATCGCCGGAGTGGGACACCGTGACGGCAGCCGGCACCGGCACCGTCCACTCGTACGTCGTCATGCACCACCCACCGTTCCCTGCCTTCGACCCGCCGTACGCGGTCGCGCTGATCGCGCTGGACGAGGGGGTGCGGCTGGTCGCGGGCGTCACCGGTGTCCGGTACGACGCGGTGCGGATCGGGATGCCGGTACGGCTGGGGTTTCAGCAGGTCACGGACGCGAAGGGGGCGTGGGAGCTGCCGGTGTTCCGGGCGGAGCCGGGGGCGCACGCGTCCCGGGAGGAGAGCTGAGATGGACTTCACGCCGACGCGGGAGCAGCGGGCGGCGGCCGGGCTCGCCGCGGAGATCTTCGGCGACCGGTCCACGCCCGAGCGGCTGACGGCCCTGGGCACGGACGCCGACACCGCGCTGTGGAAGACCCTGAGCCAGGCCGGACTGCCGGGCTCCGTCACCGAGACCGGGCTGCTCGGGCTGGTCCTGCTGCTGGAGGAGGCCGGGCGGACCACCGCGCAGGTGCCGCTGGCCGCGACCTGCGCGTACGGCATCCTCGCGGTGGCCGCGCACGGGGCGCCGGAGCAGCGGGCGCGGCTGCTGCCGGACCTGACCGACGGCGCGCTCGTCGCCACCGGCGCCTTCGGGACCGGCGAGCCGCCCGCCGTACGGGCCACCCGGGCGGCCGGGGGCGCGACGACGGGCCCGCCCGCCGTACGGGCCGCCCGGGCGGCCGGGCCCACCGCCCACCTGACCGGCACCGTGCCCGTCGTCCCCTGGCTGACCTGCGCGGATCTGGTGCTGGTGCCCGATGCGGACCGGGAGCTGTGGCTGCTGCGCACCGATGCGCCGGGCGTCGCCGTCACGCCGGTCGCGACCACCGCGCCCTGGTCCGCGGGGCGCCTCGACGTCACCGACGCCCCCGCGGAGCGGCTCGGCGCGGCCCCGGACCCGGTCGGCCCCGGCCCGTACGGGGACGTGCTGGCCGGCGCCCGGATCGCGCACGCCGGGCTCCAGGCGGGCGTCTGCGCGGGCGCCCTCGCGCGGGCCGTGGCGCACACCGCCGAGCGGCACCAGTTCGGCAAGCCGCTCGACGCCCACCAGGCCGTCCTGCTGCGGGCCGCCGACGCGCATCTGGACACCGAGGCGATCCGGGTCACCGCGTACGAGGCGGCCTGGCGGCGGGACACCGCGCGTGGTGGCGCGCCGCACGCCCTGACCGCCGCCTGGTGGGCCGCCGAGGCCGGTACCCGCGTGGTGCACGCCGTCCAGCATCTGCACGGCGGCCTCGGCGCCGACCTCGGCCACCCCGTCCACCGGCACTTCCTGTGGGGACGCCAGCTCGCCGCCGATCTCGGCGCAGGCGCCCAACTCATCGAAGAACTGGGCCAGTTGCTCGTCAGTGACGGGGAGGAAGCCGCATGAGCGAGGCGTACGAGGGACCGGACGAGCGGCCGGACGAGCGGCCGGACGAGCGGCCGGACGGAGCCCGGCGGTTCGGTGAGCGCGGGACCGGAACCGCCGCCCCGGCCCCCGGCGACACCCTCCCGCCCCTCCGCATCCCGATCACCCGCACCCTGATCGTCTCCGGGGCGATCGCCTCCCGCGACTACCAGGACGTGCACCACGACGCCGAGGCCGCGCGCGCGAAGGGCTCGCCGGACCTCTTCATGAACATCCTCACCACCAACGGCCTCGTCGGCCGCTACCTCACCGACCACTTCGGCCCCGGCGCCGTCCTCCGCAAGGTCGCCATCCGCCTCGGTGCCCCCAACTACCCCGGCGACACCATGGAGTTGACGGGGACGGTGACCGAGGCGGTCGGCGGGACCGTACGGGTCCGGGTGGTCGGCGCGAACGGCCTCGGGCACCACGTCACCGGCACCGCGACCCTCACGGTGCCCGTCACCGGAGGGACGGCCGCCCCATGAGCGTGCGCCGCGCGGACACCCTGGGCGGCCGGGCCGCCGTCGTCGGTATCGGGGCCACCGAGTTCTCCAAGGACTCCGGCCGTAGCGAACTGACCCTCGCCGCCGAGGCGGTACGCGCCGCCCTCGACGACGCCGGGCTCACCCCGTCCGACGTCGACGGGCTCGTCACCTTCACCATGGACACCAGCCCCGAGACCGCCGTCGCGCAGGCCACCGGCATCGGCGAACTCTCCTTCTTCTCCCGTGTCCACTACGGGGGCGGCGCCGCCTGCGCCACCGTTCAGCAGGCGGCGCTCGCCGTCGCCACCGGCATCGCCGAGGTCGTCGTCTGCTACCGCGCCTTCAACGAGCGCTCCGGCCGTCGCTTCGGCTCCGGCGTACAGCACCGCGAACCGTCCGCCGAGGGTGCCGCGCTCGGCTGGAACCTCCCGCCCGGCCTCCTCACCCCCGCCTCCTGGGTCGCCATGGCCGCCCAGCGCTATCTGCACACCTACGGGCTGACCCCGGAGGCGTTCGGGCATGTCGCCGTCGCCGGACGCCGGTACGCGGCCACCAATCCGGCGGCGTACTTCCACGGCCGCCCGATCACCCTCGCCGACCACGCCGCCTCCCGGCCCATCGTCGAACCGCTGCGCCTGCTGGACTGCTGCCAGGAGACCGACGGCGGGCAGGCGCTCGTCGTCACCACCGCCGCACGCGCCCGGGACCTGCGCCGCCCGCCCGCGCTGATCACCGCGGCGGCCCAGGGCGCGGGCCGCGCCCAGGAGCAGATGACCAGCTATTACCGCGACGAGTTCTACCCGTCCGACCTTGCCGGGCTCCCCGAAATGGGCGTTGTGGCCCGGCAGTTGTGGCGCACCTCGGGCCGCGCCCCCGCCGACATCGACGTGGCGATCCTCTACGACCACTTCACCCCGTTCGTCCTGATGCAGCTGGAGGAGTTCGGCTTCTGCGCCCCCGGCGAGGCGGCCGGTTTCGTCGCGGCCGGCGTCCTGCCGCTCAACACCCACGGCGGCCAGCTCGGCGAGGCGTACCTGCACGGCATGAACGGCATCGCGGAGGCGGTGCGGCAGGTGCGCGGCAGCGCCGTGAACCAGGTGCCGGACGCCGCCCACGTCCTCGTCACGGCGGGTACGGGGGTGCCCACGTCGGGGTTGATCCTGGGGCGGGACGGGGGGTGAGCGAGCCTTCGACGCCTGGAGCCGAAGGCCGCCAACACGGGGCAGAACATCGCCTACGCGCGCGACGTCCTCCCCGCCGCCGGTGTCCGGCCGCGCTTCGTGCCACTGGTCACCATGCCGTACATGGAGCGACGGGCCTTCGCCACGTGCCGCAAGCAGTGGCCCATGAACCGCCGCTCCGGCCACCGGGCCCGCCGGGGAGGGTCGGGGTGCGGGGCCGGAGCGGCAGTTCATGGGGCCAGCAGCGCGCGCAAGGTCGGGTAACGCACGGCGCGGCAGCAGGTGCAGCGCTGGGCCTCGTCCGGCTGCGGCTGCCAGTCGCACTGGTGGGTCTCTGCGGCGGGTTCTGCCGAACCCTCTCCCTGAATGCCGGTGTCCCCCTGGGAGATCAGGGGACTCCTTGGTGTCACGGTCTTTCCGGGAGCCGTCGCGTGGACGCATACGGCGGCGTGCGCGGCGGCTTGCGCCTTCCACCATCGCCCCGCCGCCAACGCGCCCTGTGCAGCGTCCCGTGCACCGCGCTCGTACAGAGAGCGCCAGGTGGCGCAGCTGTCAGCGATAGCTCCACCCTTGGTGCATGCCCGGGAGCGCGAGGCGGTCGTAGACATTCAGGGAGGCGGCCATCTGCTGTGCTGCTGCGGCAGGGAACGATCCCTCGATCACCACATGGGCCGTTTCCACGGTGCGGCCTGTGCCCCAGACGGCCACGTCGTAGCCGTAGCTGAGCAGCGACGCACGGAGCATCTGCGCCGACTTCACGCCCGTGCATTCCCCTTCGGACGCGGGCGGGCGCGGTGTCACGGTCCTGGTGGCGCAGTGGTGCCGGTCTCGCCACAGCGCATCGGCGATGCGCTGCACCACCGTCGGCGCGGCGGTGCCGAGAGGGATGCCGGGATAGACAGGGGTTGTGCCGTCGTCCGCCAGAAGCTGGCGTTCCCCGATGCCGTCGATGCGGAGGCGGGCCTCATCGGCGGCGAATGCCAGCTTCATCGTTGCCGTGTCGTAGGTGTTACGGGGGGTCACTTCGCCGCCTTCCGTCCGTGTCCGGGGCGGTGGTTGGGGTGTTCCCGGAGGTAGATGCGTGCGTCTGCGGCGGCGGACTGGTCGCGGGTCCTGGCCGCTTCGTCCAGCAGCTCGCCTGCGGCGACGCACGCGGGGCAGTCCTGGTGGACCGGCAGGCCGCTGGTGCCGAAGGGGGCATCGGCCCAAACGGTGTACTCGCTCACTTGAGGGGCCTCCCATCGTGAGCCTCACGGTTCGCACGCCGGGCGGCGTTCGTCTCGTTCAGCTTGTCGCGGAGATCCTTGGTGCTCCCGGCGTCTTTCTTTTCCTTTCTCATCGACTGGCTGACGGCCCAGCCGGGTTGCCTTAGCTTGGTGTCCGTCGCCAGCTCGCTCTTGGCGAATCTCTGCATGATGCGTACCTCCGTAACTGCGTTCCCCTGGTGGTTGGTTAGTGTCTACACGGGCTGAATGGGCAGCCCGGGCCGTACGGAGGGTGAAACTCTTTACGGGGTGCTGTTAAAGCTTTATCCGGGCTTGTTAATGAGGTGATGACGTCTTGGCCGATACTCCGATGACGCCCGCGCACTACATCGGCGGGGAGTTGATCCGTCGCAGGGAAGAGCGCGGTTGGGCGCAGAAGAACTTGGCGCGGCAGGCAGGCATGTCCCCCAGCCGGGTCGCGCAGATCGAGCGGGCGCATGTCCCCGGCACATTGGAGAATTTCCAGAAAATCGACCTTGCGTTCGGTGATCCAGCGCCGGGGTTCTTTGAACGGTTCTGGCGGTTCTCGGAGGAAGCGCCGTATCTCAGGAACGGGTTCGATCGGTACGTACAGTTCGAGAAGATCGCCGTTTCGATCAGCGAGTACTCAACAACCTATGTTCCTGGGCTGCTTCAGACCGAGGACTACGCCCGGTCCTTGTTTAGTGCGGGCATGCTCGCGCCGGATGAAGCCGAGGCTGCACTGGTGGAACGGCTGGCGCGGCAGGAGGTCCTGACGCGTGCGGAGGACCCGCCCCCGGCATGGTTCATCATCGATGAAGTCGTCCTGTCACGGCCGGTAGGGGAGCCCGGCGTGATGGCCGCCCAACTTGGCCACATACTCGACATGACCACCCGCCCCAACGTGTTCGTTCAGATCATTCCCGTCTCCCTGGGGCCACACCCAGCCCTCGGCGGCCAGATGGCGATCCTGTCCTTGCCGGATGGGCCAAGCGTGGCCTATCTGGAGGGCACATGGATGGGGCACCTGGTGGAAGAAGTGGCGAGGGCGGCTCGGTACGGCCTGATCTACGATCGCGCCCAGACGATGGCGCTCAGCCCCGAAGAGTCGGCGTCAACTATCCGTCGCGCAATGGAGGGATACGCATCATGAGCACCAACCCGCAGCACAACTTGGCCGGGGCGGACTGGCAGAAGTCGAGCTACAGCGGCAGTGAGGGCGGCTTGTGCGTCGAGGTGGCCCGCAACCTCGTCCCGGGGCTGGGCGTCCTCCCCGTCCGTGACAGCAAGGACCTCAACGGTCCCGTGCTGGCATTCCCCGTGGCGTCCTGGACCTCGTTCGTGGAGTTCGCCAAGGGCTCTGAGATCTAGCTCAGCTCCATCCCGCCCGCACACACGGCGGCGCCCGGGGCCGACTTGCGGCTCCGGGCGTCGGGTTCTTGTGACGTTCGAACCTGCGAGGTGGGCTTCCTTCGGCGGCATTGTCCGCATCAGGTGGTGGAGGTCGCCTTCCGGTCTCCCCGACCTTCCGGCCTCTCAGCCTGGCCCTTGCGTATTCGAGAGAACAATCTGCGTTCTCTCTTACGGATGCGCTCCGGTCAAGCTCCCTCGCTCGCCCCGCAGGCTGCTATTTATGATACTCATCACCCCCATGGGTGAAAAGACCCTTATGAAGATTTTTTGGGGGTTTGTCGGGGAGGCGTGTCGTACGGCGGGCGCAGCAGCGACCGGCCGATGAGGTCGCGCATCACCTCGCTCGGTCCGGCGGCGAGCGTGGCCGCCTGGGCGTCGCGGTGGGCGCGGGCCGCGTCCGAGCTGTCGAGGTAGCCGCGGGCGCCCTGGAGGTGGAGGTTGGCCTCGGCGATGCGGCAGGCCAGTTCGGTGGTGTGGAGCTTCGCCATCGAGCAGGCGGTGTCCGGCGGCTCGCCCTGCGCCAGGCACCATGCGGCGTGGTGGACGAGCTGCCGGGCGGCCGCCAGCTCCGTCGCCAGGTCCGCGAGGCGGTGCAGCGGTGCCTGGAGCGCGCCGAGCGTGCCGCCGAACAGCTCCCGCCCGGCCACCGCAGTGCGGGCGTCGTCCAGGGTCCGTTCCATCCCGCCGAGCGCCAGCACCGCGGCGACCAGCCGCTCCAGCTGGAGGCCGCGCATCAGGTAGTAGAAACCGCTGTTCCGGCGGCCGATCAGCCGGTCCGCCGGGACCCGTACGGCGTCGTACTCGACCGTCGCGGTGCCCGCCGCCCGCCAGCCCAGCGTGGGCAGCGGGCGGGCCGTGACGCCGGGCAGCGAGGCGTCGATCACCAGCAGTGAGAGGCCGGTGGCGCCGCGCCGGCCGGCCCCGGAGTGCGGCGCCGTACGGACCGCCACCACCTGGAAATCGGCGGCCGTACCGTTGCTGACCATCGTCTTTGTGCCGCGGACGACGTAGTGGTCGCCGTCCCGTTCGGCGGTGGTGGCGAGCCGGGAGAGGTCCGCGCCGGCGCCCGGTTCCGTCAGGGCGAGCGCCGCGATCTTCTCGCCGCGCACCGCCGGGGCCAGATACGCCGCGCACAGCTCCGGGCCGCCCGCCGCCGCCAGGTAGTGGGTGGCCATGTAGGCGTGGACGGAGACCGCCGCCCGCAGCCCGCCGAAGCCGGTGCGGCCCAACTCTTCCAGGAACACCACGGAGGTGAAGAGATCGCGCTCCCCGCCGCCCGCCGTACGCGGATGCGCCAGGCCCAGCAGGCCCTCCGCGCCCAGTTCCCGCCACAGGGCGCGGGGCAGCGCCCGTTCCCGTTCCCAGGCGGCGGCGTGCGGGGCCACATGCGTGGTCAGGAAGGCGCGGACCCGGGCGCGGAACTGCTCGTGGGCGTCGGTGAAGTACACGGAGCGCATGGTGCGGTTCCTCTTCCGTCGCGAGTGTGGGCGCGGAGCTCCCCGGCGAGCAGCCGCAGGAACTCCGCGGCGTGTTCCCGGGGGAAGAAGTGCCCGCCGGGCAGCCGGTGGGCGCGGACCCCGAGCGGGGCGTGGCGGCGCCACCCGTCGACCGCGGCGGGCGGCGCCATCGGGTCGGCGGCGCCGCCGAACGTCGTCAGCGCCACCGGCAGCGGCGGCGCCCCGGCGGGCGGCCAGGTCTCCGCGAGCCGCAGGTCGGCGCGGAGCATCGGCGTCAGCAGGGCCAGCAGCGCCGGATTGCGCAGCACCTCCTCCGGCGTCCCGGCCAGCCGCCGCAGCCCCTCGGCGAACGCCGCGTCCGGCAGAGCGTGGACGGCGGGCACCAGCAGCGGCACGTGCGGCGCCCGGCAGCCCGCCAGGATCAGCCGCTCCGGGGGCGCCGCCGGGCCCGGCGTGACGGTCAGCTCGTAGCCGATCATCCCGCCGAGGCTGTGCCCGAACAGCACGTACGGCGGCTCCACCGCCTCGGCCAGCGCCGCGCCCAGCTCCGCGACGAGCGGCGGCCACCGGTCGTACGGCGGCTGACCGGTGCGGTTCTCCCGGCCCGGCAGCCGTACGGCGACGACCTCGACGTCGTCGGGGAGCGCCGCCGGCCAGGTCCGGAACGCCGCCGCGCCGCCCCCGGCGCACGGCAGGCACACCAGCCGCAGCCGGGCGCCGGGGCGGGGCAATGGACGGTGGAACCAGCGGGCGGCGGACCCCCCGGCCATCAGTGGTCCGACGCCTCGACGGCGGCGGCCAGGCCCGCGAAGGTGCCGTCGGTGAAGACGGCGTCCGGGGCCAGTGCCTCCTCGCCGAGCCGGTCCTCCAGCAGCGTCAGCAGCCGCACCGCCGTCAGGGAGTCGCCGCCGAGATCGAAGAAGTCCGCGTCCGGGCGGTCGGAGCCCGGACCGAAGATCTCCGTCCAGATCTCGGTGAAGACGGCGGTACGGGAGGACGACGTCCCGGAGGCGGCCGGGGAGGCGGCGCCCGGTATGCCCTCCTCTTCCTCCGGCACCTCCGTGACCAGCACGAACCGGTCGGGCGCCGGGAGGTCCGGGGCGCACCGGGCCAGATGCTCCCGCAGCCGCTCGCCGAGCGCGCGGGCCGTGACGAGCGGCGGGTCGGCCGGGGCCGGGTCCCGGGGCGCCGGGCGGGCGTCCGGGCGGCGCCCGTACACGTTGTGACAGGGCGTCAGCCGCAGGCGCGGGTCCTGGTCGTGGGTGACGGTGAAGCCCCGGTCGCGCAGCTGGCCGACGATCCGCGCCAGGCGGCCGTCCAGGTCGTGGACCTCCAGGACGATCTGCCGCACCCGCGCCCACAGCGTCTCGTCGATGCCCGCCAGGACATCGGCCTCCGCCTTCTCCACGTCGATCTTCAGCAGGTCGATGCGGTCCAGCCCGGCCTCGGCGGCCACCTCGGTCAGGGTGCGGACCGCGCAGCCGCGGCGCTCGGCCGCCATCCGCCCGGCGGCCAGCCGGTCGAGCTGCCCGCCCGCCCCGCCGCCCTCACCGGTCAGCAGATAGCCGCGCAGTACCTCCAGGTCCTCCCCGGCATCCGCGTAGCGGCCGGACATCACGCTGTTGCCGGGGTAGTACGTCAGCTCCGCCCGGCCCGGTACGGCGCCGAGCGCGCAGGCCAGGACGGTGACGTCGAGGCCGTAGAGCGCGGCGTTGGCGGCGGTGGCCGCGGCGAGTTCGGCGACCGGCTCGACGGCGAGGACCCGGGCGCGCGGGCGGTGCCGGGCGGCGTGCAGGGTGAACATGCCGATGTTGGCGCCGACATCGACGATCACCGCGTCGTCGGGCAGCGCGATGCCGTGCCGCAGATAGGCGCGGTCGGTGACGATCTCGCGGTACAGGAAGGCGGATTCGGTGCGGTTGACGCCCGCCAGCCGCAGCTCGTCGGCGGGTTCGTGCCACTCCAGACCGGCGGGCAGCGCCGCCGCCCCGGCGACCGCCGCGCGGTGCAGCTGCGGGGCGTGGCGCGGATCGGGCACCACATACGCGGTGCGGCGGCCGGACGGGCCGCGGACGGCGGTGGCGGCGACCGCGGGGTGCGCGGCGAGGGCCCGCGCCACCGCGTCGCCGGTGGCGGCGTCCGCCGGGCGCGCGGCCCGCGCGGTGTCGGTGACGCCGTGGGTCGGTGCGGTCATGATCGGCCCTTCCGGTCGCCGAAACGGTCACGGGCGGTGGGACGGTCAGGGGCGTGGCCCGGCGTGTGCGCGCGCAGGAACTCCTCGGCGAGGCGCACCGGCTCCGGCCCGGCGTCGAAGGCGGTGAGGTGGTCGCCGTGCGGCAGCCATCGCAGCGTCGCGCGGCGCAGCAGCCGCGCGGCGTGCACCGAGCCGTCCGGGTGCGCGGTGGTGTCCTCGGGGCTGGTGACCACCAGCACCGGCCGGTCCACCGCGGTCAGCGGCGGACGGCAGTCGGTGGTCATGATCGCGCCGTTCAGCAGCCCGTAGCGGCGCAGCAGTTCGGGTGAGGCGTACGGGTGGACCAGATGGTGGGCGACGTCCGGCCGCAGCTTCGCCAGCGACCGGGGGTGGCGCAGCAGCCGGTACAGCCCCTCCGCCTGCGCCGGCCCCTGTCCGGCCTTGGCCAGCAGCGCCGCCACGTCCCGCTGGTGGTCGGTCTTGGGCGCGTCGCCGCCGAGTTCGAAGTCGCCGTGCCACAGGCTCAGTGAGGTGATCCGCGGGGAGGCCGCGGCGGCGGCGAGTGCGAGGGGCGCGCCGCCGCACACGCCCATGACGTGGGCCTCGGCCACCCCGAACCCGTCGAGGACGGCCAGCAGATCGCTGCTCTGCTCCGCCAGGCCGTACCCGAGCAGCGGCGGCAGCCCCGCCTTGGCGCGCGGTGCGAACAGCGCGCGGCTCTCCCAGGTCAGCACCCGGTACGTGCCGGACAGCGCCCGCAGCCACGGCGCGGCCAGACCGACCGGCATCCCGCAGGCCCCGACGACCAGGACGGCCGGGCGGCCCGGCTCCCCGGCGGCGTAGGCGCGCAGCGGGGTGCCGTCGTACGCGGGCAGCACCACCGGCTCGCCCGGCGGCCCCGCGCACGCCGCCCGGACCGGCCCGGCCAACGGCGCGTCGGCCGCCGCGGCCAGCGCGGATGCGTCGAGCGCCAGCCGCCGGCCGACGGCCACCTCGGCGGCCCACAGCCCGGTGGTGTCCGGGACGACCTCGATGCCGGGCAGGCCGAGCCGTCCGGTGAGCCGGTCCAGGACGTCCCCGGCGGCGGCCGTCCAGGGCGCGGTGCCGGGCAGCGGCGCGACGCGCACCGGGCCGGGCAGCGAGCAGATCAGCGACGAGGTGTCCCGCAGCGCCGTGGCCAGCTCGCGCAGGGCCGTGTCCGGCGGCGCGGGGGGGGGGGGGGGGCCCGCCCCGGGGGGGGGGGGGGGGAGAGCGAAACGGACCCCCCCCCCGCGGCTGGGGGGGGGGGGTGGTGGGGGTGTGGGGTGT
>NZ_JBHYGX010000051.1:28533-40789 GCF_042739975.1 Streptomyces sp. NPDC059080
CCGCCCCGGGGGCGGGGCCGCGCGCATCACCGCCCCGTGGGGCCCCGCCGCGCGGGGCCCCGCTCGCGCGGGGCGGGGCCGGGGGGCGCCCGGGGGCCGCCGCCACGGCCGGTGGCGGCGGCGCCCGGCTCAGACATCGCGCCGCCGGAACGGGTGGTTGCGGGTGGTGTGGGTGGCGATCCGGTTGTGGCCCTCACGGTCCTCGCCGGACACCAACACCGCGCCGTACCGCTCCAGGCCGACCCGGCCGCCGTACTCCTCGATCGCGTCGGTGCCCGGGTAGATCTGGACCGACGTGGGGACGTACCGGCCGACGAAGCCCATGCGCATGTCGCGGGTGGTGCCCAGGTGCGGGTGGGAGGCGTGCATCAGCGTCGACCAGAAGACGATGAACTGGCCCGCGCGCATCTCCATGGAGACGGCCTGCGACTCGTCGGGCGTCCAGTCCGGGTCGATCTGCAACTCCCGGTAGTCGTAGCCGAAGAAGCCGCGGCGGACGCCGCCCTTCTCGACGTCGGCGAGGTCCGGGTCGTAGTGCATCCGCTTCGTCTCGTCGTAGAACATCGTGCGGTGGGTGCCGGGGATGAACTGGAGGCAGCCCATGTCGATGGTGGCGTCGGTGAAGGCGCACCAGACGGTGAGGGTGCCGCCGAAGTCGGAGCCGCCGGGCCACAGGATCTGCGGGGAGCCGGAGGCGTTGGCGAACGTGTCGGCCTGGTGCCAGTCGGTGCCCTCGGCGCCCGGGTACTTCGGGAAGAACTCCGAACGCCAGCACAGCACGTCCGGGCCGAGGATGCTCGCGACCCGGTCGGTGATCTCCGGCCGGGTGATGTGGTCGGCGAGGAATTCCTGGTCGAGGTGGCGGTCGTAGTTGGCGATGTTGGTGCCGCCGGAGACGGCCGCCTCGTCCTGGTAGACGGCGGCGCTGCGGTCCAGCAGCCGCAGCCGCTCCTGGCCCCACCGCTGCTTGATCTCGTCGGGCTCGTAGAGGGTGAACGGGCCCGCGTAGCCGCGCGCGTGGAAGTTCTTCAGTTCCTCGTCGCTGAGCCGGAACCGGGTGGCTTCGGTGGTCATGCGTCTCCTTCGGTCGTCCGGGCGGCGTCGATGTGCGAGGTCAGGGAGGCGACGGTGGCCCCGTCGATGAGGACGGTGACGTCAAGATCGGTGCCGAACGCCGCGTTGACCCGCTCGAACATGCGCAACAGGGTGAGGGAGGTGCCGCCGAGGTCGAAGAAGTCGGCGTCGGGCGGGACGTCGACGGCATCGAGGACGGCGCGCCAGATCGCGGCGATCCGCGCCCCGGAGGACGCGTCGGGCGCCTCGGGCTCCGGCTCGCGCGCGGTGGCCGGGCCGGGCGCCGGGAGCGCCGTCCGGTCGGTCTTGCCGTTGGCGGTCAGCGGCAGCGCGTCGAGGACGACATGGGCGGACGGCCGCATGTGCGGCGGCAGCTCCGCGGCGGCCAGCGCGGTCAACTCGGCGATCAGCGGCGCCGGATCGTCCCGGTGGCGGGCGGCGCCGGTCACGTACGCGACGAGCCGGACGTCGTCACCTCCCTCGCCGTAGTCGTGCGGCCGGACCGCCGCCGCGTCCACCTCCGGGTGGCGGACGAGCAGCGCCTCGATCTCGCCGGGCTCGACGCGGTAGCCGCGCACCTTCAGCTGGTCGTCGACGCGGCCCAGATAGCCGTACCCGCCGTCCGGCAGCCGCACCAGCCGGTCGCCGGTGCGGTACGTACGCGGTGGACCGGCGGCGAACCGCTCGGCCGTCAACTCGGGCCGTCCCAGGTAGCCGCGGGCCAGCGCCGGGCCCTCGATGTACAGCTCGCCGGGCGCCCCGTCGGGCACCGGGCGGCCGGTGGCGTCCCGGAGGTGGAAGACGAGCCCCGGCAGGGGCACCCCTACGGGGCTCGGGCCCGTCCCGTCCAGGTCGGCGCAGCGGACCGGGCGGTACGAGGCGTGCACCGTTGCCTCCGTGATGCCGTACATGTTGACGACCTGGGGGCGGTCGTCGCCGTACCGCTCCAGCCAGGGCCGCAGCGCCGCCACATCGAGGCGTTCGCCGCCGAGGACCACGGTGCGCAGCGCGGTCAGCGGCTCCTGCCCGGCGTCCGCCGCGGCGAGCCGGACGAACGCGCCTGGGGTCTGGCTGAGGACGGTGACACCTTCGTCCCGCAGCAGCCGGTGGAGGGCGGCGGGGGAGCGGGTGGTGGCCGGCGGGACGATGACCAGGCGGCCGCCGTGCAGCAGGGCGCCCCAGATCTCCCAGACGGAGAAGTCGAAGGCGGCGGAGTGGAACAGCGTCCACACGTCGTCCGCGCCGAAGCCGAACCACGGCTGGACGGCGGTGAACAGGCCACTGACGTTGCGGTGTTCGACCTGGACGCCCTTGGGGTCGCCGGTGGAGCCGGAGGTGTGGATGACGTACGCGGCGGCGCTGTCCGGGACGCGGGGCAGCACCGGGCGCGGCCCGTCGTCCGCCGCCGCGGGGTCCACCGTGCGGATGCCCGTGTCGCCGAGGGCGGCGGCGAGGTCCGGCGGGGCGACGGCCACCGGGCATTCCGCATCGGAAAGCGCCCAGTGGATACGGGGGGCCGGATATCCGGGATCGAGCGGCAGATATGCGGCGCCGGTCTTCAGAATTCCGAGGAGTCCGGTGATCAGGTCGGTGGTGCGGTGGGTGTGGAGCCCGACCGTGGTCCCGCTTTTCGCTCCGGCGTCGAGAAGTTTTCCGGCCAGTAGGTCGGATTTCTCGTTCAATTCCCGGTAGGTGAGGGAACCATCGGCCGCGGTCACCGCCGTACGCTGCGGAAATTCTGCCGCGACCGCCTCGAACAGGCCGGTCAGGCCGGATTGTGGTGGCAGATCCGGCCGCGCGCTTTCCTGGAGAGGGGCGTCCCTTTGCTGGTCAGGGGCTGCTTCGGGAATACCCCTGGGGTCGTTCAGGTCGCTGAATATGCTCACGCGTAACCCTTCGCCCGGCAATCGACATCCAGCACAGTGACATTCGCGTTTTCGAGCGTCAACCCCGCGAAAGGGGCCATGCAGGCCAAGGAAGGGTAAGGCCGGAAAACGCTTTCCCGAATACCCCGGTGATCCCGTGCGTCCCACGGAAAACACCGTCCCCCCTGCGGCAGGGGGGACGGGGCGGCGGTGTGGTGGCGCGGCAGGCGGTCAGGCGCCGCAGGGCTCGGGCGCCTGCCGCAGGCTGGTGCGCAGCAGCCCCGCCGTGTGCAACCGCTGTTCGAGCGCGAGGACGTCCTCCGCCGCCTGCCGCGGGCACGGCCCGGCGACCCCGACCATGCCCCAGCACCCGGGCACGGAGGTGAGCACCCGCGTCCACCGCCCCGGCGCGTCCTCCTCGGCGGCGGCTTTCAGCCGCCGCAGGTCGGTGCCGGGGACGGGCCGGACCACCTTGGTGGCGGCGTAGATGCGACGGTCACCGCCGTGCGCCTCCCGCGCCTGGGCGAGGAACGCGCGGACGTACTCCGCGCCGTTGGACGAGAGGTTGAGGTCCTGCATCCCGACCACCGGGGTGTCCCCGAACCGCCCGCCGATCCTCGCGATCGCGAAGTCCACCCCGCCCTTGACGAACCCGAGACTGCGCCCGCCGCCCTCGAAGGCGCCCAGCAGCCCCGCCATGCCCGCCCGCACGCCCCGGAAGACCTCCGGGTCGATGCCGAACCGCCCGCAGGTCTCCTCGTCGACGTAGACGCTGCCCTCCCAGACGCTGCCCCGGGTGATCTGCACCGTGCCGCCCTCGGCCAGCTCGCCCGCCACCACATGCGTGGACGGCGCCAGGATGAACTCGTACCCCTCGACGGAGTGCCGCAGATAGTCGGTGTGCGCCTCCAGGACGTAGTCCTCCTCGGTCTCCATGGCCTGCCGGGCCAGCGCGTCCAGCGCCGCCGGATCGTCGAGCGGTACGCCCGTCCGGATGCGGCTGCCGGTGAGCGCCTCGGCGGGCTTGAAGCAGCCCAGCGGCAGGCCGTAGCGCTCGCGCAGCAGCCGTGCGGCGCCGTGCACCCGCCGCCGCAGCACGGCCGCGTCGGCGCCCGCGCGGGTCACGGAGTAGCCGGGCAGCCGGGGCAGCAGCACCCCGAACTCCCTGGTGAACGGCGTCCTTCGGGCTTCGGCGGCGAGCAGTTCGTACGGGTCGGCGGCGGCGGGCGGGGGCAGCTCCGCGGCCTCCTCGACCGTCGGGTACAGCGTGGTCTTACGGTTCCACCGCTCCGCGACCTCCTGCCCGTTGGCGTCCACCCGCAGCCGCTCCAGCCCCGCGGTGCGCTTGAGCCACAGCAGCAGCACCCGCGCCTCGGGGTCGAGGGCGAAGAGCCGCACGATCGTCCCCGGGGACTGCCGCAGCTGACGCAGCAGCCGCGCGAGGGGCGCCGCGGGCGCGTCGGGCGGCGACTGCGCGGCCAGGGTGAGCAGTGCGTGCGTCAGGTAGTAGTGGTCCAGCTCGGGAACCTCCACCGGCTCCGCCGTGCTGCCCGCGACGGCCTGCCGCCATGGTTCGGTCCGGCCCACCGTCAGGTCACCGGGGGCGGCGAGGTGGACGCTGCGGGCCTCCATGTACGTGGCGAAATCGTCGGGCGGGGTGCCCTCGACGAGGTGCGCGACGTCGGCCTCGTAGCACTTCTTCAGGGTGGTGGCGGAGCCGAGGACGATCGCCGGGACCGCGCCCCGGGCAGCCGGGTACGGGACGAGTTCGGTGCGCGCCGCGGCCTCGACCCCGGCGCGGTCGAGGCCGAGCAGCCGCGTCGCGAGCGCGTCGAGCTGCGCGCCGGAGAGCACCTGCGGGCCGGTGCAGAAGCCCTCCCAGGCGAGACGGCGGTCGGCGTGGGTGACGGTCTGGGTCTGGGTCTGGGTCTGGGTCTGGGTCTGCAACACGTTTCTCCCGGTGAGAGGTGGACGAACGTGGCGTGCGCCCGCGGGGGCGCGGCATGGTGCGGGCGGGCGGCCGGGCGGGGCCGGGCCGCCGCAGGGGCGGACCGGGGGCGCCCCGGGCCGGACGGTCGGCGCGCGGTGGCCGGTCGGCGTACGGGCCCGCCCAGGGGACCGTGCCCCGCGGCTCCCGCGCACCCGCGCCCGCGGCGGGCGTTGGGTGTTGGGTGTTGCCACCGTATCCACGTGCGGGGCGGGGGTGTGGGGGCTCGCCGGGGGTGCGTGGAGGGGTGGCGGGGGAGCGTGGGGTGCACGGGGCGCGCGGGCCGTGCGGGTCCGGGCCGTGCGGCGCGTCCCGTACGGGTCCCGGGGCGGGGCCTGCGGGGCGCGCCCTCCGGGTCCGGACCCCGGCCTCCGGCGGAAGGCGATTGACCTCCACCGGGGGGCGATTAATGTGAGCGCGGGGCGTCTGGTGGCGGATGCCGTCAGGGGGTGGCCGGGGTGAACGTGCGACGGGTGCGGAAGGTCGTGGTGGGCTTTCTGCTCGGGGTGATCCCGGGCCTGCTGCTGGGCGGCTGGGGGCTGTCCATGCTGCTCTCCGGCCCCGCGTGCGGCGGCGAGGCGATGCGGGACGGCGACATCTGCCTCCAGCGCCACACCACCCGGTACGACTACGACGAGACGAAGCGGGACGACGCCATCGGCGGCATCATCCTCGTCTCCGTGGGCGGCCTGCTGGTCGCCGTCGGCGGCTGGCTCGGAGCGACCTCGGCCGACCAGAAGTACAAGGACTCCCTGCCCCGCCCGCCCCGTCCCGCCCGCCCCGCCGGAAGCTGAGCGCACGGGGAGCACGGCGGGCCGGTACGCGGTCCGGGGGCGGTACCTGCCGGGGCGTCCCGTAGGGGCCGGGGGTCCGCCCTCCGCCCCAAGGAGGTAGGGAAGACCCCACCCCTACAACTTCAGACGGACGACGCTTCGGCACCTTGGGGCGATCCGGTGAGGGGTCGGCCGCTTCTAGCGTGGAGGCATGACCACGCCAGTGTGCACTTCCGCCACGCAGCCCGCCGTCGCGCGCCCGTCGTACCCGTCGTTCTCGTCGTACGTACGGGCCCGGGGTCCGGTGCTGATGCGGGCGGCGCGGTCGCTCACCGCCAACCCGAACGACGCCGAGGACCTGCTCCAGACCGCGCTGGCCAAGACGTTCGTCGCCTGGGACCGCATCGAGGACCACCGCGCCCTGGACGGCTACGTCCGCCGGGCGCTGCTCAACACCCGCACCTCCCAGTGGCGCAAGCGCAAGGTCGACGAGTTCATCTGCGACGAACTCCCCGAGCCGGACCCGGTCCCCGTCCCCGACCCGGCCGAACTCCAGGGCCTGCGGGACGCGATGTGGCGCGCCATCATGCGGCTGCCACCCCGCCAGCGCGCCATGGTCGTCCTCCGCTACTACGAGGACCTGAGCGAGGCCCAGACCGCCCAGGTCATGGAGGTCTCGGTCGGCACGGTCAAGAGCGCCGTCTCCCGCGCCCTGGCCAAGCTCCGCGAGGACGAGGAGCTGGCTCCGGCACTTTTCGGCTGACCCGGACCGGCCGTGAGGGCCGCAACTCCCTCGCGGCATAGGTGAGTGGGGTGAGTTGGGCCTGCGGAAGCGAGGCGGTCGTACGGCTCAGCAGTCGCAGCAGCATCCGTCGCAACAGCACCCGTCACAGCAGCATCCGTCACACCCGTTGCAACCGCTGCACCCGTCGCAGGCGGAGTGGCAGCACCCCTCGCGCTTCTTCCGCGACCAGGGGCCCTCGTAGCTGCTCGCGCAGCAGACCTGGCAGGAACAGCACAGGCCGACGGCGACGAGGCACCCGGCGAGCAGCCCGCGCGGCGGCTTGGGCGGCTGCGGAGCCGGCGCGCCGCCGTGCGACCCGTCACCACTCCCGTGCGAGCCGCCACCGTGACCGCCACCGTGACCGCCACCGTGGTCGCTGCCCCAGCCGCCGTCCATCCTGCCGTCGTACCGGTCCGGCGGCGTCGCCCCGCCGCCCGGCTGCGGCCGCTGCGCGCCGTTGAGGTGCTGCGGCCCGGTGGCGTACGGGTTGCCGCCGGCGGGCGCACCCTGCGGAGGGTTCCCGCCGGGCCCCGACGTCCCGTACGGATTGGGGCTCCCGTAGGGGTTCGGCTCCCCGTACGGGTTCGGGTTCCCGTAAGGGTGCGGAGCCGCGTCCGGGTTCCCGTATGGCCCGGAGGTGCCCTGCGGGTGGTGGAGGCGAGGGGCGCCACCGTGGCCACCGGGCCCGCCCCCGTGTCCGCAGGACTCTGTCCCGAACGCCCGGTCCACCGACCGCCGCAGCTCGTGGACGAGCAGGACGTGCACCAGCTTCCCGTCCGTGAAGGCGACCTCGCGCAGCGCCAGCCGGATGCCGTGCAGCGCGTCATCGCAGAGCCGACGGGCCTCCGGCAGGGAGGCGCCGGTGGCGGCGAGCGGGTTCCAGGCGCCCTCGGCGGCGTCGGCGGCGCGGTCCTCCACGGCGTCGAGGAGGTGCGCGAGCCGCCCGAAGAGACGCCCGGCCTCGGCGAGCGGGGCGGCGTTCTCCGGCCGCCCGGCGAGCACCGCGGTGTGCGCGAAGGCCGCCGCCGTCGCTGTCTCGGCCGGCTCGGTGATCACCGTCAACGGAGTGCCGGGACCGGCCAGTTGCTCGATACCGACCTGCCGGTCGACCGCATCGACGAGGACGGCCGTGTCGAAGCCGAGCCCGGCACCCGTACGGGCCCCCGCGCGGTCCCATCCGGCCGCGACCTTACGGGCCGCGGCGGCCACCGGGCGGCGCCGCAGCAGCCCGTTCCGGTCCGCGACATGATCGCGGATCTTCGCCGACGCGAGGACCAGCGAGACCGACGCCGCGAGCCGCGCCCCCTCACCTTTGGCCACCGCCGCGGTCCGCATCCCCCGCAGCGGACACGGCCCCGCGGTACGGCGCCCGCCCGGGGCCGGGCCGCGCTGCGCGTCGGTCAGCACCGAGACGATCAGCCCGTCGTAGTTGGTGACGACCCGCGCGAACTGCCCGTGGTCGGCGCGGAGCGCCAGACACAGCCCGCACAGATGCGCCATCCACTCCGCCTTCAGTCCACCGGTCAGCCGGTGTGCGCAGGGCCTGACGATCCCGAACATGTGGTGAACCCCCGTATGACGACGCGCATGTGACGCGGCCCGCCGATGCCCGCCGGTCCGCGGCCGGAATCGTACCGACCGGGTCCGGTCAGGGGCGGTCCGGGGCCGGGCCGCCGCCCGACGCCGGACGGCCGAAATCGGCCAGCAGCCGGCCGACGGCGCACTCGGTCTCGGCGATCCGGTCGGCGGCATCGGACGGCCCGGCGCCCCCGGCCTCCCGCAGCGCCCCCTCCACCTCGGCGAGCTGCCCCACGATCTCGGCCAGCCGCGCCGCCTCCGCCGCCCGGTCCGGTGGTGGCGCGCCCGGCGGCGGGGCCCCCGCCGTTTCCCCGTAGCCGGGCACCGCCCCGGATCCCGTACGGGTGCCGGGGCCCGCTTCCGCGGGCGGCGCGGTGAGTTCCGTAGGGGATCCGGGCCGTGTGCCCGTGGGGGGTGCGGGGGCGGGCCGGCCCGGGCCGGGGGCGGGCGGGCCGCTGCCGGCGGTGAGGAGGCGGCGCAACTGTTCGGACTGGGCGGCCAGTTGGCGGTTCTTGCGGTACAGGTCCAGGAAGACGTTGACCTTGGTGCGCAGCAGCCAGGGGTCGAAGGGTTTGACCAGGAAGTCGGCGGCGCCCACGGTGTAGCCGCGGTAGGCGTAGTTCGGGTCGACCTCCGCGCCGGTCAGCAGGATGACGGGGACGTCCTTGGTCTGGTCGAGCCCCTTGATGTTGGCGGTGGTCTCGAAGCCGTCCATGCCCGGCATCACCACGTCGATCAGCACCACCGCGAAATCCTGCCGGAGCATCGCCTTCAGCGCCTCCTCGCCGGAGCTCGCGCGGACGATGCGGGCGAGCGACCCGAGCACGGCTTCCAGGGCGGCGAGGTTCTCCTCCATGTCGTCGACGATGAGGAGCGCGGCGGTGTCCGCGGGCGCGCTCATGAGGACCGCTCCGGCCGTCCGGGACCGGTGCCGTCCGGCCCCTCGCCCCCGCCGCCCGGTCCGGGCGCCGCGCCGCCGGCCGCACCGTCCCCGTCCCCGTCCTCAGGGTCCAGGAGGCGGCAGATGGCGGCCAGCAGGCGGTCCACGTCGACGGGCTTGGGGATGTAGTCGTCGGCGCCCGTTTCCAGCGCGCGTTCCCGGTCGCCGGGCATGGCCTTCGCGGTGAGGGCGATGACCGGCAGCTCCGCGTAGCGCGGGGCCTTCCGTAGGGCCTGGATCATCTCGTAACCATCCATTTCCGGCATCATGATGTCCATCAGCACCAGGCACACGTCGGGCGTCCGGTCCAGGACCTCCAGCCCCTCGCGGCCGTTCTCGGCGTACTTCACGCGGATGCCGGCCCGGCCCAGGACGTGGGTCAGTGCGAAGACGTTGCGGATGTCGTCGTCGACGATGAGGATCCGCCGGCCGGACAGCACCCGCCCCGAGCGTCCCTGCAGCCAGTCGCCCAGGCGGGAGGTCTCCGGCCAGGTGACGTCTGGACTGCCGGTGGCCCAGGTCTCCGCCCGCGGCAGCGGCGCCGTCCCGGCAGCCGCCCGCACCAGGCCGGAGCGCTCCGCCTCCTCCGCCCCGGTCGGTGCGGTCCTGGGCCCGGAGCCGCCGGCCCCGTCCGTGTCCGCCTCCTCCGCGCCGGCCGCCGGAGCCGCCTTCGCCCCGGCGGGCACCGGCCCCGCCTCCGGTACCTTCCCCGGCGCCGCCGGGGCCGCTACCCCGCCCGTCACCGCCGGGAGTTCGAGCGCCGCCGACGGGCCGGTGTGGTGCGCCGGTACGTACAGCGTGAAGACGGAGCCGGCGCCCGGTTCGCTCTCGGCGGTGATCCGGCCGCCGAGCAGTGTCGCCATGTCCCGGCTGATGGACAGGCCGAGCCCGGTGCCGCCGTACTTGCGGTTGGTGGTGCCGTCCGACTGCTGGAACGCCTCGAAGACCGCGCCGAGTTTGTGGGCGGGGATGCCGATACCGGTGTCCTTGACGGCGAAGGCGAGGACCGGGCCCGGCGCGGGCGGCGGTCCGGTGCCGGCGGCGTCCGGCGCGGCCACCGTGACGGACAGCTCGACGCCGCCGGACGAGGTGAACTTCAGCGCGTTGGAGAGCAGGTTGCGCAGGATCTGCTGGAGGCGCTGCTCGTCCGAGTACAGCGCGCGCGGGACATCGTCCGCGACCGTGATGTCGAAGCTCAGGTGCCGGTCGCGGGCGAGCGGCCGGAACGTCGCCCGTACGTAGTCGAGCAGCTTGATCAGCGGCAGCTCCTTGGGGTGGACGTCCATCCGGCCGGCCTCGATCTTCGCCAGGTCAAGGATGTCGTTGATCATCTGGAGCAGGTCGGAGCCGGAGCGGTGGATGGTGACGGCGAACTCCACCTCCTGCGGCGAGAGCCGGCCCTCGGGGTTGTCGGCCAGTAGCCGCGCCATCACCAGCAGCGAGTTCAGCGGGGTGCGCAGCTCGTGCGACATGTTCGCCAGGAACTCCGACTTGTACTGCGAGGACGTCGCCAGCAGCGCCGCCTTCTCCTCCAGTTCCGCGTTGGTCAGCTGTAGTTCGTCGGACCGGCGGCGCAGCTCCGCCGTGAGCCGCTGCGACTCCGAGAGCAGCGACTCCGTACGGGCGTTGGCGATGATGGTGTTGACGGACACGCCGATGGTGTTCACGAACTGGTCGATGAAGGCCAGGTGGACCTCGCTGAAGCGGCTGAACGACGCCAGCTCGATGACGCCGAGCACCTGGTCCTCGAAGAGCACCGGCAGGATGACGAGGCTGACCGGCGGCGCCGCGCCCAGACCGGAGCTGATCGTGATGTAGTCCGCCGGGACCGACTCCACCAGGATGCGCTTCTTCTCCGTCGCCGCCTGGCTGATCAGCCCGCCGGCGGGCGAGCCCCGGCCGGAAGGTTCGTGGCGGACCTCGGCCCGCCCGGTGCCGTACCCGGCGATGAACTCCAGGCCCTCGCCCGGTTCGGCGCCCGCCTCCGCCAGGAAGAACGCCCCGAACTGCGCGTTCACCAGCGGTGTCAGCTCCCGCAGGATCAGATCGGCGACCTCGACGAGATCGCGGTGGCCCTGCATCAGCCCGGCGATGCGGGCCAGGTTGGACTCCAGCCAGTCCTTGGCGCGGGTCGTTTCGCGGAGGTTGGCGACCATCAGGTTGACGTTGTTCTTCAGCGCCGCGACCTCGCCCTGTGCCTCCACCGAGATCGACCCGGACATGTCGCCCTGGGTGACGGCGGAGGCGACCTCCGCGATGGCCCGCACCTGCGTGGTGAGGTTCAGCGCCAGCTCGTTGACGCTGGTCGTCAGCTGCTTCCAGGTGCCGTAGACGCCCTCGACGCGCGCCTGGCCGCCGAGCCGCCCCTCGCTGCCGACCTCGCGGGCCACCCGCGTCACCTCGGACGAGAACGACGACAGGGTGTCGACCATCGTGTTGATGGTGGTCTTCAGCTCCAGGATCTCGCCGCGCGCGTCCACGTCGATCTTCTTCGACAGATCGCCGTCGGCGACGGCGGTGGCGACCTGGGCGATGTTGCGGACCTGCGACGTCAGGTTGGACGCCATGAAGTTGACGTTGTCGGTGAGCCCCTTCCACACGCCCGAGACGCCGTGCACCTCCGCCTGACCGCCGAGCTGGCCCTCCGTGCCGACCTCGCGGGCCACCCGCGTCACCTCGTCGGCGAACGCCCGCAACTGCTGCACCATCGTGTTGACGGTGTCCTTCAGCTCCAGGATCTCGCCGCGCGCGTCCACGTCGATCTTCTTCGACAGATCGCCGTTGGCGACGGCGGTGGTGACCTGCGCGATGTTGCGGACCTGCGAGGTCAGGTTCAGCGCCATGGAGTTGACGTTGTCGGTGAGGTCCTTCCACACGCCCGATGCGCCCCGTACCTGTGCCTGACCGCCCAGATTGCCCTCGGTGCCGACCTCGCGGGCGACGCGGGTGACCTCGTCGGCGAAGGCGGAGAGCTGGTCGACCATGGTGTTGATCGTCGACTTCAGCTCCAGGATCTCGCCCTTTGCCTCCACGGTGATCTTCTTGCCGAGATCGCCCTCGGCGACGGCGGTGGCGACCTGGGCGATGTTGCGGACCTGCGTCGTCAGGTTGTCCGCCATGAAGTTGACGCTGTCGGTGAGGTCCTTCCACACGCCCGACACGCCCCGTACCTGCGCCCGTCCGCCGAGCTGGCCCTCGGTGCCGACCTCGCGGGCGACGCGGGTGACCTCGTCGGCGAAGGCGGAGAGCTGGTCG
>NZ_JBHYGX010000052.1:0-5013 GCF_042739975.1 Streptomyces sp. NPDC059080
CCATATCTTTGCCTGTTTCTCCGCGCCCCCCCCCCCCCCCCCCCCGGCCCCCCCCCCCCCGCCGGGGGCCCCCCCCCCCCCCCCCCGGGCCCCCCCCCCCCAGGCCCCGGGCGCGCGGCCCGGCACCGTGCCCCGGCCCGCCCAACGGCCCGCCCGCCTCGCGCCCCCCGCCCGGGTGCCCGAGCCTGGCACGGGGAACCCGGCGGCCGGACGGGCCGTTGATCCCGACGAGACCGATCGTTCACAGGAGGCAGTGATGGCAGGTTTTCTCGACCGCGCCAAGGAGCAGGCCCAAAGCGCCCTTGAGCAGGGCAAACAGAAGGTGGACGAGGTCCAGCAGCACCGGGCGGGCAACGACCTCCTCAAGAAGCTGGGCACCGCCTACTACGCCGAACACAGCGGCAGCGGCTCCCCGGAGGCGACCCGGAACGCGCTGAGTGCGCTGGAGGCACACATCAGCGCGCACGGGGACGCGTTTCTGCGGTCGTAGACCGGGCGGAGCGGGGTACGGCCGTCGGCCGCCCGGGCCGACGGCGCCCCCTCACCCCCGCTCCTCCCGATAGGCCGCCGCCTCCTCCAGGTCGAGGCGGCGGAGCAGGGTACGCAGCATCTCGTCGTCGATGCGGCGGGCGTCGCGCAGGCGGACGAAGACGCGGCGTTCGGCGTCGATCATCTCGCCGGCCAGGCGGCGGTACGTCTCGTCGGCGGTCTCGCCGGTCGTCTCGTTGACGGTGCCCAGCCGCTCCCAGACGGCGTTGCGGCGGCGCTCCATCACGGTGCGCAGCCGGTCCTCCAGGGGGCCGGGCAGGGCGTTGCGGTCGTCGGTGAGGAGGGCGTCAAGGCGTTCCTCGGCGGCGCGGGAGGCTTCGTTCTGCGCCTGGGCCTCGGCGAGGGTTGCGGTACGCGCGTCGCGGCCGGGCAGCTTCAGGGCGCGGATCAGCGGCGGCAGCGTCAGCCCTTGGACGACGAGGGTGCCGATGACGGTGGTGAACGTCAGGAAGAGCACCAGGTTGCGGGCGGGGAACGGGCCGCCGTCGTGCACCGTCGCCGGGATGGAGAAGGCGATGGCCAGCGACACCACGCCCCGCATCCCGGCCCAGCCGACGATCAGCGGCGCCGCGGCCGTGACGTCCGGCTCCCGCTCCCGGATACGGGCCGACGCGCGCGGCAGATACGTCGCCGGGAAGACCCACACGAACCGCGCCACCACCACCGCCGCGAAGACGAGCGCGGCGTACACGGCGGCCTGCGCGCCGCTGAACTCCCCCAGACCGCGCAGCACCACCGGCAGCTGGAGCCCGATCAGCGCGAAGACCGCGCACTCCAGCAGGAACGACACCATGCGCCACACGGCCGCCTCCTGGAGCCGGGTCTCGAAGTCGACCTGCCAGGAGCGGTGCCCCAGGTAGAGGGCGACGACGACCACGGCGAGCACCCCGGACGCCCCGATCTGCTCGGCGGCGGCGTACGCCACGAACGGGATGAGCAGCGAGAGCGTGTTCTCCAGCAGCGGCGACGCCCGCAACCGGCGGCGCAGCCAGTGCAGCGGCGCCATCAGGACGAGGCCGACGCCGATACCGCCCAGGGAGGCGACGGCGAACTCCTCGGCCCCGCCGCCCCAGGTGGCGCCCGCGCCGACCGCCGCGCCCAGGGCCACCTTGTAGGCGGTGATGGCGGTGGCGTCGTTCACCAGGGACTCCCCCTGGAGGATCGTCGTGATCCGGCCGGGCAGTCCCACGCGGCGGGCGATGGCGGTGGCCGCGACGGCATCGGGCGGCGCGACCACGGCGCCCAGGACGAGCGCGACGGTCAGCGGCAGATCCGGGATGGCCAGGTGGGCGAGGAGGCCGACGGCGAGCGTGGCGAAGAGGACGTAGCCGACGGAGAGCATCGCCACCGGCCGCCAGTTGGCCCGTAGGTCCAGGTAGGAGCTTTCCAGGGCCGCGGAGTGCAGCAGCGGCGGCAGCACCAGCGGCAGCACGATGTGCGGGTCGAGGGTGTAGTCCGGCACCCCCGGGACGTACGCGGCGGCGATCCCGGCGGCGACCAGCAGCAGCGGCGCCGGTACGGGCGTACGCCGGGCGAGCGCGGCGACCGCGGCACTCCCCGCGATCAGCAACAGCAACGGCATGATGTCCATCGGCCCGTCCCGTACCCCTCTGACACCCCGGCGCGGCCCGCCTCCGGCGCCGCCGTTCTACCCTGGCCATCATGAGCGAGTGTGTGCACGTCCATGATCTGCCACGCGCCGAACCCGCCCCGCTGAGCGACACCTGCCCGGAGTGCCTGGAGGTGGGCAGCCACCCGGTCCAGCTGCGGCTGTGCCTGGTCTGCGGCCATGTCGGCTGCTGTGACTCCTCGCCGTTCCGCCACGCCACGGCGCACTACGAGCGGACCGGCCACCCGGTGATGCGCTCCTTCGAGCCGGGCGAGTCCTGGCGGTGGTGCTTCACCGACCAGCTCCTGGTGTGAGGGCGGCGGGGCCCGGCCCCGGGGCGCTCCACGGCCGCCGCGCGACGGTCCGGACCGCGCGCCCGGCCCGGGTCACGGTCGCGCTCCGGCACCCCGCCCGGTGGCGCTCCGGGCACCTTTCCCGGCCTCCCTGCCGGGCTGTCACCGGCGCGGTTTAGCCTGGCGGCATGATCCGCGAAGCAGCCGTCGCCGACGTCCCCGTCATCCTGGCCATGATCCACGAACTCGCCACGTACGAACACGCCCCCGAGGCCGCGCAGGCGACCGAGGCGCAGCTCACCGAGGCGCTCTTCGGCCCCCAGCCCGCCGCCTTCGCGCTGATGGCGGAGGAGGACGGCGAGCCGGTGGGCTTTGCCCTGTGGTTCCGCAACTTCTCGACATGGACGGGCACGCACGGTGTCTATCTGGAGGATCTCTACGTCCGCCCCGAAGCACGCGGCGCGGGTCACGGCACGGCGCTGCTGGCGGCGCTCGCGGAGATCTGCGTCGCCCGCGGCTACGAGCGTTTCGAGTGGTCCGTCCTGGATTGGAACGAACCGTCCATCGGCTTTTACCGGTCGATCGGCGCGCAGCCCATGGACGGATGGACGGTCTTCCGGCTCACTGGAAAGGAACTGCACGCCCTCGCGGACACCACGCGGGTCAACGGAGCGTCACCGTCGAGGATTTGACGCCCCCAACCCCTAGCCACTGTACGTACTCATATGTTTACAATGAGTGACGACAACGGTTTCGGGAGCCCCCGGATCCGTTCGCATTCCGGACGACAGCCATGCTCTTTCCAGGCGACACCGGCCCGCGGATCGCGGTAGCGTCACAGCCGACCATGTGCTGCGCCGCACCATCGCCACGTCCTGCGGGAACAACCGGCGGATCGACCGGAGCGGCACCGTGGCCACGCACGTCAGCTCAACACGTATCAGCTCAATCCAGCTTGTGCCACCTTGGAGGTGAGGGTGTCCCAGATCGCAGGCGAGCCCGGGACCCAGGACTTCGTGGAAGTCCGGCTGCCCGCTGCGGGTGCCTACCTTTCCGTGCTGCGTACGGCCACGGCCGGACTCGCAGCCCGCTTGGACTTCACCCTCGACGAGATCGAGGACCTGCGTATCGCGGTGGACGAGGCGTGCGCGATCCTGCTCCAGCAGGCCGTCCCCGGCTCCGTGCTGAGCTGCGTCTTCCGTCTCATCGACGACGCGCTGCAGGTGACCGTCTCGGCGCCGACCACCGACGGCCGCGCACCCGAGCGCGACACCTTCGCCTGGACGGTGCTCTCCGCGCTGGCCGGCAAGGTCGATTCCGCCGTCGCCGAGGACCGTACGGTCACCATCAGCCTCTACAAGGAGCGCGGCGCCGGTCCCGGACCGTCATGACCGAACAGGGGGCCCCGTGAAAGATCTCGAACGCGGCGCGGGGATCGCGCCGGGTGCGACCATCCCGGACCAGCAGGCCCGGCCGCACCCGACGGGCGCGGACGACCCCGGCGGCCGGCCGGACGCAGCGGAGCAGGCAGAGCGGGCGGACCACATGGACGACAGCGAGCAGCAGGGCGAGCGGGCGCAGCACACGCCGCGTCCGCCCCAGGAGACCCCGGAGCCCCAGGGCGCTCCGGAGCCCCCGCACGCCCACGAACCGGCGCACGCCCACGACCCGCACAACCGCAGCGGCGCACGGGCGATGTTCTACGAGCTGCGGGAGCTCCCCGACGGCTCCCCGCAGCGCGCGGAGCTGCGCAACACCCTGGTGCAGATGCACCTCCCGCTGGTCGAGCACCTGGCACGCAGGTTCCGTAACCGCGGCGAGCCCCTGGACGACCTCACCCAGGTCGCGACCATCGGCCTGATCAAGTCCGTCGACCGTTTCGACCCGGACCGCGGCGTGGAGTTCTCCACCTACGCGACGCCCACCGTCGTCGGCGAGATCAAGCGGCACTTCCGGGACAAGGGCTGGGCGGTCCGGGTGCCGCGCCGTCTCCAGGAGCTGCGGCTGTCGCTGACGACGGCGACCGCCGAGCTGTCCCAGCGGCACGGCCGGGCGCCGACGGTCCACGAGCTGGCGGAGCATCTGTCGCTCTCCGAGGAGGAGGTCCTGGAGGGCCTGGAATCGGCGAACGCCTACTCCACGCTCTCCCTCGACGTCCCGGACACCGACGACGAGTCCCCCGCGGTGGCCGACACGCTCGGCGCGGAGGACGAGGCGCTGGAGGGCGTGGAGTACCGCGAATCCCTCAAGCCGCTGCTGGAGGATCTGCCGCCGCGGGAGAAGAAGATCCTTCTGCTGCGGTTCTTCGGCAACATGACCCAGTCGCAGATCGCCCAGGAGGTCGGCATCTCGCAGATGCACGTCTCCCGGCTGCTGGCCCGCACCCTGGCCCAGCTGCGCGAACGGCTCCTCGTCGAGGAGTGAGCACCCGGCCGTGACAGACGGAGGGGGGGGGGGGCGGGGGGGGGGGGGCCGCCCGCGCCCCTGGCCCCGCGGGGGCCGCCCGGCCGGTTCGCCCCGCGCGCCGGGGGGGCCGGGTGTTGACCCCGCGCCGCGCGTGGG
>NZ_JBHYGX010000052.1:5023-15182 GCF_042739975.1 Streptomyces sp. NPDC059080
GCTTGCCCCTCTCGCGGGGGTGGGGCCCCCCCCCCGCCCCGCGGGGCGACCCGGCCCCCTGGGGGCGGTGTCCCCCCGCGGGGGGGGCCGGGGGGGGGGGGGGGGGGGGGGGGCCCCCCCCCCCCCTCCGCCGTTCCCGCCGGTCACTCCCGCGGGCCGATACCGAGCGCCACGGTGGCCGTCGGGTTGACCAGCAGGCCGAGGACGACGAACGCGGCGACCGCCAGCGCGACACCCGCCGCGATCAGCGCGCCGCCGCCGTTGATCAGCGTCCAGGCCACGGGCAGCGCCACGATCTGGGTGATCATTGAGGGGCCACGGCTCCAGCGGCGCAGCAGCCACAGCCCGCGCGCGGCGACCAGCGGCAGCACCGCCAGCGCGAGGACCGTCACCGCGCCGGTCACGGCCTGCTGCGGGCTGTCGGGTGAGCCGGTGACGCCCTCGATCAGCAGGAAGAGACCGAGGGCGGCCACGGTGACGCCTTCGACGGCGGTGAGCACCGCGGCTGCGCTCAGCCGGGCCGGGCGCGGTCCGGGCCGCTCGGGGGCCGCGGGTGCGGCGGCGGCCTGGCGTGCGGACTTCTTCTGCTGCTGACTGCTCACCCCAGCAGGGTAGCGCCGCCCCCGCCGCCCACCGGCCGCCCCCGGGTCGCCGCACCGGCCGGCACCGCGGCTCCCCGCCCGGGACGCCTTCCGGGGAGGTGCGTCGCCGGGCCGGTACCAGCAGGTAGGTACGCTGGCGGTCATGCGCGCGCTTCTCGTGGTCAATCCCGCTGCCACCACCACCAGTGCCCGCACCCGTGACGTTCTGGCCCATGCGCTCGCCAGCGATCTCGATCTGACGGTCGCCGAGACCCGGTACCGCGGCCACGCCCGCGACCTCGCCCGGCAGGCCGCCGAGGACGGCAGGACCGAGCTGGTAGTGGCGCTCGGCGGCGACGGCACCGTCAACGAGGTCGTCAACGGCCTGCTGACGCACGGCCCCGACCCGGAGTCCCACCCCCGCCTGGCCGTGGTGCCCGGCGGCTCCACCAATGTCTTCGCCCGCGCGCTCGGCCTGCCGAACGATGTCGTGGAGGCGACCGGCGCCCTGCTGGACGCGGTGCGGGACGGCAGCGAACGCACGGTCGGCCTGGGGCACGCGGCGGGCACCCCCGGCAGCGAGGACGAGGCCACACCGGGGCGCTGGTTCACCTTCTGCGCCGGATTCGGCTTCGACGCCGGAGTGGTCGGCCGCGTCGAACAACAGCGCGAGCGCGGCAAGCGTTCGACCCACAGCCTCTACGTCCGTCAGGTCGTCCGGCAGTTCCTGGGCGACCAGAACCGCCACCAGGGCACCATCACCCTGGAACGTCCGGCCCCGGGCGGCGGCGCCCCGGAGATCACCGACGGCCTGGTGATGTCGATAATCTGCAACACCTCTCCCTGGAGCTACCTGGGCAATCGCCCGCTCTACCCGCTTCCGGACGCCTCGTTCGACACCGCGCTGGACGTCTTCGCCCTGAGCCGCCTCTCCCCCGCCGCCGTGACGCGTTACGCAACCCAGTTGCTGACCTCCACACCGGAGCGCGGCCCCCGAGGCAAACACGCACTGTCACTCCACGACCTGACGGCCTTCACCTTGCATTCACAGGTGCCGCTGCCCTTTCAGATGGACGGAGACCACCTCGGACTGCGTACGAGTGTGACGTTCACAGGCGTACGCCGTGCACTGCGTGTGATTGTGTGAGCGGCAGAGCCTAAAGTCCTTTCACTCGAACGTTTAGGCTGACTTCCACCCCCTAGAAGTACGGCTGTGACCTAGGCGACACCAAGGAATCAAAAAAAAGTTTCCGGTAGGGGTTGTATCCGTCGCCGAGGTTTGCGAGTCTCTTCATGGCGATCGGGACGGCCACTTCACCGGCCCCCTTGAGAGTCCGAATCCCCTCCTCATTCCACAGGACCGCACCAGTTTGCCTACTGGCATTCGGCCCTTCCCCTGCGGAGGGATTCGTGAAAGCGTTCACATTCACAAGCAACGTTCCCGTTATACGAGGAGATGGAGCAGCCATGGACTGGCGTCACCGCGCCGTTTGCCGCGAAGAAGACCCCGAGCTCTTCTTCCCCATCGGCAACACCGGTCCTGCGCTCCTGCAGATCGAGGAAGCCAAGGCCGTCTGCCGCCGCTGCCCCGTCATGGAGCAGTGCCTGCAGTGGGCGCTGGAGTCCGGCCAGGACTCCGGCGTCTGGGGTGGTCTGAGTGAGGACGAGCGCCGCGCGATGAAGCGCCGTGCAGCTCGCAACCGGGCGCGCAACGCCAGCGCCTGACACAGACTCCCCGTGGCCCCCGAGCCGCAGCGCGCAGTACCCCCGATGCGCAGAGCAACGTGAGCTTTGAGCCCCGGACCACCTCGTGGTCCGGGGCTTACTGCTGTGCGGGCCACCACCGCGCCGCCCCCCGGTGGCCGCGGCGCCCGGTCGGTTCAGCTCTTCTCGGGCCGGACCGGTACGTCGAGGAGCACCCGCGTACCGCCCTCGGTGGCGCGCACCATGTCGAACGTGCCGCCCAACTCCCCCTCCACCAGGGTCCGTACGATCTGGAGGCCCAGGTTTCCGGCGCTCTGCGGGTCGAAGCCCTCGGGCAGACCGCGGCCGTTGTCCTGGACGGTGACCAGCAGCCGCGGCTCCGTACGACTGCCGCCGCGTACCGCGCCCACCTCGACCGCGCCCTGTTCCCCCTCGTCGAAGGCGTGCTCCAGGGCGTTCTGCAGGATCTCGGTCAGCACCATCGACAGCGGGGTGGCGACCTCGGCATCGAGGATGCCGAAGCGGCCGGTGCGGCGGGTGGCGACCTTGCCGGGGGAGATCTCGGCGACCATCGCGAGGACCCGGTCGGCGATCTCGTCGAACTGGACACGTTCGTCGAGATTCTGCGACAGCGTCTCGTGGACGATCGCGATCGAGCCGACCCGGCGCACCGCCTCGTCGAGCGCCTCGCGGCCCTGGGCGGAGTCCATCCGGCGGGACTGGAGGCGCAGCAGCGCGGCGACGGTCTGGAGGTTGTTCTTCACCCGGTGGTGGATCTCCCGGATGGTGGCGTCCTTCGTGATCAGTTCCCGCTCGCGGCGGCGGAGTTCGGTGACGTCGCGCAGCAGCACCAGCGAACCGCTGTGGGTGCCCTTGGGCTTGAGCGGGATCGCCCGGAGCTGGATCACGCCGTCGCCGCCCTCCACCTCGAACTCCCTCGGCGCCCAGCCGCTGGCCAGTTTGACCAGCGCCTCGTCCACCGGGCCGCGGGCGGGCGCCAGTTCGGCGGTGGTGCGGCCGAGGTGGTGGCCCACCAGGTCGGCGGCGAGGCCGAGGCGGTGGTAGGCGGAGAGCGCGTTGGGACTGGCGTACTGGACGACGCCGTCCGCGTCAAGCCTGATCAGGCCGTCGCCGGCGCGCGGCGAGGCGTCCATGTCGACCTGCTGGGCCGGGAACGGAAACGTTCCGGCAGCGATCATCTGGGCGAGGTCGGAGGCGCTCTGGAGGTAGGTCAGCTCCAGGCGGCTCGGGGTACGGACGGTCAGGAGGTTGGTGTTGCGGGCGATCACGCCCAGCACCCGGCCCTCGCGGCGGACCGGGATGGACTCGACACGGACCGGCACCTCCTCGCGCCACTCCGGGTCGCCCTCGCGGACGATCCGCCCCTCGTCCAGCGCGGAGTCCAGCATCGGGCGGCGGCCCCGTGGAACGAGGTGGCCGACCATGTCGTCCTGGTAGGAGGTGGGCCCGGTGTTCGGCCGCATCTGGGCCACCGACACATAGCGGGTCCCGTCGAGGGTGGGCACCCAGAGCACCAGGTCGGCGAAGGACAGATCGGACAGCAGCTGCCATTCCGAGACGAGCAGGTGCAGCCACTCGAGGTCGGAGTCGCTCAGAGCGGTGTGCTGGCGTACGAGATCGTTCATGGAGGGCACGCCAGCGAGCCTACCGGCGTACGGTGTCCCTGTTCTTCCTGTGTTCTCCGCGCGGAGGGCTTCCCTCGGGGTGGCCGTACCGTGCGGGCGGGTGGTCCGGCGGCACGGATCTTTCGTCCCGCATGGGCATGGACAGATCAGAATGGTCTAGTCCACAATGTTTTCTGCTACAGACTTCCGCCCTCCCCGCACAGGAGGGCGGATCGAGACCGGCGCGTTCTCTGCCCTGACTACGCAACGGTCTCCGATCGACCGGTTCCCGGGCGGGCGCCACCCCCACCGCACTCGGGGTGTCCGACCGCCCTACGGAACCGGCCGATGCAGCTCCGGGCTGCGGTGCCGGACAGGTTGAGGGTCCTGTCCCGGCGCCGCGGCCCGCGGGTGTTTTCGGGCCCGGATGCGCCGCGCGACCCGCCGGGCACTCCCCCACATGAAGCCATGGCGGCGCGGGGCTGCCCGGGTTCGGGCGGGGCGGATCTGGCGTTGATCCCCCGTTGACGGCCTTTTGATTCCGCGTGCCCATGCTGGAGGCGCGTCACCACGTGACCTCCCCACCCGGTCGCCCACCTGCCTCCCCCCGGGCGACCGCTCAGGTGCGTCGCCGGGCCGGCCCGTTCCCCGCCGGACAGGGCCCGGCGACGCACTCCTTTTCCGGCCCGGTATTTTCCCTTCCCTTTTCCGGCGCCGCCTCCATTCCCCCTTCCCCTTAAGGGAATTACGGAATTCCGCACCGCAAAGGCGGGGCGGCGGACAAACGGAGCGTGGAGGGTTCGGCACGGAGGGTGGAACGCGCGAATGGGCGGGGAATTCGATGCCGTTTCGCGGACGGAAGACGGCCTCCGTGAACCGGGCCCGGGGCATCCCCTCTGGTAGATTGGTCTATACCACCAGACTCCATTCTTCAGAACGGCAGGCCACGCGTGGAAGTTGTCATCGTTCCGGACGCCACGGCAGGCGGCTCGCTCATCGCCGACGCCCTCGCCGCCCTGGTGCGCCGCAAGCCCGACGCGCTGCTCGGTGTCGCCACCGGCTCGACCCCGCTGCCCATCTACGAAGCGCTCGCCGCGCAGGTCGCGTCCGGAGCGGTGGACGCTTCGCGGGTCCGCGTCTGCCAGCTCGACGAGTACGTCGGGCTGCCCGCCGGGCACCCCGAGTCGTACCGCTCGGTGGTGCTGCGCGAGGTCGTCGAACCGCTGGGGATCGCCAAGGGTTCCTTCCTGGGACCCGACGGTTCCGCCGACGACATCCCGGCGGCCTGTACGGCGTACGACGAGGCGCTGCGGGCGGCCGGCGGGGTGGACCTCCAGATCCTCGGGATCGGCACCGACGGGCACATCGGCTTCAACGAGCCGTGCTCCTCGCTCGCGTCGCGCACCCGTATCAAGACGCTGACGCGGCAGACCCGCGAGGACAACGCGCGGTTCTTCGACAGCCTCGACGAGGTGCCGCACCACGTCATCACGCAGGGCATCGGCACGATCCTGGAGGCGCGCCACCTGATGCTGCTGGCGACCGGCGCGGGCAAGGCGCGCGCCGTGGCACAGGCGGTCGAGGGCCCGGTCGCCGCGGTGGTGCCCGCCTCCGCGCTCCAGCTGCACCCGCATGCCACGGTCGTGGTCGACGAGGCCGCCGCGTCGGAGCTGAAGCTCGCGGACTACTTCCGGGCGACGTACGCGGCCAAGCCGGAGTGGCAGGGCCTGTAGACGACCGGGACACGGCGACGGCCGGGGCGCTCCCCCACGCGGGAGCGTCCCGGCCGTCGGCCTGTGGCGGCCGGGTCAGCCGTCGGCCGCTGCACCCGTCAGCGGGTGAGCGCGTCGCGGGTGAGGGTGTCGGTGGCCGCGCGGGTACGGGTGGTGCTCATGGGGTCCGGGTCATCCCTTCACGGCGCCGGAGGTGAGGCCGCCGACGGCCTTGCGCTGGAGGAAGAGGAAGAGGACCAGGATCGGTACGGCGAAGATCGACGCGGCGGCCATGGTGGCGCCCCAGTCGTCGCCGAACTGGCTCTGGAACTGCGACAGCCACAGCGGCAGGGTCCCCTTGGCCGGTTCCTTGTTGAGGACGAGGACGAGCGGGAACTCGTTCCAGGCGGTGATGAAACCGAAGAGGGAGGTGGCCATCAGACCGGGGGCGAGCAGCGGGAAGACGACCTTGGTGAACGCCTGGCGGCGCGAGCAGCCGTCGACCATCGCGGACTCCTCCAGCTCCTTGGGTACGGCGGCGACGTAGCCACGCAGCGTCAGGAGGGTGAAGGGCAGCACCATCAGCATGTAGAAGGCGGTCAGCGGGACGAGGCTGTTCAGCATGTCGGCGTCGCGGACGATGAGGTAGATCGAGATGACCATGACCTCCCAGGGCGCCATCTGCGCGACCATGAAGACCAGCAGCGTCGCCTTGCGGCCCTTGAACCGCATCCGGGTCAGCGCGAAGGCGGCGCAGAGCGCGATGAGCAGGGAGAGGCCGACGGCGAGGGCGGTGACGAGGACGGAGTTGCCCGCCAGCGTCCAGAAGTCGGGGGCGCCCACGGCGGTCGCGAAGTGCGCGAAGGTGCCGTGCAGCGGGAACCACACGGGGACGTCGCTGAGGATGTCGCCGGTCGGCTTGAACGCCGTGTTGAACATCCAGTAGACGGGGAAGACGAAGCCGATGGCGAGGACGACCGCCGTCGCGTTGGGCCAGATCCGGCCGGCGAGCGAGCGCTTCACAGCTCGTCCTCCTCTTGCTTGAGCGTCAGACGCAGGTAGTACGCGGTCATGGCGAGCAGCACGGCGATGGTGAGCAGCGAGATCGCGGCGCCCATGCCGAAGTGGAGGTTGCCGACGCCCTCGGTGAACGCGTAGATCGGCAGGGTCTCGGTGAGCCGGTCCGGGCCGCCCTTGTTGATGGCGAAGATCTGCGGGAACGCCTTGAAGACCCAGATGACCTCAAGGAACGTCGTGGCGAGGAAGAACGGCTTGAGGAAGGGGAAGGTCACGGTGGTGAAGACCTTCCAGGTCCCGGCGCCGTCCATCCGGGCCGCCTCGTACAGCTCCTTGGCGATGGTGGTGGTCGCGGCGTAGAGGTTGAGCGCCACGAACGGCAGGGACTGCCAGACGATCAGCAGGGTGATGACGAAGAAGGTGGAGAGCTGGGTGCCGACCCAGTCGTAGTGGGCCATGGCGTGCCAGCCGAGCTGGTCGAGGACCCAGTTGACGACGCCGTAGCGGGAGTCGAAGAGCCACTGGAAGACCGTGGTGGCGGCGATGACCGGCATCGCCCAGGCCAGTACCAGCGCGACGGAGAGCATCAGCCGCATCTTCGTGCCCAGCCGGGCGAGGAGCAGGCCGATGAGGACGCCCAGCGCCATGATCAGGACGACGTTGACGGCAGTGAAGACGAGGGTGCGGAGGGTGACCCGCCAGAACTCCTCGCTGCCCAGGATCTCCTGGAAGTTGCCGGTGCCGTTCCAGACCGTCAGATGCTGGATCAGCTCCTTCATGTTGAGGGTCTGGAAGGAGAGCAGGACGTTGCGGACCATCGGCCAGCCGAGGAAGACGGCGGTGGCGAGCAGCGCGGGGAGCAGCAGCAGATAGGGCGTGGCTCTGCCGGTGCGGGTCCGCTGGGTGCCGGTGGCGCGGCCGGACGGCGGCGCACCGCCCTTGCCGATGCGCGGCGCCCTCTTGCCCACCGCGTCGTCGAGCTGCACTGCCATGGCCGTTCGCTCCCCTTCGTGCCGATGTCGCGCGCATTGCGGTGCCTCCGTACGGGCCGGGGGCGGCCGGGCGTACGGAGGGACCGGGTGTGCCGGGTCCGCGAAGGGGCGCCCCCGGACGGGCGGCGCCCCTTCGGCGGCCGTCGCCCTACTGCTGGGCGAGCCGCTTGTTGATCTCCGGCTCGACGGCCTTGGCGGCGTCGTCCGCGGTCTGTCCGTTCAGCACGGCGGTCATGTAGTTCTTGATCGGGTTCGGGACGTTCTCGACGGCCGCCCACTCCGGGATGAGCGGGGTGGTGCCGCCGGACTTCGCGGCCGCGGGGGCCGCCGCCTCGGCCGCCGGGTTGCCCTTGGCGGCGCTCTCCAGGTCGGGGGACTTGGGACTCCAGCCGACCTCCTTGACCATCTGCGCGTCGTTCTTCTTCGACAGCGCGACCTTGAGGAACTCCTTGGCGAGGTCCTGCTTGGTGCTGCCGCCGGCGACCGCGAAGTGGGAGCCGCCGAGGAAGACGCCCTCGGGCTTGCCGGCGGTCTCACCGGGGAGGGTGAAGAAGCCGATGTCGTTCTTGATGTCCGGGTTGGCCTTGACGGCGGTGGCCGCCTCGTAGCCCATGGCGATGATCGCGCCGGTCTTGCCCTTGGCGAAGACCTCGGCCTGCTGCGGCGTCGCCTCGTCCTTGTTCTTGGGGGCGTCGCTGAAGGACTGGTAGGTCTTGTAGATGTCCATCGCCTTGGCGACCTTGGGGTCGGCGAGGTTGGAGACCCACTTGCCGCCGCTCTTCTTGACGAGGTCGGCGCCGGTGCCGATGGTCAGGCCGTCGAAGAAGTACCAGTTCTGACCGGGCAGGTAGAGCGGTTCGGCGTCGGTCTTCTTCTTGATGGTGTCGAACGCCTTGAACAGCTCGGTGCGCGTCGTCGGGAGGTCCTTGATCCCGGCCTTCGCCCAGATCTTCTTGTTGTACATCACGACGCGGTTGCCGGCGTACCACGGGAGCGCGTACTGCTTCCCGTCGGCCATCGCCGCCTTGTTGAAGGAGTCGCTCCAGTCGGCGCCGATCTGCTTCTTGAGGTCGCCGAGGTCGAGCAGGGCGCCGGCCTTGGCATAGGCGGCGGTCTGGGTGTTGCCGATCTCGACGACGTCGGGCGGACTGTTCTCGGACAGGGCGGTCGTCAGCTTCTGCTGGATGCCGTCCCACTGCTGGACCTTGAAGTCGACGGTGGCGCCGGTCTTCTTCTCGAATTCCTTGGAGACCTGGGCCGTCCACTGCGACGGATTGGAGCCGGACATCACCCACACGGTCAGCTTCTGGCCCTTGAAGCCGTCCGCGCCGTTACCGCTGCCGTCGCTGGACCCACAGGCAGCGACACTCATCAGCATTCCCGCGACCGCGGTCGCTGCTATGAGTCCACGCTTCATTGCGCTCTCCCCTAGAGGCCGGGTGTGGTCTTTAATGGTTTAGACCAGTGCCCGCAGCTTGGCCTAGACCTTTTGGGGTGTCAAGGGTGCATAAGAGTCGCTGTCGGCTCCGTTACCGGACCGACATCTGCCGGGGTGCGGGCCGCGGAAGGGCCCGGCGATCACGTCCGTGCCACGATGTGAGGCACAAGGTACGGAGGAGCCGGTGACGGCAGCGGAACACAGGGCGGAAGGGCGGGTCATGCAGACCGACGGGGGTAGCGCGGAGAACGGCACGACGGCCACACGCAGCGCCCGCGTACCCAAGTATTACCGCCTCAAAAGGCACTTGCTGGAGATCACCGAAACGCTGCCGCCTGGCACACCGGTGCCGCCGGAGCGGGCGCTGGCCGCGGAGTTCGACACCTCCCGCACCACGGTCCGCCAGGCCCTCCAGGAGCTGGTGGTCGAGGGGCGGCTGGAGCGCATCCAGGGCAAGGGCACCTTCGTCGCCAAGCCGAAGGTCTCCCAGGCGCTGCAACTCACCTCGTACACCGAGGACATGCGCGCCCAGGGACTGGAGCCCGCCTCCCAGCTGCTGGACATCGGCTATGTCACCGCCGACGACCGGCTGGCCGGGCTGCTGGACATCGCCACCGGCGGGCGGGTGCTGCGCATCGAGCGGCTGCGGCTGGCCAGCGGTGAGCCGATGGCCATCGAGATCACCCATCTGTCCGCCAAGCGCTTCCCCGCGCTGCGCCGCAACCTCGTCAAGTACACCTCGCTCTACACCGCGCTGGCCGAGGTCTACGACGTGCGGCTCGCCGAGGCCGAGGAGACCATCGAGACGTCGCTGGCCACGCCCCGCGAGGCCGGGCTGCTCGGCGCGGATGTCGGGCTGCCGATGCTGATGCTCTCCCGCCATTCGCGCGATGCGCAGGGCCGTCCGGTGGAGTGGGTCCGCTCGGTCTACCGCGGCGACCGCTACAAGTTCGTCGCCCGGCTGAGCCGCCCGGTGGAGTGACGTCCGCGGCGTCCTGGGGCGTGGGGGGGCCCCGCCGCCCCGGCGGCCGGCGCGGGGGGGGGGGGGGGGCGGCGGGGGGGTGATGAAAAAAAAAACACCCCCCCCCAG
>NZ_JBHYGX010000052.1:15192-21478 GCF_042739975.1 Streptomyces sp. NPDC059080
TTACAACCCCCCCCTCGCAACACGCGTTGATTGTATGTCTTGTGGGTTGGTTTTTGTTTATACTCCACCCCTGCCCCTTGTTCGGCCGGGTGGGCGGGACTGTGCGGACACGTCTTAGGGGCGCACGGCGGCCTTCCGCGCGCCCCAAGCGCCGCTCCGATGGCCGCCGTTGCCGTACCGATATGCGGACACCTAGTGACGGCTGACGCGGCCCTGCCATAGATTTCCAGCCCATCGCAGGAGAGCGCCAGGGACGGAGCCGCCATGACAGAGCACGACGGAACACCCACTTCCAGACAGGTCGTCACACCGACACGTGTGGTGGCCGGGCTGTGCCTGATCGCTCCGTTCGTGGCGATGCTCTGGGTGGGTTCGTACGCGAAGATCGAGCCGACGCTCATCGGCATCCCGTTCTTCTACTGGTACCAGATGCTGTGGGTGCTGATCTCCACGGTGCTGACGGTGATCGCGTACAAGCTGGTCCAGCGGGAGAACCGCGTCCGTAAGGGCGGTGCGGCCAGGTGATGCTCCCTTCCTTCGCGCTCGCCGCGTCCGGCACCGGCGGCGTCAACGGTGTCGCCCTCGCCGTTTTCGTCTTCTTCTTCGTCGCCGTCACCGTCATGGGCTTCCTCGCGGCCCGCTGGCGCAAGGCCGAGCAGTCCGCCAGCCTCGACGAATGGGGGCTGGGCGGCCGTAGTTTCGGCACCTGGGTGACGTGGTTCCTGCTCGGCGGCGACCTCTACACCGCGTACACCTTCGTGGCCGTCCCGGCGGCGATCTACGCGGCGGGCGCGTCCGGCTTCTTCGCCGTGCCGTACACGATCCTCGTGTACCCGATGATCTTCACCTTCCTGCCCCGCCTCTGGTCCGTCTCGCACAAGCACGGCTACGTCACCACCTCCGACTTCGTGCGCGGACGCTTCGGCTCGAAGGGTCTGTCGCTGGCCGTCGCGCTGACCGGCATCCTGGCGACGATGCCGTACATCGCCCTCCAACTCGTCGGCATCCAGGCGGTCCTGGACGTGATGGGCGTCGGCGGCGGCGAGAACACCAACTGGTTCGTCAAGGACCTGCCGCTGCTGATCGCGTTCGCGGTGCTCGCCGCGTACACCTACTCCTCGGGACTGCGCGCCCCGGCGCTGATCGCGTTCGTCAAGGACGGGCTGATCTATCTGGTCATCGCCGTCGCGATCATCTACATCCCGATCAAGCTCGGCGGTTTCGACGCGATCTTCCACGCGGCGGGCAAGGCGTTCGCCGAACCGGGCCCGACCGGTAAACCGCGCGGTGAGCTGGCGAGTGGCCCGAACAGCCAGTGGGCGTACGCCACGTTGGCGCTCGGCTCGGCGCTCGCGCTGTTCATGTATCCGCACTCGATCACCGCGACGCTCTCCTCCCGCAGCCGTAACGTGATCCGCCGCAACACCACGATCCTGCCGCTGTACTCGCTGATGCTGGGCTTCCTCGCACTGCTCGGCTTCATGGCGATCAAGGCGGGCACGGAGACCCACGGCAACGCCCAACTCGCCATCCCGCAGCTCTTCGAGGACATGTTCCCGAGCTGGTTCTCCGGCGTGGCGTTCGCCGCGATCGGCATCGGCGCGCTGGTGCCCGCCGCGATCATGTCCATCGCCGCGGCGAACCTCTTCACCCGCAACGTCTACAAGGACTTCCTGCGGCCCGGCGCCACGCCCGAGCAGGAGCACAAGGTCGCCAAGCTGGTGTCGCTGCTGGTGAAGGTCGGCGCGCTGGTCTTCGTCCTCAGCATGGACAAGACCGTGGCGATCAACTTCCAGCTGCTGGGCGGCATCTGGATCCTGCAGACCATGCCGTCACTGGTCGGCGGCCTGTTCACCCGGTGGTTCCACCGCTGGGCGCTGCTGGCCGGCTGGGCCGTCGGCATGGTATACGGCACGCTCGCCGCCTACGGCGTGGCGAGCCCGGCGCAGGCCCACTTCGGCGGCTCCAGCGCGGAGATCCCCGGCATCGGCCAGATCGGCTACATCGGCCTGACGGCGTTCGTCCTCAACGTCGTGGTGACGGTCGTCCTGACCGTCGTCCTGCGCGCCCTCAAGGCCCCCGACGGCACCGACGAGACCAGCCCCGGCGACTACACCGCGGACGTCGACGACAAGGGCGTCACCCCGGACCTGCCGCCCGCGACGGCGGACGTTCCGGCGGGGCGCTGACGTCGCGGACGCGACCTCTCCCCGCAGGCCGCCGTGTCCCTTTCGGGATGCGGCGGCCTGTTGTCGGGGGCGGAGGCCCGCTCGCCCAGTCGTGGCACGGCTCGGCCGACCCGAGACCACTGACAGCCACCCCTCGCTCACCACACCGCACTAGATATGGGGGTGCGCCCAAGAGCCCACCACCACATGTATGCTCATCCTCGCTGTCGCCGCAGGGGAATCCGGTGTGAGTCCGGAACTGTCCCGCAATGGTGTACGAGAGCGCAGATATCCTCCGATATCGCCTGACTGGCGTGCGCCCCGTGAGTCCGAAGACCTGCCGATGGTACGTCCGCGCCGCCCTGGCCCGGACGTCGAGATGTCCGGGCCCCGAGGGATGGGCCGGTGGACGCCGCGCGGGTCTCCGCGCGCCCGAGCGCCCCTGTGTGCCGCCGGGCGCCGCCGCCCGCCGTGGACCGTCCGTCGCGCCTCCCTCCGGCCCCGCCGAGTGAGGGAGAGCACCACGTGACCACCGCGCCACCGCAGTCCGCGACCGACGCCGAGGCCGCAGCGCTTGAGACGGCCACGTTCCCCGCCGACGCCCCCGGCCAGGACCCGCCCGGCACCGCCCTGCTGCGCACCCTGACCGAGCTGACCGCCGACCTGACGGCCACCGACCCCGGCAAGATCGCCGCCGCCGCGCTCCGCGGCCGCCACCCCGGCTCCGACGAGGCCGGGCTGCGGGAGCTGGCGATCGACGCCGCCGCCGGTCTGATCGGCGACGAGCCGCAGTACTCCAAGCTCGCCGCGCGGCTGCTCACCCTCGCCATCGCCGAGGAGGCCGCGCGCGAGGGCGCCGTCTCGTTCTCCGCGTCGGTCGCCACCGGCCACCGCGAGGGCCTGATCGCCGACTCCACCGCCGCGTTCGTCGCCACCCACGCCGCGGAGCTGGACGCCCTCGTCACCCGGGCGCTGGCCGACGGCGCCGACGACCGGTTCGGCTACTTCGGGCTGCGCACCGTCCACTCCCGCTACCTGCTGCGCCACCCCACCACCCGGCAGGTCATCGAGACCCCGCAGCACTTCCTGCTCCGGGTCGCCTGCGGTCTGGCCGAGGACGACTCGGCGCGGGCACTGGCCGACGTCGCCGAGCTGTACCGTCTGACCAGCTCGCTGTCGTACCTGCCCTCCTCCCCCACCCTCTTCAACTCCGGCACCCGCCACCCGCAGATGTCGTCCTGCTATCTGCTGGACTCGCCGCTGGACGAGCTGGATTCGATCTACGACCGCTACCACCAGGTCGCCCGGCTCTCCAAGCACGCCGGTGGCATCGGCCTCTCGTACTCCCGTATCCGGGCCCGCGGTTCGCTGATCCGCGGCACCAACGGGCACTCCAACGGCATCGTGCCGTTCCTGCGGACGCTGGACGCCTCGGTCGCGGCGGTCAACCAGGGCGGGCGCCGCAAGGGCGCCGCCTGCGTCTACCTGGAGACCTGGCACGCGGACATCGAGGAGTTCCTGGAGCTGCGCGACAACACCGGCGAGGAGGCGCGGCGTACCCACAACCTGAACATCGCGCACTGGATCCCCGACGAGTTCATGCGCCGCGTCGAGGCCGACGCCGACTGGTCGCTGTTCTCCCCCTCGGACGCGCCGGAGCTGGTCGACCTGTGGGGCGACGAGTTCGACGCCGCGTACCGCACGGCGGAGGCCGAGGGCCGCGCCACCAAGCAGGTCCCGGCGCGGGTGCTGTACTCCCGGATGATGCGGACGCTGGCGCAGACCGGCAACGGCTGGATGACCTTCAAGGACCACGCCAACCGCACCGCCAACCAGACCGCCGAGCCCGGCAAGGTCGTCCACTCCTCCAACCTCTGCACGGAGATCCTGGAGGTCACCGACGACGGCGAGACCGCGGTCTGCAACCTCGGTTCGGTCAATCTCGCGGCACACCTCGGCGACCCCGCCGCCGGGTGGGAGGACGCGATGGACTGGGAGCGGCTGGACGCCACCGTCCGCACCGCCGTCACCTTCCTCGACCGCGTGGTGGACATCAACTTCTACCCGACCGAGCAGGCGGCGGCCTCCAACTCCCGCTGGCGGCCGGTGGGTCTGGGCCTGATGGGCCTCCAGGACGTCTTCTTCCGGCTGCGGCTGCCGTTCGACTCGCCCGAGGCGCGTGCGCTGTCCACCCGGATCTCCGAGCGGATCATGCTCGCGGCGTACGAGGCGTCCGCGGACCTCGCCGAGCGGCACGGCCCGCACCAGGCGTGGTCGGCGACCCGTACCGCCCGCGGAGTGCTCCACCCCGACCACTACCCGGACGCCGAGCCGCTCTGGGCGGACCGCTGGGCCGCGCTGCGCGCCCGCGTCGCCGAGACCGGTATGCGCAACTCGCTGCTGCTGGCCATCGCCCCGACCGCGACGATCGCCTCCATCGCGGGCGTCTACGAGTGCATCGAGCCGCAGGTCTCCAACCTCTTCAAGCGCGAAACCCTCTCCGGCGAGTTCCTCCAGGTCAACGCGTACCTGATCGAGGAGCTGAAGGCGCTGGGACTGTGGGACGCCCGCACCCGGGACGCGCTGCGCGACGCCAGCGGCTCGATCCAGGACGTCTCCTGGATCCCCGAGGAGACCCGGGCGCTGTACCGCACCGCCTGGGAGATCCCGCAGCGCGCGCTGATCGACATGGCCGCGGCCCGGACGCCGTACCTCGACCAGAGCCAGTCGCTGAACCTCTTCATGGCGTCGCCGACCATCGGCAAGCTCAGCTCGATGTACGCCTACGCCTGGAAGCGCGGCATCAAGACCACGTACTACCTGCGCTCGCGTCCGGCGACCCGGATCGCGCAGTCCGCCCGCGCGGCCGTCCCCGCGCAGCTGCCGGTGGCCGACCCCGAAGCGGTCGCCTGCTCCCTGGAAAACCCCGAGTCCTGCGAGGCCTGCCAGTAATGCCCGACACCACCCTCACCCCTGACGCCGCCGCGGCCCACACCGCGACCACCGGCACGAAGAACCTCCTCGACCCGGGCTTCGAGCTGACCCTGCGGCCCATGCGGTACCCGGACTTCTACGACCGCTACCGCGACGCGATCAAGAACACCTGGACCGTCGAGGAGGTCGACCTCCACTCCGACGTCACCGACCTCGCCAAGCTCTCCCCGGGCGAGCAGCACCTGATCGGCCGCCTGGTGGCGTTCTTCGCCACCGGTGACTCGATCGTCTCCAACAACCTGGTGCTGACGCTGTACAAGCACATCAACTCCCCCGAGGCGCGGCTCTACCTGAGCCGTCAGCTCTTCGAGGAGGCCGTGCACGTCCAGTTCTATCTGACGCTGCTCGACACCTATCTGCCCGACCCGGACGACCGCGCCGCCGCGTTCGCCGCCGTCGAGAACATCCCGTCCATCCGGGAGAAGGCGGAGTTCTGCTTCCGGTGGATGGACTCCGTCGAGTCCATCGACCGCCTGGAGTCCCGGGCCGACCGCCGCCGCTTCCTCCTCAACCTCATCTGCTTCGCCGCCTGCATCGAGGGCCTGTTCTTCTACGGCGCGTTCGCCTACGTGTACTGGTTCCGCTCCCGCGGCCTGCTGCACGGCCTGGCCACCGGCACCAACTGGGTGTTCCGCGACGAGACGATGCACATGGACTTCGCGTTCTCGGTCGTCGACACCGTCCGCAACGAGGAGCCGGAGCTCTTCGACGCGGAGCTGGAGCAGCAGATCACCGCGATGCTCAAGGAAGCCGTCGAGGCCGAGCTGCAGTTCGCGCACGACCTGTGCGGTGAGGGCCTGCCGGGCATGAACTCCGCGTCGATGCGCGAGTACCTGCAGTGCGTCGCCGACCAGCGGCTCCAGCGCCTGGGCTTCACGCCGGTCTTCGGCTCGGAGAACCCGTTCTCCTTCATGGAGCTGCAGAACGTCCAGGAGCTGACGAACTTCTTCGAGCGGCGGGCGTCGGCCTACCAGGTCGCCGTCGAGGGTTCGGTCTCGTTCGACGACGACTTCTAGGGCACACACCACGAGCGGGCCGGGGGCGGGGGTGGGGTCACCGCGCCCCCCGCGGGTTCGGCCGGGGGGGCGGGCAGACGGTGGGTCGGACGGGGGTGCGCGCGGCAG
>NZ_JBHYGX010000052.1:21488-37631 GCF_042739975.1 Streptomyces sp. NPDC059080
GCGCGTGAGTGGTCTGTCTCTCCGCCCGAACTACCCCGAGATCTCCCCCACCCGGCCGCCCGCAGGGGGCCGCCCCGCCCCCCCCCCCCCCCCCCGCTCGGCGTTTCCGGCCGGTGCGCCGTCAGTCGTTGGCGACGACGGGGTAGCGCGGCTCCTGCTCGGCCATCTGCTTCAGCGCGCCCTTCCGCTCCCGCTTGGAGAGGCGATCGATGTAGAGGTAGCCGTAGAGGTGGTCGGTCTCGTGCTGGAGGCAGCGCGCGAAGTAGCCGGTGCCCTCGACGGAGATCGGGTTGCCCTGGGCGTCCTGGCCGCGGACGACGGCGTAGTCGGGGCGGGCCAGCTCGGCATAGGCGCCGGGCACCGACAGGCAGCCCTCGTTGGAGTCGTCCAGCACCCGGCGGGCGGACGGGAGTTCGTCGAGGACGGGGTTGCAGACCGCGCCGACGTGGCGGACGCCGTTGTCGTCCGGGCAGTCGTAGACGAAGACCTTGAGGTCCACACCGATCTGGTTGGCGGCCAGGCCGACGCCCTCGGCGGTGCGCTGGCTGGCGAACATGTCGTCGATCAGCTGCGTCAGCCCGTCGCCGAACTCCGTGACGTCCCGGCACTCCTTGTGGAGCACGGGGTTGCCGACAACCGTGATCGGCCGGGAGGTGCCCCGCTCACGGTGAGCGCTCTCCCGCTCCGCCGCGTCCGTCGTGTCGTCGACGAACTCGTCCACGCGCTGCTCACCGTCTTGATCAAACACAGGCTGCTGGGCCATCTCCGCCGTACGCCTTCCTTGGAACCCTGATTAGTCGCCCTCCAGCCTACGGGGGCGGCGAGGCGGTCAGCAGACCTCTTCCAGATCACGCCACTCTCGGGTGTCCGGGCTGTCCGCGACCCAGCCGTCCAGCAGCCCGCGCACCAGGGCGGCGGGCGCCGCTATGCCGCACTCCCGCTCGGGCACCCAGAGCGAACCGGAGCCCGTGGTGCGGTGGCCGAGCGGCCCGGGGTGGCCCGGTTCGCTGTGGTCGTGCGGATCCAGGTGCTCGCCGTCGCCCTCGTCGCTGGGCATGCTGGACTCCGAGCACGTACGGCACAGCAGCCGCACCGACGACGACCAGTCCTCGGCGGCGAACCCGGCGTCCGCCGCCAGCCGCTCCAGCGCGTCCCGGTCCGCCTCGGTGGCGGCCTCCAGCAGGACGACCCAGGTGGGCACCGGCGACGGCGCCCACAGCTCGATCTCGTCGAAGACCGGGTACGAGGGCCCGGCGGCGGTGGTGCGTTCGCCGTGCGGGACGCCGTCGTGCAGCACCACCTCGCCCCAGCGCCGCCCGGAGGACGGCAGCGGGATGGACAGCACCTCGATACGGGCCGGGTCGAGGCGGCGGCCCCAGACAACCTCCGCCTCACCCTCGGGCGACAGCCTGACCGCTGCGCTGCCCAGCGCCATCCCGGACGGCTCGCTCTGCGCGACCCCGCCGCCGGGGACCTTCAGGCCGTACGCCTGCCAGGCGCGGCGGGCCAGCGGCCAGTCCTGGAGGGCGGTGGCGGCGATGCCGACGTTCCACCAGTCGGGCGCGCCCGGGGAACGGTCGAGCAGGGCCACCGCACGCAGCCCCGCGGCCCTGGCCTGCTCCCAGTCGTGCCGGAATTTGTGCAGCAGCGCGAGGTTGAACCAGGACTCCGAGAGCCACGGCTCCATGTCGGCGGCGCGCGTCAGCAGCGCGCCCGCGTCGTCGTAACGGCCGTCGCCGATCAGCGTGAAAGCCCGGTCGGTCGCCTGCCGCCACGAGGCGGAGGGCCGGTGCCGTACCTTGCCGAAGATCTTCACGATTCCCGCCTGCTGGTTGCTCGATGCCGCTGGAGGTGGTGTCCCGAGCGGCGCCCGGGGCCGCCCGGGGGCCCACTGGCAACCTGCCACAGATTGCCGTCGGCCTCAGCGTTCTCGCCGGGGCCCCTGCGGCTCCCTTGCCCTGCGTGCTCCCCCTGAATCCCCTCGACGGGGCTTCCTTCGCATCCAACCATGCCCATCTCGGCGGGCGCTCATTACCCATGGGTTCCCCGGTGCGTTCACCAGGGGCGGAACTCTGGGGAAGGCTGTGGCGCCGCGGGCCTCACGTGGTGCGGCCGCCGCGGGCCAGGACCCTCGCGAGCGCCTCCACGACGCCCGTCTCGAAGTCCCGCCCGACCGCCAGCCGCAGCCGCTCCAGCGCCCACGGCGCCCCGCCGGGCCCGGCCGTCCGCCCCGCCCAGTCGTCGTACGCGTTGACGGTCCGCACGATGCGCGCGGTGACCGGCTGCTCGCGGTACGGATCGGCCTGCCGCTCGACGATCACGGCGACCTCCGCGGGGACGCCGGTCTGCCGGACGACGGCGCCGCCGAGCAGGGCGATCCGGCGCTGTTCGGCGGGCGGCAGCGGCGCGGTCGCGCCCGACGGCACCGGGTCGACGAGCGACAGCTGCCCGATGTCGTGCATCAGCGCGGCGTACTCCAGGAGATCCAGATCGGGCTCGCGCAGCCCCAGCTCGCCGCCGACCGCCCGGCTGAGGGCGGCGACCCGGTGGGCGTGGCCTGGCGGAGTGTGCCCAGCGATCTCGGTGGCGCGGGCCAGGGAGACGATGGTCTGGCGGCAGGTGGCCCGGGCGGCCGCGCAGCGGCGCAGCGCGCACTGGGTCAGCAGCAGCGGCAGCGAGAACACCGGCAGCGCCCACAGCCCGGCGACCGCCGTGGCCAGCGCGATGACCACGCCGGTCGCGCCGATCGCCGGGCCGATGCCGCCGGACGCCCGCAGCTCCCCGCGCAGCAGCGCCCCGTACGGGCGGCCGCTGCGGGCGCGGGCGAACGCGGCGGCGAGGACCGCGTCGCCCAGCGCGGTGAGCGCCAGCAGCCCGAGCAGCACCAGGGGCGGCACATGGCCCCGGCCCGCCCAGGAGGCGAGGGGCCCGGCGGCGTGCAGGGGCTGCACACAGGTCGCGGCGAAACCGCAGGTCAGCAGGTGCCGCGCCAGCCGGTCGCCGGCTGGTCCGCGGCCAGGCCGCGGCACCAGGCCCACCAGGCCCGCGGCGCCGGCCACCACGAGGGCCTGCGCCGGGCCGTGCGTGGCGGGCACCCCGGCCACCTCGCCGAGCAGCGCGTACGCCAGCGCGCCCGCCGCGCCCAGGGGCGCGCGTGCCCGCTCCTCGGGCGCCCGGTGCGCCCCGGCGAGCCCCTGCCGGGCCAGCTCGCCCACGGCGATCAGCGCCCCGAAGGCCAGCGCGACACCGGGCTGCGCGACACCGGACCGCAGGGTGTGGACGAGGGCCCAGAGCCCGAGACCGGTCGCGGTCGTACGGATCGCCACGGCGAGGGCGGCGCCTGTGGCGGGCCGGGCCGCCCGCCGGGGGGCGTCGCCGGGATGCGCCGTCCCCGGGGGCGGCAGGGTGTCCGGGCGGGCCGCCGGGCCGCTCACGCGTCACCGGACCGGCCGGGGTGATGCCGGGCGCGGCCACCGCGCGGGGCGGCGTGCCGGCCGCGCGGCGCGCCGCTACCGCCACGGCGCGATCCGGGCGCGGGGAGCTGGGGCCCCGGGGGCGGGCCGCCCGTGGGACGCGGCAGGGCGGGGGCGGGGTCGGGGTCGGAGTCGGGGTCCGGGTCGGGGTCCGGGTCGGGGTCCGGGTCGGCCGACATGATCAGGTCCGGGTGCCAGCCGTGCCGCTCCAGGGCGGCGGCCAGCGCCCGCACCATCCGCGGGTCGAACTGCTTCCCAGCGCATTTGCGCAGCTCGGCGACTGCGGCCGGGACGGGGCGGGCCCGGCGGTAGGAGCGGGTGGAGGTCATCGCGTCGAAGGCGTCGGCGACGGCCACCACCCGGGCGCACTCGGGGATCTGCCCGCCCCTGAGGCCGTAGGGGTAGCCGCGGCCGTCGAGCCGCTCGTGGTGGTGGAGGATCGCCTCCCGCGCCTCCCCGAGAAAGCCGATGCCCCGGACGATCTCGTGGCCGTACTCGGGGTGCAGTTCGATCAGGGAGCGTTCCTGAGAGGTGAGCGGACCCTCCTTGCGGAGCAGCCGGGTGGGAACGCCGAGCTTGCCGACGTCGTGCAGGATCCCGGCGATCCGCAACACCTCCGTACGGTCCTCGGCCAGGCCCAGCTCCCGGGCGATCATCACGGAGGCGCGGCCGACGCGTTCGCCGTGGCCGCGGGTGTAGCGGTCCTTGATGTCGACGGCCTGCACCAGTGCGCGGATCGTGGCCCGGTGGGCGATGCGCTCCTGGTGATACTGGGCGAAGACCCAGCAGGAGAGGTACATCGGCGGCAGCACCAGCAGCGCCGCCACCGGGCCGTACGCGCTGCGCCAGAGCACCGCCGTCATCAGCCCGGCGAGGCCGTGCACCAGATGCGGGCCGAGGGCGCCACGCAGCAGACCGCGCCAGGCGGTGCGCGGCGGCTGCCCCTCGGCGGTGACCCGTACCGCGCCGTCGAGGGCGGTGAGTACGGTGCAGAAGACGGTCGCGGCGGCGAGGGCGGGCAGCAGCACCCAGGGGAAGTGCGGGGCGGTGAGCGAACGTGGTCCGGCGACGTCGAAGAGCCGGGCGGCGGCCCAGCAGGCGAGGGCGAGTCCGGCCGCGTGCCAGATGCGGCGGGCGGTGCGCGAGGGCTCGTCGGCCGGGGCCAGCAGCGCGCCCGGGACGGCGGTCAGCGCAGCCAGCGGCGGTGGCAGCAGGAACGCCCCGGCCAGCAGGACGGGCAGCGCCGTGAGGAAGGGTCCGGTACCGGCCGGGACCGGGATACCCGGGAGCGGGCGGTGGCGCACCGTCTCGCAGCCGGCGTGGAGGGCGGCGAGGGCGGCGGCATCCGCCCAGGGGGCGCCGGGCCCGAGCCGGACGGCCGGGGCGGCGCACACCGCCGTGGCCAGGACGGCCCCTGCGATGCAGCCACGCGCGGCCGACGGCAGTGCCCGCATCACGCCCTCCTCCCCGAGACCATGGCCCGATTCCGCGCGGCGTCATGCGCGGTGCGGGGGTGCGGCGAGGATAGAGGTGGTCGGGCGGACGCGTCGGCGCATCGGGGGTCGAGGGGGGAGAAAAGCCCCGCTGCTCATCCCTTCGGGTGATACGCGGCGTTATTCGGCGCGCGCTGCCTCGGTACGTGCATCGGCGGATTCCGCCGCTTCGGCGGGGGACGCGGCGGCGTCGGCCGCACTGTCCGCGCCCCGGGCGCCGGTGGTGTCGTCGTTCCGGGCCTCGTCGTGACGGGCCTGGTCGAGGACGCTGACCTCGGGGACGGTCTCACCGGCCCGGATCAGATCGATCCGGCCCATGACCTTGGACCGCAGGTCGCGGGGGACGTCGTCATGGCCGCAGCAGCGCTTGACAAGCTTCTTGACTGCCTGTTCGAGACCGTACTTCTCCAGGCACGGCGAGCACTCGTCGATGTGCACCTGGAACTTCTCGCACTCCCCCTCCGGCATCTCACGGTCGAGATACTCGTAGAGGTGGTCGAGCACCTCGGAGCAGTCCTTGTCGTGCGGATCTCCGCAGCTCATGATCCCGAGCCTTTCCGGTCGTGCGGCTGCGGTGCCTGCGCGGCGGCCCCTGCCCCGGCCGGGACCAGCCCTCGCTCCCGGGCGTAGTCCTCCAGCATGCCGCGCAGTTGGCGCCGGCCGCGGTGCAGACGGGACATCACCGTGCCGATGGGTGTCCCCATGATGTCCGCGATCTCCTTGTACGCAAAGCCCTCGACGTCCGCGAGATAGACCGCGATGCGGAATTCCTCCGGAATGGCCTGGAGTGCGGCCTTCACATCGGAGTCGGGCAGGTGGTCGAGCGCCTGCGACTCGGCGGAGCGCAGTCCGGTGGACATGTGCGACTCGGCGCGCGCCAGCTGCCAGTCCTCGATCTCCTCCGCCGCGCTGCGCTGCGGCTCACGCTGCTTCTTGCGGTAGGAGTTGATGAAGGTGTTGGTCAGGATGCGGTAGAGCCACGCCTTGAGGTTGGTGCCTTCCCGGAACTGATGGAAGGACGCGTACGCCTTGGCATACGTCTCCTGCACCAGGTCCTCCGCGTCGGCCGGATTGCGCGTCATGCGCAGCGCGGCGGAGTACATCTGGTCCAGGAAGGTGAGGGCGTCGCGCTCGAAGCGTGCGTTGCGCTCGGTGGCGCTCTCCTTCCGGTCCACGGTGTGCTCCTGTGCCGTGCCGTCGGTCCCTGCGTCGGTACCGGTGACCGGACCCACCTCCTCCATCACCGTGACGGACCCGTATGCGGATCCACTCGATTCGGAGAATAGACGACGATCCCGGGCCGCCGCCGCTCCAGCCGGAGCGGTCTGCGGTACCTGCGTCTGCGGCCACCGCAGGTCGGCGGCGGGACGAGCGGGGCAGGCGATTCCCATGCGGCGGGCTCCCATTCCTCGTACTGCGCGAGTGGTGTACGGACGTCCTACGCCACGGTCAACAGCCGCACCCCGCGCCGCATTCCCGGCCCGCGGCGCCTTTTCGCGACGGCCCGCTGCGGGCGGCGGTTGACAAAGCGCGTTGCCGCTTCGGCAATGGGGACATGACGGATGACGCGTACGAACGGGTGCTCGGCGAGGTCGGGCCGCGGCTGCGGCGGCTGCGGCAGGAGCGCTCGGTGACCCTGGCCGCGCTGTCGGAGGTGACGGGCATCTCGGTCAGCACCCTCTCCCGCCTGGAGTCCGGGCGCCGCCGCGCCACCCTGGAGCTGCTGCTGCCGCTGGCCCGCGCCCATCAGGTGCCGCTGGACGAACTGGTCGGCGCCCCGGAGGTGGGCGACCCCCGGGTGCGGGCGGTGCCGCAGCGCCGGGCACACATGACGTTCGTGCCGCTGACCCGGCAACCGGGCGCCCTCCAGGCGTTCAAACTCGTCGTCGACCCGGTCCCGGGCCCGCCCGAGCAGCGCACGCACGAGGGGTACGAGTGGCTGTACGTCCTGTCGGGGCGGCTGCGGCTGTTGCTGGCCGACCGCGATGTGGAGCTGAGGGCGGGCGAGGCGGCCGAGTTCGACACCCGGCTGCCGCACTGGTTCGGGCCCGCGGACGACAAGCCGGTGGAGCTGCTCAGCCTCTTCGGCCGCCAGGGCGAGCGGATGCATGTCCGCGCCCGGCCCCGGGGGCGCTCGGAGTGAGACGGCGCGCCGGGGGCGCGGGGTTGCCGGTCGACGGGGCCGCGGGCCCGCGCGCCGCGGCTCAGCCGAAGAGGCCGTCGAGCCACTCCGCCACCGCGTCCGTCAGCGTCGTCATCGATGCGTCCTCGGTGACACCGGCCCGCTTGGGCACCGCGAAGCCGTGGTCGCCGTGGGCGACCTCCCGCAGTTCCCGCAGCTCCGTACCGGGCGGGAACTCCTCGGGGCGCCCGAAGGGGTCCCGGCCGCCCTGGACGACGAGGGTCGGCACCCCGGAGGCGGTCAGTTCGTCGACGCGGGACTTCTCCGGGCGGCCCGGCGGGTGCAGCGGGAAGCTGAGGGCGAGGACGGCGTGCGCGCCCAGTTCGCGCGCGGTGCGGCAGGCGACCCGCGCCCCCGCGCTGCGCCCGCCCGCGACGACCGGCAGTCCGGGCTTCTCCAGGGCCGGCCACAGCGCCGTCCATCCGGCGTCGAGGGTCTTGGGAGCGGGCGCCACCTTCTTCCCGGCGACCCGCCACGGCTGTTCCACGAGCGCGACGGTGTAGCCGCGAGTGGGCAGCGCGGCGGCCAGCGCCCGCAGGTCACGCGCCTCGATACCGCCCCCGGCGCCGTGGCTGACCGCCAGCACCGCCCGGGCCGGTACGGGCGCCCGGAACCAGGTGATCCGCGCCTCGCCCGTGGGCGTGGCGACCATCTCGCTCTCGTGCACACCGGAAGTCATACGCCCATCCTGCCGCCCCGGAGACGCCTCGGCCGCACGGGCCCGCCCCGGGGCGGGACGGGAGAAACGGCACGCCCGAGGGGAGGCCCCCAGAAGGCACCCGCCCCGGGGCCCGCGGCCCCGGCCTCCCGGGGGGCCGCCCTTCGGATCAGAACAATCGGATCAGAACAAGGTGCCGACTTCGGGCCCGTCGAGTTCGGTGAGCAGTTCCGGGCCGTTGTTGCGGACGTTGCTGACGGCCGTCGGCACCGGGTACGCGCGCATCAGACCGGCCGGGGGCGGCGCGAGCAGGGGGAGCAGCCCGTCGGGGTCGGTGGGGGACGGGTCGAGCCAGGCGTCCCAGCGGTCGGGGGTCATCACCAGCGGCATCCGGGGGTGGATGTCGGCGAGCGACTGCGGCCCCTCGCCGCCGTCCGCCCCGGCCAGCGGCGTGGTCTCGGCCGCCGTGGTGATGACCGCGCACGTCACCCACCAGGCCCGCGGATGGTCGGCGGGCAGCGTGGCGTCGCGCCAGAACTCGTACAGGCCGGCCATCGCCATCACCGAGCCGTCGGCGGGCGTCACGAAGTACGGCTGCTTACGGGGGCGCTTCTTCACCCCGCGCTCCTCCAGTTCCCGCTCCTCGGGGGCGGTCACCCACTCGTAATAGCCGTCCCCGGGGAGCAGGCAGCGGCGGGCGGCGAATGCCTGCCGGAAAGACGGCTTCTCGTGGACCGTCTCGGCCCGCGCGTTGATCATCCGCGCGGCGCCGTCCGGCGAGTTCGACCAGGACGGCACCAGGCCCCAGGTCAGCGTCCGCAGCTGTCGCACCGGCATCCCCGGGGGGAACGCCTGGGCCGCGGCGCCCTTGAGGGGGCGCTCCAGGACCGCCTGTACGGGGACGGTCGGGGCGATGTTGTAGTCCGGCGCGAGCGTCTCCTTGGGCTCCAGGTGCCGGATCCCGAAGATCTCCGTCAGCTCCTCGGGTCCGCGACTCGCTGCATACCTGCCACACACGGCAATCCACCCCTTTGACCTGCTGACCCACCAGGGTAGGCCGCCGCGCTCCCCGGTGCCGGACCCGGTGTCCGGCCCGCCGGACGCGCCCCCGCTCCCCCTCCGCGCCCCGTCCACGCGGCCCGCCGCGTACCGTCCGGGCAGGCGTGCCACACTGCCAGGCCACACGAAGGGACGACAGGGACGACATGGACACCGATCGCCTCACCGACATAGGGAGCCGCCTCTTCGGGACCCAGCCCGACCCGCCGGTCTGGCTGGTGGTCGCGACGGGAGTGGTGGCGCTGGCGGCCGTCCTGCCGCGCCCGGCCTGGGGGCTGGCCCGGAACGCGGTGACCATCGCCCACGAGGGCGGCCACGGCCTGCTGGCGCTGCTCACCGGCCGTCGCCTGGAGGGCATAAGGCTGCATTCCGACACCTCCGGTCTGACCGTCTCACGCGGCAAACCGACCGGTCTCGGCATGATCCTGACCGCGGCGGCCGGGTACATCACCCCGTCCCTGCTGGGGCTGGCGGGCGCCGCGCTGCTGGCGGCGGGCCACATCACGGCGCTGCTGTGGGGCGCGACGCTGCTGCTCCTCGCCATGCTGATGATGATCCGCAACGCCTACGGGGTGCTCACCGTCGTCCTGACGGGCGCCGCCTTCCTCCTCGTCTCCTGGCTGACACCCGCCGACGTCCAGGCGGCCTTCGCGTACGCGGCGGTGTGGTTCCTGCTGCTCGGCGGCGTCCGGCCGGTGTTCGAGCTCCAGCGCAAGCGCCGCCGTGGCCCCGCGCTGCGTCCGGGGTCGCCGAGCGGTGCGCCGGACTCCGACCCCGATCAGCTGGCCCGGCTGACGCACGCCCCGGCGTTCGTCTGGATCGGGCTGTTCCATGTGGTGACGCTCTGCTCGCTGTTCGGCGGCGGCCGCTGGCTGCTCGGCGCCTGACCCGCGCCCGCGGCGGCCCGGCGGCGGACCGTGTAGGCGGCCGATCCGGCCCGTACCGTCGCGAAACCGGGCCTCCCCGGGTGCGTATCCCTCGATCGTGCGCACCGCGGACGCCGCGGGCGGCGGCGCGACGGGATAGTTGCCTGATCAGCGCGGTGTGCGACGCAGGTACGTCACAGTCGCACCGTTTTTGATCAGGATGGGCACCCTTGCCCAGCGATTAAAGTGAGGGCATGACCGAGAGCACCGCACTCCCCGCCCTCTGGCCCGCCCCCGTCGCGTCGGGGGCGGTCGACGCGACCGTCACCGTGCCCGGCTCGAAATCGGTCACCAACCGCGGTCTGGTGCTCGCCGCCCTCGCCGCCGATCCGGGCTGGCTGCGCCGCCCGCTCCGCTCCCGCGACACGCTCCTGATGGCCGAGGCGCTGCGCACCCTGGGCGTCGGCATCGAGGAGACCGCCTCCTCCAGCTCCGCCGAGCCCGGTGGCGGCGAGGCGTGGCGGATCATCCCGGCCGGTCTGCGCGGCCCGGCCACCGTCGACGTCGGCAACGCCGGTACGGTCATGCGCTTCCTGCCGCCGGTCACCGCGCTCGCCGACGGCCCGGTCCGCTTCGACGGCGACCCGCGGTCGTACGAGCGTCCGCTGGGCGGGGTCATCGAGGCGCTGCGCGCCCTCGGCGCCCGGATCGACGACGACGGCCGCGGCGCGCTCCCCATGACGGTGCACGGCACCGGCACCCTCGACGGCGGCCCGGTCGCCATCGACGCCTCCTCCTCGTCCCAGTTCGTCAGCGCACTGCTGCTCTCCGCGCCCCGCTTCAACCAGGGCGTGGAGGTGCGCCACACCGGCGCCGCACTGCCGTCCATGCCGCACATCCGCATGACGGTCGACATGCTGCGCGCCGCGGGTGCCCAGGTCGACACCCCGGAGGCGGGCGGCGAGCCGAACGTCTGGCGGGTCACCCCGGGCGCCCTGCTGGGCCGGGATCTCGTCGTCGAGCCGGACCTCTCCAACGCCCAGCCGTTCCTGGCCGCGGCGCTGGTCACCGGCGGCCGCGTCACCATCCCGGACTGGCCGGCGCACACCACGCAGCCCGGTGACGCGCTGCGCGAGATCTTCACCGCGATGGGCGGCTCCTGTGAGCTGACCGACGCCGGGCTGACGTTCACCGGCGGCGGCGCGATCCACGGCATCGACGTCGATCTCGGCGAGGTCGGCGAGCTGACCCCCGGTATCGCCGCCGTCGCGGCCCTCGCCGACTCCCCGTCCACGCTCCGCGGCGTCGCCCATCTGCGGCTCCACGAGACGGACCGCCTCGCCGCGCTCACCAAGGAGCTGAACAACCTCGGCGGTGACGTCACCGAGACCGCCGACGGCCTGCACATCCGTCCGCGCCCGCTGCACGGCGGCGTCTTCCACACGTACGAGGACCACCGCCTGGCGACCGCCGCGGCGCTCATCGGCCTCGTCGTCGAGGGGGTGGAGGTGGAGAACGTCGCGACGACCGCGAAGACCCTGCCGGACTTCCCCGCCCTGTGGAACGCGATGCTCGACCCGGCCACACCGGCCGCCCGGAGAGGCTGAGGGTTCCGCCGCCATGCGCCGCTACGGCAAGAACCCCGATGAGGACGACGTCCGGGTCCGCCCGAACCGCAAGGGCAACCGCCCGCGTACCAACATCCGCCCCAAGCACGAGGACGCCAGCGAGGGCCTGGTCCTGACCGTCGACCGGGGGCGGCTGACCGTCCTCATCGACGACCGCAAGGTCACCGCGATGAAGGCCCGTGAGCTGGGCCGCAAGAGCGCCGTCGTCGGCGACCGGGTCGCGGTGGTCGGCGACCTCAGCGGCGCCAAGGACACCCTGGCCCGCATCGTGCGGGTCGAGCCGCGCACCTCGACGCTGCGCCGGACGGCCGACGACGACGATCCGTACGAGCGCGTCGTCGTCGCCAACGCCGATCAGCTCGCCATCGTCACCGCCCTCGCCGACCCGGAGCCGCGCCCCCGGCTGATCGACCGCTGTCTGGTGGCGGCGTACGACGCGGGGCTCGATCCGCTGCTCGTACTCACCAAGTCCGATCTCGCCCCGGCAGACACCCTCCTCGCGTCGTACGGCGCGCTCGGCGTCCCCTATCTCGTCACCAACCGCGACGAGCTGGCCGACGGTTCCGCCGCCGACCAGGTCCGCGAGCGGCTGGCGGGCCGGATGACCGCCTTCGTCGGGCACTCCGGCGTGGGCAAGACGACGCTGGTCAACGCCCTGGTACCGGACCGCCGCCGGGCCACCGGCCATGTCAACGCGCACACCGGCCGCGGCCGCCACACCACCACCTCGGCGCTCGCGCTGCCGCTGCCCGACGACAGCGGCTGGGTGATCGACACGCCGGGTGTGCGCTCCTTCGGGCTGCATCACGTCGACCCCGCGCGGGTGGTGCTGGCCTTCCCCGATCTGGTGCCGGGCACCGACGGCTGCCCGCGTGCGTGCAGCCACGACGAGCCGGACTGCGCGCTGGACGGCTGGGTCGCCGAGGGGCACGCCGATCCGGCACGGCTGTACTCGCTGCGCCGGCTGCTGGCGACCCGCGAGCGACGCGAGGGCGACTGAGCAACGCAATCTCCTGCCCACCGTCCGGGGTAACTGCATAATCACACCGAGGCGGACGAAGCGGTCAGCGACGGACGGAGGCAGGGGACATGGCGTGGCTGCTCGTCGTGGTGGCGGGGCTGCTGGAGACCGGCTTCGCGGTCTGTCTCAAGCTGTCCCACGGCTTCACCCGCCTCTGGCCGACCATCGCGTTCGCCGCGTTCGCGCTCGGCAGCTTCGGCCTGCTGACGCTGTCGCTGCGGAAGCTGGACGTCGGCCCGGCGTACGCGGTGTGGACGGGCATCGGCGCCGCCGGTACCGCCGTCTACGGCATGATCTTCCTCGGCGACCTGGTCTCCACCCTGAAGCTCGTCTCCATCGCCTTCGTCATCGTGGGCATCATCGGCCTGCAACTGTCGGGCTCGGCGCACTGACAGCGGGGCCGACACGCCCCGGCCCCATATGACCGGTGTGCGCACAGAATTGAGGTGCCGCCAGGGACAGTCAAGGGGCACCGCGTGCGGCCGTCCGGGGCCTATCCGCCCGGCGGAGCCCGGCCGTGTGGCTGTCCGCGCATACCAGTCGATACTGTTCGTACATGCCCGACTATCACGATGATCTCCGTCTCGGACACGTCCTCGCGGACGCCGCGGACGCCGCCACCATGGAGCGGTTCAAGGCGCTCGACCTCAAGGTGGAGACCAAACCGGATATGACGCCGGTGAGCGAGGCGGACAAGGCCGCCGAGGAGTTGATCCGGGGCCATCTCCAGCGGGCCCGGCCGCGCGACTCCGTCCTCGGCGAGGAGTTCGGCTCCATCGAGGGCGCCGGTCCGCGGCGCTGGATCATCGACCCGATCGACGGCACCAAGAACTACGTGCGCGGCGTCCCGGTCTGGGCCACCCTGATCGCGCTGATGGAACGGGGCGAGGGCGGCGACCGCCCGGTCGTCGGCATCGTCTCCGCCCCGGCCCTGGGCCGTCGCTGGTGGGCGGCCGAGGGGCTGGGCGCCTTCACCGGCCGCAGTCTGACCTCCGCCAGCCGTCTGCGCGTCTCCGAGGTCGGCAGCATCCGGGACGCCTCGTTCGCGTACTCGTCGCTGACCGGCTGGGAGGAGCGCGACAAGCTGCCGGGCTTCCTCGACCTGAGCCGCGACTGCTGGCGGACCCGCGCGTACGGCGACTTCTGGCCGTACATGATGGTCGCCGAGGGCTCGGTGGACATCTGCGCGGAGCCGGAACTGTCGCTGTGGGACATGGCGGCGTGCGCCGTCGTGGTGCAGGAGGCCGGTGGCCGCTTCACCGGGCTGGACGGCGTACCAGGCCCGCACAGCGGCAACGCCGCGGCCTCCAACGGCCTGCTCCACGACGATCTGCTCTCGTACGTGGGCGACGCCCGCAGCTGAGCGGCGCCGCACCCGGGGAGCGTCCGCCGGAAGACGCACGAAGAGGCCGGAGCCCAGGTGGCATCCGGCCTCTTCGGCTGGTACGGCAAGCGGGTGGCCGCCCGCGGCCGGGCCGCCCGCCCCGGAGGGAGGCGGTCCGGCGCGCGGGGTGGCCGGTCAGCCGCGCAGTGCCTGGACCGCGGCGTCGAGCCGCTTGCCGTAGTCCGCGTCCGCCTTGCGGAAGTTGTCGATCGCGCGCTGGGCGATGTCGTCGCGGGAGACCTTCGCGATGAAGCCCGCGAGGTTGTTGACCAGCCGCTCCTTCTCGTCCTCCGACATCAGGCGGTAGAGGTTGCCTGCCTGCACGAAGTCGTCGTCCTCGGCGTGCGAGGGCGCCGCGCTCTCGCCGGAGGCGCCGGAGAGCTGGGCGGGCTCCCACAGCGGACGGCCGGTCTGGACGGGACCGCCGAAACTGTTCGGCTCGTAGTTCTTCGCGCCCGCGTGGCGGCCGTCGTACAGGACGCCGTCCCGGCCGTGGCTACGCGCCTCGGTGGCGTGCGGGCGGTTGACCGGCAGGTGGTCGGCGTTGATGCCGACGCGGTAGCGGTGCGCGTCGCCGTACGCGAAGAGGCGCCCCTGAAGCATCTTGTCGGGCGAGGGGCCGATGCCCGGCACGAAGTGGTGCGGGGAGAAGGCCGACTGCTCGACCTCGGCGAAGATGTTCTGCGGGTTGCGGTTCAGCTCCAGCTTGCCGACCTCGATGACCGGGTAGTCCGCGTGCGGCCACACCTTGGTGAGGTCGAACGGGTTGAAGCGGTAGTTCGCGGCCTCGGCGGCGGGCATGATCTGCACGCCGACCGTCCAGGTCGGGAAGTCACCGCGTTCGATGGACTCGCGCAGGTCGCGCTGGTGGCTGTCGGGGTCCTCACCGGCGACCTCGGCGGCCTCCTCGCCGGTGAGGTTCTTGATCCCCTGGTCGGTCTTGAAGTGGTACTTGACCCAGAAGACCTCGCCGGCCTCGTTGCTCCACTGGAAGGTGTGCGAGCCGAAGCCGTCCATGTGGCGGTAGGACGCGGGGATGCCGCGGTCACCGAACAGCCAGGTCACCTGGTGCGTCGCCTCGGGCGACAGGCCCCAGAAGTCCCAGACGTTGTCCGCCTCCTGCGAGCCGGTGTACGGGTCGCGCTTCTGGGTGTGGATGAAGTCCGGGAACTTGATGGCGTCCTTGATGAAGAACACCGGGGTGTTGTTGCCGACGAGGTCGTAGTTGCCCTCCTCGGTGTAGAACTTCAACGCGAAACCGCGCGGGTCACGCACCGCGTCGGCCGCGCCGAGGTTGCCCGCGACGGTCGAGAAGCGCAGGAACGTCTCGGTCTGCTTGCCGACCTCGGAGAGGAACTTCGCGCGGGTGTACCCGGTCACATCCGCGGTGGCGGTGAAGGTGCCGTACGCACCGGCGCCCCGGGCATGGACGATGCGCTCCGGGACCCGCTCGCGGTTGAAGTGGGCGAGCTTCTCGATCAGGAGCTGGTCCTGGATCAGTCCGGGTCCGCCCAGGCCGGCCGTCTCGCTGTTCTGGTTGTCCGCAACCGGAGCTCCGGACTCCGTGGTCAGCGGTCCCGTGGTGCTCTCTACCGACACGTGCGCCTCCTGAAGTCTGCTACCTGCCCTTGGCTTGCGCCGCTGCCGATCCTACATTGGACATTGTCTAAGTCAAGAAGACTCCGAAAGTCGTACCCGATCCGGTGATGGACGGTGCGCTGTTACCCTGGGCGTATCTGACTGATAGGTGAATGGCATGAGCGACCTACTGGAACGGCTTCGGGAACGCGGCTGGCGACTGACCGCGCAGCGGCGCGTGGTCGCCGAGGTGCTGGACGGCATCCACGTCCACTACACCGCCGACGAGGTGCACGCCCGCGCGACCGAACGACTCCCCGAGATCTCCCGCGCCACCGTCTACAACACCCTCGGCGAGCTGGTCTCGCTCGGCGAGGTGCTGGAGGTCAGCACGGACGGCCGCGCCAAGCGCTACGACCCCAACGCCCACCACGACCATCAGCACCTGGTGTGCTCGCGCTGCGGCACCATCCGGGACGTCCACCTCCACGGCGACCCGCTCTCCGCACTCCCCGAGCCCGAGCGGTACGGCTTCCAGGTCTCCGAGGTGACGGTCACCTACCGGGGCCTCTGCCCCACCTGCGCCGCCACTTCCTGAACCGCGGGCCCGCCCCCGTCCGGGCCGCCCCGCCACTGATCGGCTCGCACCCCGCCCGGGTGCGAGCCCGTTGCCATACCCGCACCCCGGCATAGCGAAGCGACCGCGCATACGACGAAGGCCCGGATTCTCGAAAGAAAACCGGCCGTGGGGTTAGTTTTCGGGGTGCAGGTTTTTAACATGGACCCCGGGGTTTTGTTGCC
>NZ_JBHYGX010000052.1:37641-39934 GCF_042739975.1 Streptomyces sp. NPDC059080
GCAAACCGACTATGCCCCTGATACACCAAAAAACCCGGCCATACGTCTTCAGTAGCGGGGACAGGATTTGAACCTGCGACCTCTGGGTTATGAGCCCAGCGAGCTACCGAGCTGCTCCACCCCGCGCCGTTGTGATGCTTACTCTAGACCCACGCCGACGACCAGCGCAAATCCGTTCCCCGGAGGCGGCGCCTGACCGCCTCCGGGGAACGCCGTCAGGCGCTCAGCTCCTCCTGGAGCGCTTCCTGCAACCGCGCCGCCCGCTCGGCGACCTCCGGCGGCCCCAGCTCCACGGCGCGCGCGCACCACGACCCGGCCTCGGCCAGCGCCCCGCGCCGCGCGGCCAGCAGCGCCAGCCGGAGCGCGGCCCGGCCGTGGCCGTCGCGGGCCGCCCGCTGCCACCACAGGGCGGCCTCGGGCAGGCTCCCCTCCCGGGCCAGGAGCAGCCCGAGGTTGAAGGCGCCGTTGCGGCTCCCGGCCTCGGCGGCCGCGCGGTACCAGCGGGCTGCCTCGACCGTCTCACCCCGGGCCGCCGCGAGCATGCCAACCCGGACCTGTGCGTGACGGTGCCCCAGGGCAGCCGCCTTCTCGTACCAGCGGGTGGACTCGGCGTCCGGCGTCCGCGCCCCGCCCGCGGGCCAGGGCTCGTCGGCCTCCCGGGCCCGGCGGTCCAGCAGGTCGGCGAGGCGGAACGCAGCCTCCGCGCTGCCGCCGCCCGCCGCGCACCGCAGATTGCGCTCCGCCGCCTCGTCCTCGCCGTCGCGCTGCTGGGCGATCGCGACCTGGAGCGCCGCCTCGGTGTGCCCGGCCGCAGCGGCCCGCTCGTACCAGATCTGCGCGGCGCGCTCGCTGCCCCGCCCGGCGAACAGGATGCCGAGGTTGAACGCCGCGTCCACGCTCCCGGCCTCGGCCGCCTTGGAGAACCACGGCTCGGCACCGGCCGCATCGCCGCGCTGGAGCAGCAGGATGGCCAGCGCGTTGGCGGCCTCGCGGTGTCCGGCGTACGCGGCGCGGCGGTACCACTGCTCGCCGCGCCCGGCCCGGCCCTGCTCGGCGCAGAGCAGCCCGAGGTTGTAGGCGCCGTTGACGTCGCCCGCGTCGAGCGCCGCGCGGTACCAGCGCTCCGCGGTCTGCAGCTCGCCGCGGTCGGCGTGGAGCGCGCCCAGGGCGTTGGCGGCGTTGCCGTCGCCTTCCTGGGCGGCGCGGCGCCACCACTCGGCGGCGCTCTCGGTGTCCCCGGCGTCGCGCAGCAGGAAGCCGAGCGCGCAGGCGGCCTTCGGCTCGCCGTCCTTGGCGGCGGAGAGGTACCAGCGGCCCGCCTCCTGGACGTCGCCGCGCTCCTCCCGCAACGTGCCGAGCTGGAGCGCCGCGCGCCGGTGTCCGCGCGCGGCGGCCTGGCGGTACCACTGCTCGGCCTCGGCCTCCCGGCTCAGCTCGCCGTAGGCGGGCGCCGTACGACGGTCCGCGCCGCGCCCCTCCTCGACGAGCCGTGCAAGGCGGTAGGCCGCCTCCCGGTGCCCGCGCTCGGCCGCGGTGCGGAACCATCGCTCGGCGCCGACGTCCCCGCGGTGTTCGAGCAGGTCAGCGAGGGCGTACGCGCCCAGGCAGTGGCCCGATTCGGCGGACTGGCGCAGCCAGTACTCGGCGGCGGGTTCGTCGCCGCGCTCGCGGTGGTGGCGCCCGAGGGCGTGTGCGGCGGCGGCGGAACCGGCGACCGCGGCGATCCGCCACCAGCCCGCCGCCTCGTCCGCGTAGCCCCGCTGATGCAGCAGTACGCCGAGATTGTTCGCGGCCGCGCGGTCGCCCGCGACGGTCGCGGAGCGCAGGTACGGCTCGGCGCCGTCGAGATCCCCGCGGCGCAGCAGCAGCGCGCCCAGTGCGCTCATGGCCGCGGTGTCGCCGGCCTCCGCGGCGCGGCGGTGACCGGTCTCGGTCACGGCCTCCGACGCCTCGGCCGCCTCCGCGGCGTCCATGTCGTCCATCGGCAACTCGGATGTGCGCCCTTCGTCGGGCGCATGCACAAACCGGTCCGTCTCCAACAACCTTGCCTTGTCCCCCATAAGAGCCATCGTCGCACCACCCGTAACCCTCGTACACCTGGTATACAACACCCGGCGAGGTCACTTCAGCGTTTTGTCGACTTCCCGACACAACGACTTGCCAAACTCAAACACACAGGTTCCCCACATCGACTGTTCGACGCGGCCGTACACAGGGAGAGCGCGGTCGCGGGGGGCGGGGGGGCCCCCCGGGCGGCGGGCCCCCCCCCGCCGCGGGGAGTTCCGGTGGCGGG